>NZ_CP120983.1:4641999-4951466 GCF_030719215.1 Streptomyces sp. Alt3 | reverse complement strand
CACGCCCGCCGGCGAAGTAGTACTTGTTCACCGACCGGTAGAGGCGCTTGAAGTCGGACTGCCCGAGCACCAGACCGTCCGGCACGATGTCGATGCGCCATTCCTGCTTGCCGTCGGCCCCCTTCTCACGGACCAGATGAAGCATCTGGGAGTACTCCGAGGGGGCGAGGGGACGGTAGGAACTCTGTGCGTCGACCGCCGCCACCTGTTCGCCGGTCAGCGTGTACGTGGTCTCGGCGGTCCTGCGTTCCTTGTCGTGGATCGTGGGCCCGTTGCGGTTGGGCGCCTTCGCGAGCACCGTGGTGCCCTCGCCGGGCTGCCAGGTGCGGGCCGCTTCCGAGGTCAGGTACTTACGGGTGGTCCGGAAGTCGGGGTCGTCGCTGGTCATCGACTCCAGGAAGCCGTCGACGACCTCGATGGGCGAGGCGCCCTCCCTCGGAGCGACGGCATACACCTGCACCTGTGAATCACCCGGCTGCGAGGCGTCGACCGCCTTGACGTCACCGGTGACCGGCATCGCTCCGCACCCGGCGAGCACCACGACGCCGCAGCCCAGCAGCGCGGACAGCCGCACCGCCCGGCCGCGGCCGCCCCGTCGGCGGTCAGTGTCCACGAGTGGTGTCCTCCTGCTCCGGGTCCTGCGTCTCGGGGTCGGTGCCCGCGTCCGTCCGGTCCACGGCCGGACGCGACACCACACGTGCCCCGCTGCCCGGGAGTGCCGCCGGGTGCACCGACACCGGCGTCCTCGCCGCTGCCGGACCGTGCGCCGGCACACCGAGGTGGGAGTGAGCCGCGGAGCCCGACTGGTTCGGTACGGACATGAGCCTGTGCTCGTCCGCCGCCGGTACCGCCTGTTCACGCTCGCGGTCCTCGCGGTTGCGCCGGGAGTCCTCGGGCTCCAGCGGTATCGGCGAACCGCGCAGCGGCTCGTCCGCCGTACGCGGCAAGGTCAGCCGGAACTGCGATCCTCCACCGGGCTCGCCCCAGGCCTGCAGCCAGCCGCCGTGGAGGCGGGCGTCCTCGACCGCGATCGAGAGCCCCAGGCCGGTGCCGCCGGTGGTGCGGGCACGGGCCGGGTCCGCCCGCCAGAAGCGGTTGAAGACCCGGGTCGCCTCGCCCGGCTTGAGCCCCACTCCGTAGTCCCTGACCGCCACGGCCACGGCTCCCTGCGCGACGCCCATGTGCACGACGACGTCCCGGCCCTCGCCGTGCTCGACCGCGTTGACGACGAGATTGCGCAGGACCCGCTCGACACGGCGCGCGTCGGCCTCCGCGACCACGGGCTGTTCGTCACCCACCACGCGGATCCGGGTCCCCTTGCGCTCCGCCAGCGGCTCGGCACCACCGATCACCCGTCGGACGACCGTACGCAGATCTATCGGTTCGGCTTCCAGCGCCGCGGCCCCCGCGTCGAACCTGCTGATCTCCAACAGATCGGAGAGGAGCGACTCGAAGCGGTCGAGCTGGTCGCCCAGCAGCTCCGCGGAACGCGCCGTGACCGGGTCGAAGTCGACACGCGCCTCATGGATGACGTCGGCGGCCATCCGCACGGTCGTCAGCGGGGTGCGCAGCTCATGGCTGACGTCCGAGACGAAGCGCCGCTGCATGCGGGAGAGCTCCTCCAGCTGCTGGATCTTCAGCTGCAGGTTCTGCGCCATCTTGTTGAAGGCCTCACCGAGGCGCGCGATGTCGTCCTCGCCGGTGACCTTCATCCGCTCCTGGAGCAGGCCGGCGGAGAGCCGCTCGGCGATCCCCGCCGCCATCCGTACGGGCGTGACGACCTGGCGCACCACGAACCATGCGATGGCACCGAGCAGCACGACCACGAACAGGCCGGCCGTGGCCAGCGTCGTCGTGACCAGGGTCAGCGTCTTCTCCTCCTGCGTGAGCGGGAAGAGGTAGTACAGCTCGTACGGGTTGTGGTCGACGTCGTAGAGCCTCTTGCCGACGACGAGCCCGGGCTCCGGGTCCTTCCCGTACGAGTACCGGATCAGCGAGTACGTCTGGAAGGCGCCCGCGCCCTTGCCGACGTCGTCCCGCAGCCTCTGCGGGATGCTCGACGCCTCCACGCTGCCCGAGCCGCGCGGGGCGCGGCTGGTGGTGTCGTGGCCGACGGAGTCGGCACTGAGCGCCACCACGTTGAACGCGTTCGCACCACCGCTGGCGAGCTGGTCGACGAGTTCCGTGCGCCAGGAGGTGTTGGCCGTCATTCCGTCGGCGCTCTCCTCGCTCTGGTCCCCCGGGACCAGAGGCGCGTTCGCGTTGGTCTGGGCGGCCGCGAAACCGCCGGCCGCCTGCGTCTGCGCGGCCTTGCCCTTCGCCTCGAGCAGGCCGTTACGGACCTGGCCGATCACGACGAAGCCGAGGAGGAGCACCACGGCGATCGACATCAGCAGCGTTCCCGCCACGACGCGCAGCTGAAGATTGCGCCGCCACAGCCGGACGGCCGGCAGCAGAGGCCCGCTGATCCAGCGCATCAACAGCCGCGGCACGGGACCGCCGGACGTCCGGTCGCGGAACAACCGGCCGCCCAGCGGGACCCTGCCGAAACGGGAAGTTCCCCGCACCGGACCGGCAGCCCGCTCCGTACGGGCCCCGGGCACCCCGGGTGGCGGAGCAGCGCTGCCCAGGGTCATGTCAGCTCGGTCCGGCCTTGTAACCGACACCGCGGACGGTCACGACGATCTCCGGCCGCTCCGGGTCCTTCTCGACCTTCGAGCGAAGACGCTGGACGTGCACGTTGACCAGGCGTGTGTCGGCGGCATGGCGGTAGCCCCAGACCTGCTCGAGCAGCACCTCACGGGTGAAGACCTGCCACGGCTTGCGTGCGAGGGCGACCAGCAGGTCGAACTCCAGCGGGGTGAGGGCGATGGACTGCCCCTCCCGCTTGACCGAGTGACCGGCCACGTCGATGACGAGGTCCCCGATCGTCAGCTGCTCGGGCGCGGGCTCCTCTGACCTCCGCAGACGTGCTCTGATCCGGGCGACCAACTCCTTCGGCTTGAACGGCTTGACGATGTAGTCGTCGGCCCCGGATTCCAGGCCCACCACCACGTCCACCGTGTCGCTCTTGGCAGTGAGCATGACGATCGGCACACCCGACTCGGCCCTGATCAGCCGGCAGACCTCGATGCCGTCCCGTCCGGGCAGCATGAGATCCAGCAGCACCAGGTCCGGCTTGGCCTCTCGAAAAGCAGCCAGTGCCTTGTCGCCGTCCGCTACGAACGACGGCTCGAAACCTTCTCCCCGCAGCACGATGCCGAGCATCTCGGCCAGTGCGGTGTCGTCGTCGACGACAAGGACGCGTCCCTTCATAAACGACATCATCCCATTAGCTAATCGTTACCTGCGATGACCTGGCACACAGCTCTGCCAGTCCGACCCCCGTGACCGGGGAAATGACACCCTCCTCCGTGACGATCGCCGTGACCAGTTCGGGCGGCGTGATGTCGAATGCGGGGTTGTACGCCTTGGCTCCCAGGGGTGCGACGGCCATGCCGCCGCCTCCGTCCCCGGCCGGCACACCCGGTTTCGATGTGATCTCCGTCACCTCGGCCGCGGAGCGCTGCTCCACGACGATCGATGTACCGTCCACCGTCTCCAGATCCACCGTCGTCGTCGGTGCCACGACGAGGAAAGGCACATGGTGGTACTTCGCGAGCACCGCCAGCGGATAGCTCCCCACCTTGTTGGCCACCGAGCCGTCGGCGGCGATGCGGTCCGCCCCGATGAGTACGGCATCCACCTCCCCCGCGGCAAACAGCGAACCCGCCGCGTTGTCCGTGAGCAAGCTGTACGGCATCCCGTTGCGATCGGCCTCGTACGCCGTCAGCCGCGCGCCCTGGAGCAGCGGCCGCGTCTCGTCCACCCACAGCTGCCGCAGGCAGCCCTCCCGGTGAGCCCGGAGAGCCACCGCGAAAGCAGTACCCGCACCGCCGGACACGAGTGCTCCGGTGTTGCAGTGGGTCAACAACCGGTGCCCGCCTCCTTCCGGCAGCAGTTCGGCCAGCAGTTCCAGACCGTACTGCGCCATGCGCCCGCTTGCCGCCGCGTCCTCCTGATGCAGGGCACGCGCCTCGGCGAGTGCCACCGCGGCGGCGGCCTCCGGGCCGGCTCCGCTCTCCACAGCCGCCTGATACTCCCGTGCCACCCGGCGCGCCCCGTACCCGAGATTCACCGCGGTGGGCCGCGCCTGCTCCAGCAGCTTCGCGGCCCGAGCCACGTCCTCACCCCGGACGGCAGCCAGCGCCACCCCGTACCCCCCGGCGATGCCCAGCAGGGGCGCCCCCCGCACCGCGAGCATCCGGATCGCCCGCACCAGGGACGGCACATCGGCACACACCAGCTCCCTCTCCTCGGCGGGCAGCCGCGTCTGGTCGAGGAGCACCACAGCGGAACCTCCCGGAGACTCCTCCCAGCGGAGTACGGAGAGGGCCGGAGGGTCGACAGCCACCGGCGTTTGAGCGTCCTGATCAGCCATCCGCCCAGTCTGCCCGCTGAACCGCCCGCGCACGAAGGCAAGAAGGAGATACGGCCCCAGGCCCGCACGGGAGCGCCGCGTGGCACGATGGCTGGCAACCTGCCGCCCCGATGAGCGGGCAGGACTGTGAAGGAGCGACGATGAACGACTCTCCGGGCTGGGCTTCGCCCGGATCCGCCCCCTCCGACGGCCAGGAGACGGGCATCCCCAAACCCTCCTCGCCCGTTGACGGAAGCGGTCAGTGGTCTCCGGCGCAGCCACCTCCGGGACAGTGGTGCCCGCCGAGCGCCCCCGGCAACGGGCCGGGCGCACCGCCCCCGGCTCCTGGCTGGGGCGGCATGCCCCAGGGCCCCGGCTGGGGCCGCCCGCCCATGGCCGCGAAGCCCGGCGTGATCCCGCTGCGCCCCCTGGGCGTCGGTGAAATCCTCGACGGCGCCGTGTCCACCATGCGCACCCACTGGCGAACGGTCCTGGGCATCAGCCTCACCGTCTCCGTGATCGCCCAGATCGTGATCATCCTCCTGCAGCGCTACGTCCTGCCGGAACAGAAATCCGTCGATCCGAACGCGACCGGCGCGGAGGCGCTCCGCCAGGCCACCGACTCGGCACAGTCGCAGCTGATCAACAGCGCCCCGAGCACGCTCATCGCGATGATCGCCACCCTCTTCACCACCTCGGTCCTCACCGTCGTGATCAGCCGCTCCGTGCTGGGCCGTGGCGTGACGCTCTCCGAAGCGTGGTCCGAGGCCCGCCCCCGTCTCCTTCCGCTGCTCGGACTCAGCCTTCTGCTCAGCCTCATGAGCGCGGGGATCATGGCGGTGGGCCTGCTTCCGGGCCTCGCCCTCGGCAGCGGGGCCGGCGGGGTCGCGCTGACCTTCCTCGGCTTCCTCGCCTCCTGTGTCGTCGTGCTCTGGCTGATGATCCGCTTCACGCTGGCAGCACCGGCACTCATGCTGGAACGGCAGCCCGTGCTCGCCGCGCTCCGCAGGTCCGCCAAGCTGGTCAAGGGCAGTTGGTGGCGAACCTTCGGCATCCTGGCACTGACCTACCTGCTCGTCATCGTCCTGGCCCTGGTCATCACAATCCCGTTCGGCGTCATCGCGGTGACGCTGGACAGCGACGGCCTGAGCGAGCTCCTCAACAGCCGCTCGCCGGACTTCGGCTGGCCCTTCCTGATCGTCACGGGCATCGGTGAAGTGATCGTCTCGACGCTCGCCTATCCCTTCACCGCGGGAGTGATGGCCCTGCTCTACATCGACCAGCGCATCCGCCGCGAGGCGCTCGACCTGGAGCTCGCCCGGGCAGCGGGCGTGCCCGGCTACGACACCCCCAGGAGCTGATGCGGTGACGGGGGCGGGGGGTGCAGCGGCAGTACGGCTCATCGGGGCGGGCGAGGACATACCCGTGGACACCCCACGCGTCCCCGCCCGCGAAGCGGCGCAGGACGAACTGTCCGACCCGATGTACCACGAGCATGATCCAAACCTTCTCGAACGCGGCCTCGACCGCTTCTGGGACTGGATCGGCGATCTCTTCGCCGGAGCCGCCGGGGCCGCCCCCGGCGGCCCGCTCGGCCTCGTCGTAGTCGTCCTCGCGGTCGTCGGCCTGGCTGCCGCACTGTGGTGGCGGCTCGGCACACCGCGGCGCACGGCACGCTCCCCGGAGACACTCTTCGGCAGCACCGCCCGCGGCGCGACGGACCACCGCGCCGCAGCCTCCGCACACGCCGAGGCCCAGCGCTGGACCGAAGCCGTCCAGGAACGGATGCGCGCCCTCGTGCGCGCCTTGGAGGACCGGGCCGTGCTCGACCCGCGTCCCGGCCGCACCGCGGACGAGGCAGCCGCCGAGGCCGGCCAGGTCATGCCGGCGCACGCCGCCCGGCTCCGCGCGGCCGCCCGAACCTTCGACGACGTCACGTACGGCGGCCGGGCCGCCGACGAGGCCACGTACCTGACCCTCTGCACGCTGGACTTGGACCTCGATGCGACGAAGCCGCTCCTGGCCACAGGAACAGCCCAAGGGGGCACCGGTTGACCGCCACCGCGGCCGTTCCCGCCACCTCGGAATCCCGGACTCCCCAGCAGGTCTGGCGGCGTGTCCGAGGAGTGCTGCTCGCCGTCCTCATCCTCGTCGTCGCAGGTGTCGCCTTCGCCGCCGTACGCTCCGGCGGCCAGCACGGCCGGCTCGATCCCCGGTCCGCGGATCCCTACGGCAGCCGGGCCGTCGCCCAACTCCTCGAGAAGCGCGGCGTGTCCGTCGACGTCGTCACCACCCTGGACGAGGCGGCCGGCGCGACGGGCCCCGGCACGACCCTGCTCGTCACCGGCCCCAACATGCTGACCGGCCACCAACAGCGGCGCCTCCACGACGCGACCGCCGGCTCCGCGGGCCGTACCGTCCTCATCTCTCCCGGCAGCCCCTCCGTCGCCCGCCTCGCACCCGGCGTACGAGCGGAAGAGCGCGGACCGGTGACAGCACGCGCCCCACGCTGCGGACTCCCCGCAGCCCGCACAGCGGGGATCGCCGACATGGGCGGGATCCATTACGCGACGGACGCACCGGAGGCCACCGCCTGTTACCCGGACGACGGACTCGCCTCGCTGCTCGTCCTGCCGGAACGGGGAGCCGGCGACACAGTGCTGCTCGGGTCCCCCGACATTCTGCACAACAACCGTCTCGACCAGCAGGGCAATGCCTCGCTGGGGCTTCAACTTCTCGGCTCGCGGCCGCATCTCGTCTGGTACCTCCCCTCGCTCGATGACCCTTCCGCGGCCGAAGGCCGGGACGGCGACACGGATGGCCGGGACGGCGCCGGTGGCGAAGAAGCCGGAGGGGAGAGCGGCTTCATCAGCCTCATTCCTCCGGGCTGGCTCTGGGGCACCCTCCAACTCGCCCTGGCCGCCGTCCTCGCGGCCCTCTGGCGCGGCCGCCGCTTCGGGCCCCTGGTCACAGAACGGCTACCGGTGGCCATCAGGGCCTCCGAATCCACCGAGGGACGGGCACGCCTCTACCGGAAGGCCGACGCCCGCGACCGCGCCGCCACCGCACTGCGGTCCGCCACCCGTACCCGTATCTCCCCTCTGCTCGGCGTGTCCCCACAAGACGCGGACTCCCCCGCCGTGCTCATTCCCGCCGTCGCCGCACGACTCAGCACACCGGGCAGTGACCCCGGCGCCCTCCTCTTCGGCCCGGCACCGGCCGACGACGCAGCTCTTCTCCTTCTGACCGAGCAACTCGACGCCCTCGAAAGAGAGATACGCACCTCATGAGCGCCCCGACACCGGAGACCGCCGAGCTCGCGCCGGCCGCTGACCCCCATGTGGCCGCCACGAACTCCGACAGCGCCCGCGCGTCCCTGGAAACTCTGCGTTCCGAGATCGCGAAGGCCGTGGTCGGGCAGGACCCGGCAGTCACCGGACTGGTCGTCGCGCTCCTGTGCCGGGGCCATGTGCTCCTGGAAGGCGTACCCGGAGTCGCGAAGACCCTCCTGGTCCGCGCACTTGCAGCCTCACTGGAACTGGACACCAAGCGAGTCCAGTTCACCCCTGACCTGATGCCGAGTGATGTCACGGGCTCCCTCGTCTACGACGCCCGCACCGCCGAGTTCTCCTTCCAGCCCGGACCCGTGTTCACCAATCTTCTGCTCGCCGACGAGATCAACCGCACCCCTCCCAAGACTCAGTCCTCGCTGCTGGAGGCCATGGAGGAACGTCAGGTCACCATCGACGGGTCACCCAGGCCACTGCCCGACCCCTTCCTGGTCGCGGCCACCCAGAACCCCGTCGAATACGAGGGCACCTACCCGCTGCCCGAAGCCCAGCTGGACCGTTTCCTTCTCAAGCTGACCGTCCCCCTTCCCTCGCGCGAGGACGAGATCAACGTGCTCACTCGCCACGCGGACGGATTCAACCCCCGGGATCTGAAGGCCGCGGGCATTCGACCCGTGGCAGGCGCGGCCGACCTCGAAGCTGCGCGAAACGCAGTCGCCAGGACTTCGGTGTCCCCCGAGATCGCCGCCTACGTAGTGGATATCTGCCGCGCCACTCGTGAATCCCCCTCGCTCACCCTGGGCGCCTCCCCCCGAGGCGCCACCGCGTTGCTTTCCACTGCGCGGGCCTGGGCCTGGCTCACGGGCCGGGACTATGTCACCCCGGACGACGTGAAAGCCCTTGCCCTTCCCACGCTTCGTCATCGCATACAGCTGCGACCTGAAGCGGAGATGGAAGGAGTCACTGCGGACTCCGTCATCACCGCTGTCCTCGCCCACGTCCCCGTCCCCCGGTGAGGCGGTGACCATGGCCCTTACCGGACGGGCCGCCTTGGTGGCGGCTCTGGGGTCACTCCCCGTAGGCATTCTGGCCCCGAGCTGGACAGGCATGCTCGCGGTCAATGTCCCCCTGTCACTGGCAATTCTGTGCGACTACGCCCTGGCTGCGCCAGTGCGCAGCCTCCGGTTCACCCGATCCGGTGATACATCCGTTCGACTCGGCGACACCGCATCAGTGCAACTCACCGTGACCAATCCGTCCGGGCGCCGACTCCGCGCCCACCTCCGCGACGCGTGGCCTCCCAGCAGCTGGACCTCGGAGACCGAACAGGTCTTGTCCCGGCACCGGTTCGTCCTGGCTGCCGGCGAACGCAGGCGCCTCACCACCCTCCTCCGTCCGTCCCGTCGGGGAGACCGCCAGGCGGACCGCGTCGCCGTCCGGTCGTTCGGCCCGCTCGGTCTCGTGTCCCGTCAGGGATATCACCGTGTCCCCTGGACGGTCCGGGTCCTGCCGCCCTTCACCAGCCGGAAGCATCTGCCGTCACGGCTCGCCCGGCTTCGTGAGCTGGACGGCCGTACCAGCGTGCTCACCCGCGGGGAAGGCACGGAGTTCGACAGTCTGCGCGCCTACGTGCCAGGGGACGACACCCGCTCCATCGACTGGCGGGCCACCGCGCGTCAGTCAGCGGTTGCTGTCCGCACCTGGCGCCCCGAACGCGACCGCCACATCCTCGTCGTGCTGGACACCGGACGAACCTCGGCGGGCCGGGTCGGCGACGTGCCGCGACTCGACGCCGCCATGGACGCCACCCTGCTCCTCACGGCCCTTGCCACGCGCGCCGGCGACCGTGTGAACGTGATCGCTTACGACCGGCGTCTCCGAGCCCAGGTGCAGGGCAGGTCGGCAGCAGGGGATGTCCTGTCCACGCTCGTCGGCACTCTGGCCACGCTGGAGCCCGAACTCGTGGAGACCGACGCCCGGGGTCTTGCGACAGCAGCCATGGCGAACGCTCCTGGTGGCTCCCTGGTCGTTTTGCTGACCGGCCTGGACCCCGCGCCCGTCGAAGAGGGCCTCCTACCGGTCCTGCCGCAGCTCACCCGACGCCACACGGTTCTGGTCGCGGCTGTCTCGGACCCTCACGTCGAGGCCATGACCCAGGCGCGGGGCACAGTGGACGCGACGTACGAGGCCGCTGCCGGCACTCAGACGCAGACCCAGCGCCGTCGCACAGCGGACCAGCTCCGACGTCATGGCGTCACGGTCGTCGACGCCTCGCCGGATGGCCTCGCACCGGCACTGGCTGACGCCTATCTCGCGCTGAAGGCGGCTGGTCGACTGTAGGAATCCGTGCGGGGCCGAAGGAAAAGGCCTCGCATCCCGGAGCTGAGCACTGCCTGACACTCCAGCCTCGGATGGGGTTCTCCGCCTGTGGGCCAAGGCCTGCCGGCAGCCCCGGTTCGGCCCGAGCGAACCGTGCACCACGTACGGTCTGCGGCATGACAACAGAGACTTCAAGGGCCCCGGTGCCCCGGGTGCAGTTGGTCATCGGCATTGTCCGAAGAAGCAACGAAATCCTGCTCGTGCGAGAGCGCCTCGGCATCGACGGCGAGCTGCTCTGGTCCCTGCCCGGTGGCGGAGTCGAGGACGGCGAGCTCATGCACGAAGCTCTCCGGCGGGAGATGCGGGAGGAGACCGGACTACTCGTGGGCGACCCGGTGCGAACCGCATTCCTCATACACATCGACTCCGAACAGTGTCCGTCGGCATTGGCCGCTGCCTTCGAGATCGACGAGTGGTCGGGAGAGGTCGCTCCTAGGGATGACGACATCGAGCAGGCCGCCTTCGTCCCCCTGCCTGACGCCCTGAAGCTGCTGGGTGAGCTGGACAGCGCAACTCAGCGGGAGCCCATCGTCAGCTATCTGACCGGGGACGTCGCGCCGGGTACTACCTGGCTGTACCGCAACCGGGGCATGGAGGAGAGGCTCGTCGCCCGCTGGTGACGCCGGACGGTGGCGCCCTCGTGGAAGGTACGGTCTGCAGCTGGAGTGCCGAGCCGATTCGGCTTCCGGCCGGCTTCTGGGGTCCGGACACCTGCCCGTGAACGCAGAAAAGCCCCGTGCCACAAGGGCACGGGGCTTTCCCGGAATAATTGTTCGGCGGCGTCCTACTCTCCCACAGGGTCCCCCCTGCAGTACCATCGGCGCTGAAAGGCTTAGCTTCCGGGTTCGGAATGTAACCGGGCGTTTCCCTAACGCAATGACCACCGAAACACTATGAAATTAACCAACACCGGATGAAAACACGGCCGTTCGTTATTTCAGAACTAACACAGTGGACGCGAGCAACTGAGGACAAGCCCTCGGCCTATTAGTACCAGTCAGCTCCACCCGTTACCGGGCTTCCACATCTGGCCTATCAACCCAGTCGTCTACTGGGAGCCTTAACCACTCAAGGTGGTGGGAATACTCATCTCGAAGCAGGCTTCCCGCTTAGATGCTTTCAGCGGTTATCCTTTCCGAACGTAGCCAACCAGCCATGCCCTTGGCAGGACAACTGGCACACCAGAGGTTCGTCCGTCCCGGTCCTCTCGTACTAGGGACAGCCCTTCTCAATATTCCTACGCGCACAGCGGATAGGGACCGAACTGTCTCACGACGTTCTAAACCCAGCTCGCGTACCGCTTTAATGGGCGAACAGCCCAACCCTTGGGACCGACTCCAGCCCCAGGATGCGACGAGCCGACATCGAGGTGCCAAACCATCCCGTCGATATGGACTCTTGGGGAAGATCAGCCTGTTATCCCCGGGGTACCTTTTATCCGTTGAGCGACAGCGCTTCCACAAGCCACTGCCGGATCACTAGTCCCGACTTTCGTCCCTGCTCGACCCGTCGGTCTCACAGTCAAGCTCCCTTGTGCACTTACACTCAACACCTGATTGCCAACCAGGCTGAGGGAACCTTTGGGCGCCTCCGTTACTCTTTAGGAGGCAACCGCCCCAGTTAAACTACCCATCAGACACTGTCCCTGATCCGGATCACGGACCCAGGTTAGACATCCAGCACGACCAGAGTGGTATTTCAACGGCGACTCCACAACCACTGGCGTGGCTGCTTCAAAGTCTCCCACCTATCCTACACAAGCCGAACCGAACACCAATATCAAACTATAGTAAAGGTCCCGGGGTCTTTCCGTCCTGCTGCGCGAAACGAGCATCTTTACTCGTAGTGCAATTTCACCGGGCCTATGGTTGAGACAGTCGAGAAGTCGTTACGCCATTCGTGCAGGTCGGAACTTACCCGACAAGGAATTTCGCTACCTTAGGATGGTTATAGTTACCACCGCCGTTTACTGGCGCTTAAGTTCTCAGCTTCGCCGACCCGAAAGTCAGCTAACCGGTCCCCTTAACGTTCCAGCACCGGGCAGGCGTCAGTCCGTATACATCGCCTTACGGCTTCGCACGGACCTGTGTTTTTAGTAAACAGTCGCTTCTCGCTGGTCTCTGCGGCCACCCCCAGCTCACCGAGTAAATCGGATCACCAGTGATGGCCCCCCTTCTCCCGAAGTTACGGGGGCATTTTGCCGAGTTCCTTAACCATAGTTCACCCGAACGCCTCGGTATTCTCTACCTGACTACCTGAGTCGGTTTAGGGTACGGGCCGCCATGAAACTCGCTAGAGGCTTTTCTCGACAGCATAGGATCATCCACTTCACCACAATCGGCTCGGCATCAGGTCTCAGCCTTAACGTGTGACGGATTTGCCTACCACACGGCCTACACCCTTACCCCGGGACAACCACCGCCCGGGCTGGACTACCTTCCTGCGTCACCCCATCGCTTACCTAGTACAAGTCTGGTTCGTCGGCTCCACCACTACCCTCAACTCCGAAGAGATCGGGCCGGCTTCACGGACTTAGCATCGCCTGATTCAGTATTGGGCGTTTCAAAGCGGGTACCGGAATATCAACCGGTTGTCCATCGACTACGCCTGTCGGCCTCGCCTTAGGTCCCGACTTACCCTGGGCAGATCAGCTTGACCCAGGAACCCTTAGTCAATCGGCGCACACGTTTCTCACGTGTGTATCGCTACTCATGCCTGCATTCTCACTCGTGAACCGTCCACAACTCGCTTCCGCGGCTGCTTCACCCGGCACACGACGCTCCCCTACCCATCCATACTCCCGTTGGGGATATGTGTATGAATGACACGACTTCGGCGGTACGCTTGAGCCCCGCTACATTGTCGGCGCGGAATCACTTGACCAGTGAGCTATTACGCACTCTTTCAAGGGTGGCTGCTTCTAAGCCAACCTCCTGGTTGTCTCTGCGACTCCACATCCTTTCCCACTTAGCGTACGCTTAGGGGCCTTAGTCGATGCTCTGGGCTGTTTCCCTCTCGACCATGGAGCTTATCCCCCACAGTCTCACTGCCGTGCTCTCACTTACCGGCATTCGGAGTTTGGCTAAGGTCAGTAACCCGGTAGGGCCCATCGCCTATCCAGTGCTCTACCTCCGGCAAGAAACACACGACGCTGCACCTAAATGCATTTCGGGGAGAACCAGCTATCACGGAGTTTGATTGGCCTTTCACCCCTAACCACAGGTCATCCCCCAGGTTTTCAACCCTGGTGGGTTCGGTCCTCCACGAAGTCTTACCTCCGCTTCAACCTGCCCATGGCTAGATCACTCCGCTTCGGGTCTAGAGCGTGCAACTCAATCGCCCTATTCGGACTCGCTTTCGCTACGGCTTCCCCTCACGGGTTAACCTCGCTACACACCGCTAACTCGCAGGCTCATTCTTCAAAAGGCACGCAGTCACGACTGCATGTGCAAGCACATACAGCGACGCTCCCACGGCTTGTAGGCACACGGTTTCAGGTACTATTTCACTCCGCTCCCGCGGTACTTTTCACCATTCCCTCACGGTACTATCCGCTATCGGTCACCAGGGAATATTTAGGCTTAGCGGGTGGTCCCGCCAGATTCACACGGGATTTCTCGGGCCCCGTGCTACTTGGGTGGTTCTCAAGCAAGCCGTTGATGTTTCAGCTACGGGGGTCTTACCCTCTACGCCGGACCTTTCGCATGTCCTTCGCCTACACCAACGGTTTCTGACTTGCCGACCAATCGGCAGATTGATCAAGAGAACTCCCACAACCCCGCATGCGCAACCCCTGCCGGGTATCACACGCATACGGTTTGGCCTCATCCGGTTTCGCTCGCCACTACTCCCGGAATCACGGTTGTTTTCTCTTCCTGAGGGTACTGAGATGTTTCACTTCCCCTCGTTCCCTCCACACTGCCTATGTGTTCAGCAGCGGGTGACAGCCCATGACGGCTGCCGGGTTTCCCCATTCGGAAACCCCCGGATCAAAGCTTGGTTGACAGCTCCCCGGGGACTATCGTGGCCTCCCACGTCCTTCATCGGTTCCTGGTGCCAAGGCATCCACCGTGCGCCCTTAAAAACTTGGCCACAGATGCTCGCGTCCACTGTGCAGTTCTCAAACAACGACCAGCCACCCATCACCCCACCCTTACAGGTGAGTGCACTGGGGCCGGCAACCGAAGGCGACCGTAACCGGCCGTACCTTCAGATACCCAACAGCGTGCCCGACCCGACCGATCCCTCACCACGTTCCACGCCGAAGCAGTACTAGCAGTGAGTTACCTGTCGTGCCGAATAGTCAACGTTCCACCCTTGAGCAACCACCGTCGAACATTTGCCGACGAAATGGTCTCTGGATTCCCCGAAGGAAACCTAGATGCTCCTTAGAAAGGAGGTGATCCAGCCGCACCTTCCGGTACGGCTACCTTGTTACGACTTCGTCCCAATCGCCAGTCCCACCTTCGACAGCTCCCTCCCACAAGGGGTTGGGCCACCGGCTTCGGGTGTTACCGACTTTCGTGACGTGACGGGCGGTGTGTACAAGGCCCGGGAACGTATTCACCGCAGCAATGCTGATCTGCGATTACTAGCAACTCCGACTTCATGGGGTCGAGTTGCAGACCCCAATCCGAACTGAGACCGGCTTTTTGAGATTCGCTCCGCCTCGCGGCATCGCAGCTCATTGTACCGGCCATTGTAGCACGTGTGCAGCCCAAGACATAAGGGGCATGATGACTTGACGTCGTCCCCACCTTCCTCCGAGTTGACCCCGGCAGTCTCCTGTGAGTCCCCATCACCCCGAAGGGCATGCTGGCAACACAGAACAAGGGTTGCGCTCGTTGCGGGACTTAACCCAACATCTCACGACACGAGCTGACGACAGCCATGCACCACCTGTATACCGACCACAAGGGGGGCACCATCTCTGATGCTTTCCGGTATATGTCAAGCCTTGGTAAGGTTCTTCGCGTTGCGTCGAATTAAGCCACATGCTCCGCTGCTTGTGCGGGCCCCCGTCAATTCCTTTGAGTTTTAGCCTTGCGGCCGTACTCCCCAGGCGGGGAACTTAATGCGTTAGCTGCGGCACCGACGACGTGGAATGTCGCCAACACCTAGTTCCCAACGTTTACGGCGTGGACTACCAGGGTATCTAATCCTGTTCGCTCCCCACGCTTTCGCTCCTCAGCGTCAGTAATGGCCCAGAGATCCGCCTTCGCCACCGGTGTTCCTCCTGATATCTGCGCATTTCACCGCTACACCAGGAATTCCGATCTCCCCTACCACACTCTAGCTAGCCCGTATCGAATGCAGACTCGGGGTTAAGCCCCGAGCTTTCACATCCGACGTGACAAGCCGCCTACGAGCTCTTTACGCCCAATAATTCCGGACAACGCTTGCGCCCTACGTATTACCGCGGCTGCTGGCACGTAGTTAGCCGGCGCTTCTTCTGCAGGTACCGTCACTTTCGCTTCTTCCCTGCTGAAAGAGGTTTACAACCCGAAGGCCGTCATCCCTCACGCGGCGTCGCTGCATCAGGCTTTCGCCCATTGTGCAATATTCCCCACTGCTGCCTCCCGTAGGAGTCTGGGCCGTGTCTCAGTCCCAGTGTGGCCGGTCGCCCTCTCAGGCCGGCTACCCGTCGTCGCCTTGGTAGGCCATTACCCCACCAACAAGCTGATAGGCCGCGGGCTCATCCTTCACCGCCGGAGCTTTTAACCCCGCCCCATGAGGGACAGAGTGTTATCCGGTATTAGACCCCGTTTCCAGGGCTTGTCCCAGAGTGAAGGGCAGATTGCCCACGTGTTACTCACCCGTTCGCCACTAATCCACCCCGAAGGGCTTCATCGTTCGACTTGCATGTGTTAAGCACGCCGCCAGCGTTCGTCCTGAGCCAGGATCAAACTCTCCATGAATGTTTTCCCGTAATCGGGAGAGCACCATGCAAGAGCGGAACAACCAGGTCGGAATATGACCGGTTGTTCACAGCGTCCTCGCTGATGTTGCCTACCCGGTCCGAGGACCGTGCAGGACTTTTCAAAGGAACCACCAACCTGCGTGATGCAGGCCGGGGTATCAACATATCTGGCGTTGACTTTTGGCACGCTGTTGAGTTCTCAAGGAACGGACGCTTCCTTCGGTCCCGTTTCACCGGGGCCCTCCGGGCGCTTCCCTTCGTTCTTGCGTTTCCGACTCTATCAGACTCTTTCGTGTCCGATTCCCGGTCGAAGCGGGTTACTGCTTGGCGGTTGATTAACCACCGTGCTTTCCAGTTCTTCGCTTTCGCGTTTCCCTTTCCGGCGATTCCAACTTTACCAGACTCTTTTCCGTTCCGTTTCCGGTCCGAATTTGATTCCAGCGGCCTGTGGAGTGGCCTTTGCCTTTCGGCTGACTCGACTTTATCAGAAGCGTTTCGGCCGAAGCGAATCCGGCTGTCTGCTTGAAAAGAAGAAGAATCGGTCGGCTCGGCAAGGATCACGTCCTCTGCACGAGCTAGATGAACTTTAGACGTTCCCACCCGAGCTGTCCAGCTCGTTGGAACCGTTAAAATCTACCTCCCCACGCGGACTGTGTCAACAGTTTTTTGTGGGCGATCAGGAGACTAGCAGGTCAGCGCCCTCATACGCACATCGGCTCTCAGGCAGCGGCGGGAAGCTCCGCGCTTCGCCCCTCGGCTTCGAGGTCGCCCGTGTCGCCGGCCCTGGCCGCACGGCCTCCGAGGACATAGACGTAGACGAGAAATGCCAGCTCAGCCGCTACCCCGATGGTGATGCGCGCCCAGGTCGGAAGGCCCGACGGGGTGACGAATCCTTCGATGACGCCGGAGACGAAGAGGACCAGGGCAAGGCCGATGGCCATGCCTATCGCGGCTCGGCCCTGCTGGGCCAAGGCCGAGCGCCGAGTCCGTGGGCCCGGGTCGATGACCGTCCAGCCGAGGCGTAGGCCTGTCCCCGCTGCGACGAAGACGGCGGTGAGTTCGAGCAGTCCGTGGGGCAGCACGAGCCCGAGGAAGGTGTCCAGGCGGCCGGCGGAGGACATCAGCCCGATCCCGACGCCCAGGTTGAGCACATTGACGAAGAGGATCCAGACCACCGGTAGGCAGAGGAACGCCCCCAGGACCAGGCACATGGCTGCCGCCTGGGCGTTGTTCGTCCAGACCTGCGCGGCGAAGGACGCGGCCGGGTGGCTTGAGTAGTACGTCTCGTACTCGCCACCCGGCCGCGTCAGGGCGCGCAGGTCCTCGGGGGCGGCGATCGACGCCTGGACCTCCGGATGGGTGCCGATCCACCAGCCGATGACGGCCGCCAGCAGGGTGGAGAGGACTGCCGTGGGTATCCACCAGTGCCGCGAACGGTAGACCGCGGCGGGGAAGCCGGCGGTCAGGAATTGTGCGGCGTCACGCCACGATGCTCGGCGCGTTCCCGTCACCGTCGAGCGCGCGCGGGCCACGAGCTGGGTGAGGCGGGCAGTCAGCAACGGGTCCGGGGCGCTGGACTGGATCAAGGACAGGTGTGTGGCGGTGCGCTGATACAGGGCGACGAGCTCGTCCGCCTCGTCTCCCGTCAAACTCCGCCCTCGGCGCAGAAGATGGTCCAGGCGGTCCCACTCGGTGTGGTGGGTGTTCACGAAGACGTCGAGATCCATGGTCGGCTGCTGCTCCAGGCATGGTGCGTACGGGTCCGTACTACGGCGGTGCGCTGCGGGTCAGCTTGGCAGACTGTGACCTCGATCGGCAGTGAAGGGCGGCGAGGGGTGGGTGGCGATGAATGAGCTCGTGACCGGGGACGCGGTCGTACTGGGGTTGCAGCCGGCGAGGCTGCCCAGCCGGGTGTTGGCGATCGCCATCGATCTCGCGGTACTTCTGACGGTCTTCGTGCTTCTTTCCATCGGCCTTGCCGTGGCGTCCGTGACGCTCGACGACGCGGCGGCGGCCGCGATCGCCGTCGCCACGTTCCTCCTCGTGCTGGTGGGCGGTCCGGTCGCGGTCGAGACCCTCAGCCACGGCCGTTCGCTCGGAAAGCTCGCATGCGGGCTTCGCGTGGTGCGGGACGACGGCGGCCCGATCCGCTTCCGGCACGCACTCGTGCGGGGAGCGATGGGAGCGGTCGAGATCCTGGGGACCTTCGGCGTGGTGGGGAGCATCGCCTCCCTGGTCTCCGCGCGTGGCCGTCGGCTCGGTGACGTCTTCGCCGGCACGCTCGTCATCCGTGAGCGGGTGCCGGCCGGGCACACTCCGGCCACGCCCCCTCCCCCGCCATGGCTCATGGGTCGTTTCGCGCAGCTGGACCTCTCGGGTGTCCCGGACGGTCTGTGGCTGGCGATACGGCAGTACTTGACCCGGATGAACCAGCTGGATGCGACGGTGCGGGGAGCGATGGCCGAGCGGTTGTCCACGGACCTCGCGGCGTGCACCGGCACTCCGGTACCTCAAGGGGTGCCCGCCGTTGCCTATCTGGCAGCCGTGGTGCACGAGCGTCAGGTCCGTGACGTCCGGCGGGTGGCCGCGGCGTCCGGCCACGGCAGCAGGCCCCCGGCGCCCTGGCCCGTGCCCGCGCGCCGGGATCTGGTCGGCGAACGCACGACGGACGACCGTCCGCGAGGGGTGCGGCAGGGAGATCCGGACATGCCCTCTGCGACTGTTCAGGGCAGGGACGGGGCCGAGGCGCAGGCCACGACCGGGTTCGCACCACCGGCCTGAGGGTTCGTGCACCGGCCTGAGCGTGAGCCGCGTCGCGCGCGACCGGACGGGGACGCTCGGCCGGGCCTTGGGTACCCAAAAGCCTCCAAGGTGTCGAGGGCCACGCCTGCCGCCCCCGGGGCCCCGTCCGCCCCTGCCGCTCGGCCCTACTCGTCCGCGCCTTGGTCCCCGTGCGTCGGGCGGGGCATGGCCGAAGGGGGCGATTCCAGGTGCTCGAGCTCGATGCCCGGAGCCGCCAGCACCACGTCACCGGCGATGTGCACGGCGTGCTGGTCCCCGGTGTCCAGCGCGTTGACCTGGTATTCGTCCACGATCAGAGGCCCGTTGTCAGTGGCGTGCGCTTCACTGTTCAGCAGCGACCAGGACTGGTCGACGGTGCGGGGGGCGAGAACCGGGTCCGTGAAGGTGACCAGACGGACGCGGGTCGCGGGGGAACCGGGGGTGAGGCGCAGGAGCCGGGCGGTGGCGACGAGAAAGGCGGGGGACGTGCCGGAGAAGCTGTGGGCGCGGACATTGCCTTCGGTGGCGTGGGAGCCGGTCGGATTGTTCCGTACCCAGGTGACCCCGTCGAGGGCGGCGCCGCGTACCTGCCAGCTCGCGGCGTGCAGTTCTAGGCGGATGGGGCGGCCGAGTTCGTCCAGTGCCAGATCGACGGAACCCAGGTGGGCGCCCGAGGGCCCGGTCGTCTGGGAGACGTAGCGCCAGCCGGAGGGGCCGGGCGCGCAGTGGAAGTGTTCTTCGCCGAGGGGGGTGTGGTCGTGGACATCATGGAGCGAATAACGGCCGCGGGGCATGGGGTCCTTCGGGTTCCTCGGGCTGTGCGGGTGCGGTACGGGGCAGGCCCCCGACACGGGGGTGCGGGGGCCTGCGCTCGGACCTGCTGCTGAGAGCTGCGCCGGCCGTCGGCCGACGGCCGGCTCAGTAGCGGTAGAGGTCGGACTTGTACGGGCCTTCGACCGGGACACCGATGTAGTCGGCCTGCTCCTGGCGCAGGGTCGTGAGCTTCACGCCCAGCGCGTCGAGGTGGAGGCGGGCGACCTTCTCGTCCAGGTGCTTCGGCAGCACGTAGACGTCGGTCGGGTACTCCTCGGGCTTGGTGAACAGCTCGATCTGGGCCAGGGTCTGGTCCGCGAACGAGTTGGACATGACGAACGAGGGGTGACCGGTGGCGTTGCCGAGGTTCAGCAGGCGGCCCTCGGACAGCACGATCAGGACCTTGCCGTCCGCGAACGTCCAGGTGTGGACCTGCGGCTTGACCTCGTCCTTGACGACGCCGTCGATCTTGGCCAGGCCGGCCATGTCGATCTCGTTGTCGAAGTGGCCGATGTTGCCGACGATGGCCTGGTGCTTCATCCGGGCCATGTCGGAGGCCATGATGATGTCCTTGTTGCCCGTCGTCGTGACGAAGATGTCCGCGGTCTCCACCACGTCGTCCAGCGTCGCGACCTGGTAGCCGTCCATCGCGGCCTGCAGGGCACAGATGGGGTCGATCTCCGTGATGATCACCCGGGCGCCCTGGCCGCGGAGCGACTCGGCACAGCCCTTGCCGACGTCGCCGTAGCCGCAGACGACGGCGGTCTTGCCGCCGATCAGGACGTCGGTGGCGCGGTTGATGCCGTCGATCAGCGAGTGGCGGCAGCCGTACTTGTTGTCGAACTTCGACTTGGTGACCGCGTCGTTGACGTTGATCGCCGGGAACAGGAGGGTGCCGTCACGGTGCATCTCGTACAGCCGGTGCACACCGGTGGTGGTCTCCTCGGTCACGCCGCGGATCTCGGACGCCAGCTGGGTCCACTTCTGCGGCGACTCGCCGAGGGTGCGGTTCAGCAGGGTGAGGATGTACGCGTACTCCTCGCTGTCCGCCGTCGACGGGTCCGGGGCCTCGCCGGCCTTCTCGAACTCGACGCCCTTGTGGACGAGGAGGGTGGCGTCGCCACCGTCGTCGAGAATCATGTTCGGACCGCCGGTGGGCGTGTTGGGCCAGGTCAGAGCCTGCTCCGTGCACCACCAGTACTCCTCCAGGGTCTCGCCCTTCCAGGCGAAGACCGGAACGCCGGCGGGGGCGTCCGGAGTGCCGTTCGGGCCGACCGCGATGGCGGCGGCGGCGTGGTCCTGGGTGGAGAAGATGTTGCAGGAGGCCCAGCGGACCTCGGCGCCCAGGGCGACGAGGGTCTCGATGAGCACCGCGGTCTGCACCGTCATGTGCAGCGAGCCGGTGATCCGGGCGCCGGCCAGCGGCTGCGTGGCGGCGTACTCCTTGCGGATCGACATCAGGCCGGGCATCTCGTGCTCGGCGAGGGTGATCTCCTTGCGCCCGAAGGGGGCGAGGGAGAGGTCGGCGACCTTGTAGTCCTGGCGATTGGCGGCCGTCGTCATAACGGGCTGCTCCTCGTAGTGGGTCGAGGGTGGACTGGCTGGCTCTGCGGCGGCCACGGGCACACGAATGCCCGGGCGATCCGCAGTGCAGTCCGTCGGAGGCCCTCTCTCCCTCGGCCGGCCCGCTTCCGCGAACCGATCGACCGCCATCAGCAGCGACGTCTGGTACTCCCCCGAATCTACACCGAACGGCCCAGCGTGCCCCAGCCCGCCCGGGCAGCGGTGTGGGTCACGGGGCCGTTCGGGGCTGATCCTCAGCGGGTCAGTGGCCGGATTCCTTCGGCGCGTCGCCCGGAGACGAGCTGCCGTCCGACGCATCGCCGTGCGACCCACTGCCGTCCGACGTAGCGCCGTCCGGCGTGGCAGTGCCGTCGGGAGACGCCGGGCCGCCCGGGGCCTTGCCCGGGTTCGCGCCGGCCGCGGCGGCGGCCTCGTCGTAGATGTCGGGCTCGAGGTAGATGACACGGGCGATCGGGACGGCCTCGCGGATCCGCTTCTCGGCGGCGTTGATCGCGTCCGCGACCTCCGCGGCGGACTCCTCCGCCCGCACCGCGATCTTGGCCGCCACCAGCAGTTCCTCCGGACCGAGGTGGAGGGTGCGCATGTGGATGATGCGGGTCACGGTGTCGCCGTCGACGACCGAGGCCCGGATCTTCTCGACGTCCTCGACGCCGGCGGCCTCACCGAGCAGCAGCGACTTCGTCTCGGCGGCGAGGACGATCGCGATCACGATCAGGAGGATGCCGATGCACAGGGTGCCGATGCCGTCCCACACCCCGTTGCCGGTGCCCAGCGCCAGGCCGACGCCTCCGAGGGCCAGGACAAGGCCGACGAGCGCGCCGAGGTCCTCGAGGAGGACGACCGGGAGCTCGGGTGCCTTGGCGCGGCGGACGAACTGCGTCCAAGACAGCTTGCCGCGGGTCTGGTTGGACTCCGCGATGGCCGTACGGAAGGAGAAGCCCTCGGCGATGATCGCGAAGACCAGCACGCCGACCGGCCAGTACCAGGCCTCGATCTCGTGCGGGTGCTTGATCTTCTCGTAGCCCTCGTAGATGGCGAACATGCCACCGACGGAGAACAGCACGATGGAGACGAGGAACGCGTAGATGTAGCGCTCGCGCCCGTATCCGAAGGGGTGCTGGGGGGTCGCCTCGCGCTTGGCCTTCTTGCCGCCGAGCAGCAGGAGGCCCTGGTTGCCCGAGTCCGCCAGCGAGTGGACGCTCTCCGCCAGCATCGATGACGAGCCACTGAAGAGGAACGCCACGAATTTGGCCACTGCGATCGCGAGGTTGGCGGCGAGTGCCGCCACGATCGCCTTGGTTCCGCCTGACGCGCTCATGGGTGCCTGGTGTCCCTTCCTCGGTGCTGCGGCACGGGCGCCGCGTTACGGCCGGACATTGTTGCAGCCGCCGGTGAGGACCGTACGTCAGACCACCACGGTCGCCCGGAAAAGGGTTCCCGTACCGGCCACTTCGACTGTTTCGTCCGCCGGGACGAACACGGATTCGCCGGGTGCGAGATCGATCTGTCCCGCTCGCGGGGCACCTGCCGTGCAGAGCAGGATCTGCGGGGTGGCCGCCGTGAGGTCGACGGGGGCGCCACCGGGCGGCAGGACGTAGCGGGACAGCCGGAACTCGTCGACCGGCGTCTCGTACAGCTCCTCACCGGTGGGTGCGGCCTCGGGACGCAGGACGGCCGGTTCGGTGGCCTCGAAGCGCACGATGCGCAGCAGTTCGGGTACGTCGATGTGCTTGGGGGTCAGACCGCAGCGCAGCACGTTGTCGGAGTTGGCCATGATCTCGACGCCCAGACCGCCGAGATAGGCGTGCGGGACGCCTGCGCCGAGGAACATGGCCTCGCCGGGCTGGAGTTGTACGTAGTTCAGCAGCATGGCCGCGATGACGCCCGGGTCGCCGGGGTAGTGGTGGGCGATCTGGGCGTACGGGGCGTGCGCGCCACCGAGCCGTTCCGCGGCCTCGGACGCCTCGACGACCGTGTGCGCCATCTCGTCGGGGTCCGCGGTGAGGACGGCCGTGAGGACCTCGCGCAGCGCCCTGTCCTCGGGGCTCGCCCGTAGCAGGTCCACGTACGGCTTGAGGGAGTCGACGCCGAGTGCGGCGATGAGGTCGGCGGCTTCCTCGGGCCTGCGGAAGCCGCACAGTCCGTCGAAGGGCGTGAGCGCGCAGATCAGTTCGGGCTTGTGGTTCGCGTCCTTGTAGGTGCGGTGGGGTGCGTCGACGGGGACGCCCCGTCGCTCCTCGTCCGCGTAGCCCTGCTGTGCCTGTGCGAGGTCGGGGTGGACCTGGAGGGACAGGGGGGCGCCGGCCGCGAGCAGCTTGAGCAGGAAGGGGAGGCGGGGGCCGAAGGTGCGGACCGCGGCGGAGCCGAGTTCGCGTTCGGGGTCGGCGTCGATGACGTCCGTGAGGGACTGTTCACCGGCCCCGGAGCCTGTGGAGTCCGCCGCGGCGGGGCGGGTGAGGCGCGATGGGGCTCCCGGGTGGGCCCCCATCCACATCTCGGCCTGCGGTTCACCGGTCGGGGCTGTGCCGAGCAGTTCGGGTATGGCCGTGGTGGACCCCCAGGCGTAGGGGCGCACGGTGTTGGAGAGCCGGTCCATGGAGATGTGTCCTCGTGTGGTGCGCGCGGGCGTGGGCGCCCGGGGATGGCGGGCTGTCAGGCCCGGTTGTCGGAGGCCAGGGAGGCGTAGACGGCGGCGAAGTCGGTGACCGCGAGGAGTTCGGCGAGGGCTTCGAGCTCGCTGCCCTCCTCCGGTTCCAGTTCGCTGATGGCCGTGTCGTGGCTCAGGGCCAGCTCTCGGGCGGCCGGACCGGCGCTCAGGCCTCCGGTCGGGCGGTCGCGGAGGAGGACGACACGGGCCCGCATGGCCTCGGGCTCGTCCACCCGGTCCCGGAAGAAGTCGTCGGGGTCGGCACCTGCGGCGAACGCTCCGGCGAGCAGCCCGCCGTGGGAGGGCAGTGCCTCCGGCAGCTCGGCCACGAGGGCGGGGCGGCCGGCGAGCTCGGCCAGGACGGCGGCGAACCGGCGCCCGACGGGGCCCGCGGCATCCCCTTCCGTCCAGACGAGGGGCAGGCTGTCGGCGAGTTCCGAGGCGAGGGTCTTCGCCGGGTTGCTGTAGGTGGCGATGGCCGGTCCGCAGCGCTCGGCGGTGCGGTCGAGGCGGTCGGCGACCTTCTGCAGCGTGTCGGGGGACGCGTCGATCAGCCCGACCCGGTCCAGGAGTGCGAGCAGCGGGGTGAGCAGGGCCCAGAGCGTGCCGGGGCCGGCCGCGGAGGTCTCGGCGTCGTACTCGCCGTGCGGGGCGGCCGCCATGGGTACGACGAGTCCGTGGACCCCGTCGACGGCTTCACGCAGGGGCGACCGGACGGGCGCGACGGCGACGACCGTGCAGCCGCGGCGGTACGCCTGCTCGGCGAGGAGCGCGAGACCGGGTTCCGATCCGTCGGCCGTGGCGATGAGCAGCAGGTCCACGGAGCCTGCCCACCCGGGCAGCGTCCAGCGCAGTGCTCCGGCGGCCGCCGCGACCCCGGTGGGGCGGATAGCGGTGACGGGTGCGGAGGCGCCGGCGAGGGCACCGACCAGGTCGGCGACTCCGGCCGCGGCCGTGCCGGGGCCCGCGACGAGGACGGCGCGGGGCCGGCCCTCGGGCGCGAGCGTGCCGATTCCGGCCTCGGCGGCGTGCCGGGCCGCGGTGCGCACGCGGGCCCCGGCCTCGGCGGCACCGCGCAGCAGACCTCGGCGGTCTGCTCGGGCCAGGGCGTCCGGTGCGTCGAGCAGCGACTCGTCGAGCATGGTGGTGGGCCTCCGATCGCCGTGCTGATCAGGGTGCGGGTCAGGCGGGGCGGCGGGCCTCGTCGACGAGGAGCACCGGGATGCCGTCCCGGACCGGGTAGGCGAGACCGCAGTCGGTGCCGGTGCAGACCAGCTCGGGGTTCTCGGCCGCGGACCGGTCGTCGAGCCCTGCGTGGCAGGCCGGGCAGGCGAGGATCTCCAGGAGGCCGGCTTCGAGCGGCATGGGGTGGGTCCCTTCAGGCATGCGGTGCGGTTCCGGTCCGGACCCGGTTCGGGTCCGCGGAGCTTGGGGCGTGGTCAGCCTACCGCCGGGCCGAGAGGGTCGCGGCCCGGCAGGCCCCGCCCGACGGGGCATGCGTCGGGCGGCATGCTCGCGGCGGGCGGTACACGCACCGTGGGGCTCATGAGCACCATGGGCGCACACGATGCCTGTGCCATGGGTGCGTGTGCCCCGATGCCCGCCGGTGACGCGTGGAAGCGCGCACAGCGAGAAAGAGGGCGGACGCACCGGTCACGCGCGGACCGGTGCTCGTACGGTCACGCGCGGACCGGTGCTCGTACGGTCACGCGCGGACCGGTGCTCGTACGGTCACGCGCGGACCGGTGCTCGTACGGTCACGCGCGGACGACAGCGAGGACCTCGTCGCGGACCGCCGTCATCGTCTTCTCGTCCCGGGCCTCGACGTTCAGGCGCAGCAGCGGCTCGGTGTTGGAGGCCCGGAGGTTGAACCACCAGTCGGGGCCGGTCACCGTGAGTCCGTCGAGCTCGTCGAACCGCACGTCGTCGCGGCCGTCGTACGCCGCCCTGATCGCGGTGAGCCTGGCCGCCTGGTCGGCGACGGTGGAGTTGATCTCGCCGGAGCCCTTGTAGCGGTCGTACCGGTCGAGGAGGCCCGACAGCGGGCCCTCCTGGCCGCCGAGGGCCGCCAGCACGTGGAGGGCGGCAAGCATCCCCGTGTCGGCGTTCCAGAAGTCGCGGAAGTAGTAGTGGGCGGAGTGCTCGCCGCCGAAGATCGCTCCGTGCTCGGCCATCTCCGCCTTGATGAAGGAGTGGCCGACGCGGGTGCGGACGGGGGTCCCGCCGTTCTCGCGGACGACCTCGGGGACGGACCAGGAGGTGATCAGGTTGTGGATGACGGTGCCCTCGCCGCCGTTGCGTGCCAGTTCCCGGGCGGCGACCAGGGCCGTGACCGCGGACGGGGAGACCCCTTCGCCGCGCTCGTCGACGACGAAGCAGCGGTCGGCGTCGCCGTCGAAGGCGAGGCCGAGGTCGGCGCCCTCGGCGAGGACGCGGGCCCGGAGGTCGACGATGTTCTTCGGGTCGAGGGGGTTGGCCTCGTGGTTGGGGAAGGTGCCGTCGAGCTCGAAGTACATGGGTACGAGGTCCAGGGGCAGCCCCGCGAAGACGGTGGGGACGGTGTGGCCGCCCATGCCGTTGCCCGCGTCCACGACGACCTTGAGCGGCCGGATCCCGTCGAGGCCGACGAGGCCCAGCAGGTGGGCGGCGTAGTCGGTGAGGGTGTCGCGTTCGGTGACCGTGCCCGGGGTGGTGGCGGCCGCGGCGGGGAGGCCGTGCTCCGACCACTGTTCGACGAGCGTGCGGATCTCGGTCAGGCCGGTGTCCTGGCCGACGGGCGCGGCCCCGGCGCGGCACAGCTTGATGCCGTTGTACCGCGCCGGGTTGTGCGAGGCCGTGAACATCGCTCCGGGCAGGTCCATCGCCCCGGACGCGTAGTACAGCTGGTCGGTGGAGCAGAGCCCGATGAGGGTCACGTCGGCCCCGCGTGCCGTGGCACCCCGGGCGAAGGCGTCGGCCAGGCCGGGCGAGGACGGCCGCATGTCGTGGCCGATCACGATGGCGTCCGCCGCGGTGACCTGGACGAAGGCGGCGCCGAACAGCTCGGCGAGCGGCTCGTCCCACTGGTCGGGCACGACTCCGCGCACGTCGTACGCCTTCACGAGCTGCGACAGGTCAGCAACCACGGCCGGTCCTCCTGGGGTCTTTACGGACCGCCCAAACTACCGGGCGGCACGGGGCCGCCGGTCAGGGGAGCATCCAGCCCAGCACCGCCGTGCTCTGGGCCGTCACGACCAGGCACATCACCAGCAGCAGGCCGAGGCTCCACGGCAGGACCTTGCGCAGCAGATCACCCTCGCGTCCGGCGAGACCGACGGCCGCGCAGGCGATCGTCAGATTCTGCGGGGAGATCATCTTGCCGAGCACTCCCCCGGAGCTGTTGGCCGCGGCGAGGAGTTCCGGCGAGAGGCCGGACTCCCGTGCCGCGGACACCTGGAGAGCTCCGAAGAGGGCGTTGGCCGAGGTGTCGGAGCCGGACACGGCGACTCCGAACCAGCCGAGCACCGGGGAGAGGAAGGCGAGTCCGGCACCGGCCGCCGCGACGGACTGGCCGATGGTGGCGGCCTGCCCGGAGAGGTTCATGACGTAGGCGAGGGCGAGTACGGATGTCACCGTGAGGATCGCGTAGCGCAGTTCGTGCACGGTGGCCGCCCATTCCCGCGCCGCGGCCCCAGCCCTTACGCCGATCACGGCGGCGGTGACCAGGCCGGCGAGCAGGACGAGGGTACCGCCGGTGCCCAGGAGCGGGAGCGTGAACACGTTGGCTCCGACCGGTTCGCCGTCGGGGCCGGCGACGTCGAGGAACGGCCAGTCGAAGACCTGGGTCGCCTCTGCCAGCAGTCGCTTGACGGGCGGGATCTGGGCGATCGAGAACACGACGACGATCAGCGCGTAGGGGGCGTAGGCGCGCAGCACCTCGCGGCGCGGGTCCTCCTGGTCGAGGTCCTCGCTGCGCACGCCGGTCAGCACGGCCGCGCGTACGGGTTCGTCGGCGGGCTTGCGGGCGCCGGGGAGAGCGATCAGCGCACCCGCGCCGACGAGTGCGGCGGCGATGTCGGCGAGCTGGGCGGAGACGAAGTTCGATGCGGCGAACTGCGCGACGGCGAAGGCCACTCCGCAGACGAGCGCGGGCATCCAGGTCTCCCGCAGCCCCCGCCTGCCGTCCACCAGGAAGACCAGGATCAGCGGGACGACGAGCGCGAGCAGCGGCGTCTGCCGGCCGACGACCGTGGCGACGTCGTCCAGCGGCAGGCCGGTGACCTGAGCGAGCGTCACCACAGGTGTGCCCATGGCGCCGAAGGCGACGGGAGCGGTGTTGGCCACGAGGGAGACGACGGCGGCCTTCACCGGGTCGAAGCCGAGCGCGACGAGCATGACCGAGCAGATCGCGACGGGTGCGCCGAAGCCGGCCAGCGCCTCCAGGAGTGCGCCGAAGCAGAAGGCGATGACCAGCGCCTGGATGCGGGGGTCGTCGGAGACACGGCCGAAGGAGCGCCGCAGGATGTCGAAGTGCTGCGTACGGACGGTCATCCGGTACACCCAGAGGGCGTTGACGACGATCCACATGATGGGGAAGAGCCCGAAGAGGACACCCTGCGCCCCCGCGGACAGGGTCTGCCCGAGAGGCATGCCGAAGGCCGGCCAGGCGACGAGCACGGCGACCGCGAGTCCGATGAGTCCGGCGCGGTGGGCTTTCATCCGGACGGCGCCGAGCAGGACGAGAACGGTCACGAGTGGCAAGGAAGCGACAAGAGCGGACAGGGCGAGCGAATCGGCTACGGGTTCGAGTTGCTGGACAAACACACAGACCTCCCCGGATTCCGTGATGCGGAAGCGATCTCTCACGGGTGGGGGAATGGTCGTGTCCGCGACAAGTCGGCGTCAATGCTCCGCACCGGAAAACTTCCAGCCGCCCGGCACGGGGCGGGTGTGGCAGGCGGGACGGAAGGAGCAGAAGGTGTGTCAGGACTCCGGGGAGCGCAGCACCCGGAGATGTCCGCGGCGCGCGACCTCCACCGGGTCCGCCGCACGTGGCCCCCGGCCGCCCTGCTGCCGGTCCTGGGGACGGGCCGCCTCGCGTACGGCGTTGGCGAGCGCTTCGAGATCGTCGTTGCTGGGGCGCGCGGGAGCCGAGGGGTCGGCGAGCCGGACGACTTCCCACCCGCGTGGCGCGGTGAGCCGCTCGCCGTGCTCGGCGCAGAGGTCGTAGCAGTGGGGCTCGGCATAGGTGGCGAGCGGGCCGAGGACCGCGGTCGAGTCGGCATAGACGTACGTCAGTGTCGCGACGGCGGGACGGCCGCACGCGGTTCGCGAACAGCGACGTACAGGGCTCACGAGGTTGGACGGTACCGCACTCTTGAGCGGGCTGCGACGACCCTCCCTCGGCCGACCCCCTCGTGTCGCCTCTCGGACAGGCCCCCGCACCCCTCCCCCGCAACCGTTCCGACCTGCGAGGAAGCCGGTGCGCGCGGGTGCTCGGGGGCCGGTCGGCGGTCACCGGGAAGAACATGAGCGGTCATTCGGCGCAGGGCCGGCGATCGGAGCAAGGCCCGAAATGACACTTCGGGCCGGCCTGAACGTTCATCTCGGATCATCCGGCGGGCCGGAGCGGAAGCAGTGATCGTCCCCGCCCGGGGAGGGTTACGCTGCGTCGGTGATGGACAGTTCCGTACCGCCCCTCCCGCCCGAGCCACGGCCCCGCCGCCGCGACCGCCACGGCCGCGGCATGCGCGGACCGGTCGCACCGCCCCAGGTGCCGCTGTCCGTGAGCAGGGCCGAGAGCTTCCGCGATCTGGTGCAGGACTCGGTGGAACGGCTGGAGCGGCGCTGGCCGCAGCTGACCGACGTCGACTTCCTGGTCCTCGACGTACCCGGCTCCCTGGAGGACACCGTCCCCCTGGGCCGCGCGCTGTCAGCCGCGAAGGGGCAGCCCGCGCAGATCGTCGTCTACCGGCGGCCCGTCGAGATCCGCACCAAGAGCCGCGACGAGCGCGCGCTGCTGGTGCACGAGGTCGTGGTGGAGCAGGTCGCGGAGCTGCTCGGCCTCTCCCCGGAGTCGGTCGACCCGCGCTACGGGCAGGACTGAGCCGCCCGCGGCGCGCCCTCAGTCGTCCAGGACCGTCAGGTCCTGCTCGGCCGCGGGCACTTCGACCGTGCCCCCGTCGTCCGGCAGCGTCTGCACGGTGAACATGTCGATCCCGCTCTCCTTCAGCGTGAGCGTGCGGGCCGCGTGCACCGGCCCGCCCGACTCGGTCTCCACCGTCAGGGCGTAGCCGCCCTTCAGACCGGCCGGGACCTCGGGGGTGACCTCCAGCGTCGTACCGCTCTTGACCGTGTACGTCTTGACGGACGCCGCGCCGCCCTCGCTGCCCTCCGACGTCGTGACCTTGACCTTGGCCGTCTCTCCCGGGGCGGTCAGGGAGAGCACCGAGCCCTTCGCCCGGTTGTCGGAGACGGTCGCGCGTTCGCCCACGGGGCCGGTCGCGGGGATGAACGCCACTTCCTGCTCGGCGCCGGTGCCGCGCACCACGCGCAGCGCGGCGACCACCGGAGTCCGGCTGCCGTCTGCGGGGGACAGCCGGATCGATCCGGGCTCACCCCGCGTGACGTCCTTGAGGTCGATGCTCGCGGTCATACGGGACTTGATGTGCAGGGTGGAGTTCCCGGCCGGGGAGAACGTCGCGTTCTTGCCCATGAGCTGCACCTTCACATCGGCGTCGTCCTCCCCGGGGGCGAATGCCACCAGGCGTACGGAGGTGGCGTCGGCCGGGATGCCGGGCAGGATCTGGGTGCTCGCCGGGTCGGCGGAGGCGGCCAGCCAGTCGCTGCCCACCTCGTCCTCGGCGGCGCTCACGACCGCGCCGACACGCCCTGTCCGGGTGGTGACGTGGACGGTGACGTTCTCTGCGGCCTCGCTGGTCAGGGTCGAGATCAGCATGGGGACGCTCGACCTCGCCGGGACCGTGATGCCCTCCCCGACATCGGACTTGAGGGCGCCCTCGGCGCCGAACAGCTCAATGTCGGCGACGGCGGCGGTGTCGTCGGGGTTGGTCAGGTGGACGTAGTCCTGACGGGACGCCCCGGTGCCGGCCCCGGGGAACCAGAAGTCCGTGTCGGGGGCGGTGCAGCTGACGCCGAGAAGGCCGCGGGCACCGCCCGCGGCCGCGACGGTGGTCTGCTGTGCGGTCCAGCCGGGGGCGAAGCTGCCGGTGGCGGTGCCGACCAGGGCGGGGGCGTCGGACTTGGAGGTGTCGGCGGTGGCCGGCTTCCCGAGGTCCTTGAGGGAGATGACGGGCTTGGCCCCCGCCGCCTCGTCCTTGTCGTCCTTGTCGTCCTTGTCGTCCTTGTCCTTCTTCTTGTCCGCGTCGTCCGCCGGCACGTCCTCGTCCGCCGGGAGGGACTCCGCCGGCGTCAGCTCGGCCGTGCCGGCCTCCCCGCCGCCCTCCCCCGCCGGAGTGAAGGACGTGTAGGTCGTGTCCGCCAGATCGGACGTACTCGGCGCCGGGCAGAGCAGGCTGGAGCGTTCGACGGGGAGCCGGGCAGCCGCCTTCGCCTCCGTCACGGTCTCGTCGCCGGGCGCGGTGAGCGCGGCGAACCCGGTGACGGCGGCGAGGGCGACGACGCCCGCGATGAGGGACAGGGGGGTGGACTTCACTCGGACTCGCCTCGCGATGCGTTGCCGTTGCCGTTACCGTGCGGCCACGGGCCCTGGCCCGGGGTCGTGTTCTCGTCGTGCCCGTCATGCCCGTCGTACGGGGCGGCTTCGCCCGTCCCCGTGGCATAGGGCTGCTGCTGGGCGTAGCCGTACTGGTCGTAGGCGCCCTGCTGCTGATACGGGTCCTGCTGCTGGTAAGGGTCCTGCTGCTGGTAGGGAGCCTGCTGGTAGGGATCGGCCTGGTAGTACTGGCCGGCGTCCTGTCCGCCCTGGTGCTGGCCGTAGCCGGCGCCCTGGTACTGCTGGGCGTCCCACTCGCCGTAGTTCTGCTGCGGCACCGCGGCGTAGGTGCCCGTCCCGTCCTGGTCGCCCTGGACAGCCGCGTAGGTGCCCGTCCCGTCCTGGTCCCCCGGAATCGCCGCGTACGTCCCGGTCCCGTCCTGGTCGCCCTGGACCGCGTACGGATCGGAGCCGTCCTGGGCCCCCGGGGCCGGGGCGTACGGGTCGGTGTCCTGCTGCGCAGGGATGTACTCCCCGGGCTCCTGCCCGGAGGTGCCGCCGGCCTCGTCGCCGTACCCCGGCGCCGTGCCGTCCTCGGCGTACGCCGCTCCCGCCGCTTCCTCGCCCGCCGCAGCCGCTTCGGCCTGGGCGGCCGCGCGCAGCCTGCGTGCCCGGCGTCCCTCCCCGGCGACCGGTTCGGCCGCAACGGCCTCGGTCTCCTCGGGAAGGTCGTCGTCGATCTCCCGGCGGCGGCCCGGCAGGGCCAGGACCACCAGGACCACTCCGAGCGCCACCTGCGCCCAGACCCACGCGGTGTGCGTGAGGGGTGCGTCGTACGTCAGGTCCAGGGTGCCGCCCTCGGTGGGGAGCTCGAAGCCCTGTGCCCAGCCGTCCACCGTCTTCGGGGTCAGCGCCCGGCCGTTGAGCGTGGCCTGCCAGCCCGGGTCGGCCACGTCGGCGACGCGAAGGATCCGGCCGGTGTCACCCTCCGGGATCCTGGTGTGCGCCTCGACGGGCAGCGAGCCGACGGGCACCGGCTCGGCCCCCTTGCCGGAGGGGACGATCGCGAGCCGGGAGACCTGGCGGTCGACCCGCCACAGGGCGCTCCCGTCCAGCTGGCTCAGCCTGCTCAGGCCCGGGGTCGAGTCCAGCACCCGGCTCATCTGCCGGGGCGCCCCGTCCCGTACGAGGACGTAGCGGACCGCGAAGCCGCTGAGCTGACTTCCCTGGTCGGCGCCGGAGCCCGCGACCAGGTTGGCGACGACCTTGTCGAGGTGGCTGTTGCTGCCGCCCGCCTCGGTCAGCTCGGCATCGCCGAGACGGGCGCCCGAGCCGCGGACCAGGGTGTAGGAGACGGCGTCCGGCGACGTGCCCCCGAGCACCAGCGTGCGCGCCTGGTCGCGGGTGCTGCTCTCCTCCGCGACGAACGCGGGCACCTGCACGGGGTCGCGGCGCTCGACCGGGCCGGCCGCGCCGCCGATCATCCAGCCGGCCGCGGCCAGGGCGGGCGCGAGCCCGGCGGCCAGGGCGATCAGTGCGGCGACCGGCTGACGCCAGCCGAAGCTCAGGGCGGCGACCCGGACCCGGGCCCCGTCGGCGCCGAGGAGCGCGGCGGTCAGCAGCGCGATGCCGTAGACGAGGGTGGCGGGACCGGCCCAGGTGGAGCCGTTGGAGACCGCCGCGAAGATCAGGGAGACCAGCACCACGACCCAGGCGCTACGGATCGCGAACTGCCGCTCTCCACGCAGCAGCGCGGCCAGCGCCGCCAGCACGATGCCCAGCAGCAGGACGCCGCCCGCGGCCTTGGGGCCGCCGGGGCTGATGCCGAGCAGGTCGAGGGCGGAGGCGGTGCCCGCGCCCATGTCGAGCCCTGCCTCCTTCAGGAAGCCGGACGGGCTCGACAGCAGGGACAGCGACCAGGGCGCGAGGACCAGGATCGGGGTCCCGGCGGTGGCCAGGAAGCGCAGTCCGTACGCGGTGATGTCACCCCGGCGCAGCACGAGCACCCCGATGCCGAGGACCACCGCGAGCGGCCAGACGATCGGGGTGAAGGCTGTCGTGAGGGTGAGCAGCAGGGTGTACGCCCAGGTGGCGCGCCAGCTGCCGCGTGCGGTGGAGTCGTCGCCGCGCAGCCCGTGAGCGGCGACGGCGGCGCGGGCGATCAGCGGGAGCAGGACGGCCAGGACGGCTGTGCCGAGACGGCCGGTGGCGAGCGCTCCGGTGGCGGCGGGCAGGAAGGCGTACGCGACGCTCGCCCAGGCCCGCAGCAGCCGGGACTCGATCAGCGGCCGGGAGGCGAAGTACGCGGTGAGCCCGGCGAGCGGGACCGAGCAGACCAGCAGGAGGGTGAGAGCGAAGCCCGTGGAGCCGAGGAACAGCGCCGACAGGGCGGCGAGCACACCGAGGTAGGGGGGTGCGGTCTGGGTTCCGCCGGTACCGACGGTGTGCCAGGCGTCCGCGTAGCGCCCCCAGAGGTCGGAGACGTCGGCGGGTGCGGGCAGCAGCGCGCCGCCCGCGAGGGCGCCGCCGGCCAGAAGCCCCCGGCAGGCCACCAGCGAGACGAGGAGGAGGAGGGCGAAGAGCACGGGGCCGGGCTTGCGGCCGACCTTCTTGAGCCGTGCGAACTGCTCGACCTCCAGGAAGTCGGCGTCGTCACCGCCCGGACCGGACTCGACGACTCCGTGCCGCGAGCCGCCGGAGTCGGAGTCGGTGCGGTTGCCGAAGTTGCCGGCGACCCCCTCGACGGTGGCGCGGACCGTGGCTCCGGGCGGCGGGAAGAGCGACCTCAGCTCGGACGCGTCCACAGTCCCTCTGCCGCGCGCACGCCGGGCGGCGAGGATCCGCCCGGGGCGCAGCAGGGTGCCGAAGAGCCCGGCGACCTCGTCGAGCGCCTGGCCGGGCACCTTTCCGACGAGATAGGCGAGGGTGCGGAGCAGGGTGCCGACGAGGAGGCGCACCAGGGCCCACGGCAGCTGTTTGCCGCGGGCGTTGACGAGCATGGTGTAGACGGCGCCGGCCTTGTCGACACGGTGCGGGCTGGCGACCGAGCGTCCGGCGCAGTCGATGGGGCGGCGCTCCCTGGCGGAGGCCTCGGCATGCCGCAGGACGGCGTCGGGGGCGACGAGCACCCGGTGGCCGGCCATGTGGGCACGCCAGCACAGGTCCACGTCGTCACGCATCAGCGGGAGCCTGCGGTCGAAGCCGCCGAGCTCCTCCCAGACGTCGCGTCGGATCAGCATGCCCGCGGAGGAGACGGAGAGGACGGTTCGCACCTGGTCGTGCTGGCCCTGGTCCTGCTCACGGCGGTCCAGTCCGGTCCAACGGCGTCCGCTGTTGGCGATGGAGACGCCGACCTCGAGGAGCTGCTTGCGGTCGTACCAGCCGCGGAGCTTGGGTCCGACGATCGCGGCGTGCTTGTCGCCGTCGACGACGCGCAGCATCTCGGCGAGCGCGTCGGGCTCGGGGGCGCTGTCGTCGTGCAGCAGCCAGAGCCACTGGACGGGCTCGCCGTGCGGGAGTTCCGGCAGGTCGTACGCGTCGTCGCGCCAGCTGCGGGTGACCGGGTCCCAGCCGCTGGGGCGCTTCAGGTAGGGCAGGTCGTCGGGGGTGAGGACACCGGCCGTGCGGGTCGCCTCGTCGACTGCGGTGCCGAAGCTCGTGCGCCGTGCCAGGTGGAGGACGCGCTCACCGCCGAGCGCCTCGGTCACCAGGCGGGCGGAGTCGTCGGCACTGCCGGTGTCGGCGGCGACGACGTTCTGTACGGGGCGCTCCTGCCCGAGCAGCCCGCCGAGCACGTGGGGCAGCCAGCGTGCGCCGTCGTGGGAGACGAGCACGGCGGTGACGACGTGCCGGGGGAACTCTGGGGCGGCGGCGGCCTCGTTCGGCGCCGCCGTGTGGCTGTGCACGGACATCGGGGTTCGGGCCCTCCGGCCGGATCCGGAGGGGGTTCCCCCGGGGGCTGCATCGGTGTACACGCGCGCCGCGGCGGGGCGTTGGCGCGTCTCTCGGACGGGGCCCCACACTAACGGTACGGATGTCCGCCCCGCGCCGGTCGGTTGACCAGCGGGAACCGGGGGCCGCCGGAGATGCCGGAGATGGCCGGACATGCCGATGGCCTGGGGGCCGCGCCCTGCGTTCAGGGTGCGGCCCCCAGGCCACCGGGGTCCCGGCGTCGTCGTGCGGCGTCAGATGGCCGCCTTCTTCAGGCGCCGCCGCTCCCTCTCGGAGAGGCCGCCCCAGATCCCGAAGCGTTCGTCGTTGTTGAGGGCGTACTCGAGGCATTCGGAGCGGACTTCGCAGGCGAGACAGACCTTCTTGGCCTCCCGGGTGGAGCCGCCCTTCTCAGGGAAGAAGGACTCGGGGTCGGTCTGGGCGCACAGCGCGCGCTCCTGCCAGCCGAGCTCTTCGTCCGCGTCGTCGACCAGCAGTTGCTGGAACAGCTCGGTCATGTGCGCCCCTCGTCTGTCTCTTGCGTCCCCGTGATGCGGCCGTTATCGATGCGGCCGAACGACACGAGTGAAATTACAAGTGTGTAGCTTCGGGCCAGTCAAGCGAAGATCTGCTATTGGCCTCGGTATTCACTCTGTGGAACCAAGCGTATGCAGAAAGTGTTCAAATCACCAAAAATCTGACATATGACACGCGCGTCGGCCTCCGTCATCTCTCACCGGGTGAGACGAGTGGGGCTGCTCCGATGTTTCGATTTGATCACCGGAGCGACCAAGATCACAGTAGGGTCACGGCCCCCGAACCGCGTTTGGACACACGGCTGATGCGCCACCTTGCCGCTCCGACGGCAGGCAAAACCTTTCTCCACCCCCTTCAACCGGATGGGGTGAAACATTGCCGCCAAATCGGGCATTGAGTTGACAGAACGCGCATCGGACCGGTCTCCTTGACTCCATGCCAGCGACCGCAGCGATGTACACGACCCACATCCGTGGGTTCCGTACCGCTGTTCAGGCCCGCTGTTGCTGTTCCAGCTGTCACAGCTGTTGAAGCCGTAGCGCTCCAGCTCTGATCCAGCCTTCTCCACCGCATTCCGGTCTTCGCGACACTCCACGTACGCGCATCCACATGCCGAGGAACCACCGCACATGAACAGCGACAGCGACCTCTCCATCGCCGGCGACATCCTCGAGGTCCAGCACCTTCTCCAGCCGGCCCGCCCTCACCCCTCCACCGTGTCCGAGTTCGTCGGACTCGCCCGCTCCATCGCCGCGGACCGCGACCGGTGGGCCCCGCTCGTCCAGTACGACACCGCCACCCGCTGGTACCACCGGCTCAGGGCGGTTCCCCAGACCCTCGGCTCCGACCCGGCGGGGGAGGCCCCGATCGGCTACGAGGTCTGGCTGCTGAGCTGGGTCCCCGGCCAGGGCAGCGGACGCCATGACCACGGCCTCTCCTCCGGGGTGCTCACCGTCCTCGAAGGCGAGTTGACCGAACACACGGCGCGCGGTGCGCAGCGCCTGGGCTCCGGCGCCCAGCGCGTCTTCGCGCCCGGCTACGTCCACGAGGTCGTCAACGACTCCCTGGAACCCGCCGTCAGCCTGCACATCTACTTCCCCGGCCTGACCGACATGCCGATGCACTCGGCACAGTGCGCCCCGGCCGCCCGGAACGCGGTACCGGCCTGATCACCCGTCGCCCGCCACCACCCCCACAAGGATCAGGCTCCGCCTGACATCCCACCCGTCGCCCGCCACCACCCCCACAAGGATCAGGCTCCGCCTGACAGACTGTTGTGCATGCGCATTGTGGTTCTGGCCGGCGGTATCGGTGGTGCTCGTTTCCTGCGTGGCCTCAAACAGGCCGCGCCCGACGCGGACATCACGGTGATCGGCAACACCGGCGACGACATCCATCTGTTCGGGCTGAAGGTCTGCCCCGACCTCGACACAGTGATGTACACCCTCGGTGGTGGCATCAACGAGGAACAGGGCTGGGGGCGTACCGACGAGAGCTTCCGGGTCAAGGACGAGCTCGCGGCGTACGGCGTGGGGCCCGAGTGGTTCGGCCTCGGCGACCGTGACTTCGCGACCCACATCGTCCGTACGCAGATGCTCGGCGCCGGCTATCCGCTCAGCGCGGTCACCGAGGCCCTCTGCGCACGGTGGAAGCCCGGGGTCCGGCTGATCCCGATGTCCGACGACCGCGTCGAGACGCATGTGGCGGTGGAAGCGGACGGCGAGAGCAAGGCCGTCCACTTCCAGGAGTACTGGGTGAAGCTGCGGGCCTCCGTGCCGGCGCAGGCGATCGTGCCCGTGGGCGCGGACCAGGCCAAGCCCGCGCCCGGTGTGCTGGAAGCCATCGCCGAGGCGGACGTCATCGTCTTCCCGCCGTCCAACCCCGTCGTGTCCGTGGGCACCATCCTCGCCGTACCCGGTATCCGTGAGGCCATCGCCGAGGCCGGGGTCCCCGTCGTCGGGCTCTCCCCCATCGTCGGCGACGCCCCCGTACGGGGCATGGCCGACAAGGTGCTGGCCGCGGTGGGCGTCGAGTCCACCGCCGCGGCCGTCGCCCAGCACTACGGTTCCGGGCTGCTCGACGGCTGGCTCGTCGACACCGTGGACGCCGGAGCGGTCGACGAGGTCGAGGCGGCCGGCATCCGCTGCCGCGCCGTCCCGCTGATGATGACGGACGTGGACGCCACCGCGGAGATGGCCCGCCAGGCCCTGGCGCTGGCCGAGGAGGTACGGGCATGAGCGGTGGACCCGCCGACGGGACACCCTCGTACCGGGTGTGGGCACTGCCCGGGATGCCCGAGGTACGGCAGGGCGACGACCTCGCGAAGCTGATCGCCGCGACGGAACCGGGTCTGGTGGACGGCGATGTACTGCTGGTCACGTCGAAGATCGTCTCCAAGGCCGAGGGCCGGATCGTCGAGGCCACGGACCGGGAGGCGGCGATCGACGCCGAGACCGTCCGGGTCGTCGCACGGCGCGGGACGCTCAGGATCGTGGAGAACCGGCAGGGGCTCGTCATGGCCGCAGCCGGCGTCGACGCCTCGAACACCCCGGCGGGGACGGTGCTTCTGCTGCCCGAGGACCCGGACGCCTCGGCCCGGGCAGTCCGGGACGGTCTGCGGGACGCGCTCGGGGTGGAGGTCGGCGTCGTCGTCACGGACACCTTCGGGCGTCCCTGGCGCAACGGCCTGACGGACGTGGCGATCGGAGCCGCCGGGGTCAAGGTGCTGGACGATCTCCGGGGCGGTACCGACGGATACGGCAACCCGCTGAGCGCCACCGTCGTGGCCACGGCCGACGAACTGGCCTCGGCCGGTGACCTGGTGAAGGGCAAGGCGTCCGGGCTGCCGGTCGCCGTGGTGCGCGGTCTCCCCCACGTGGTGGCGGAAGCCGGCACGTCCGGGGACGACGGGGCCCGGGCGATGGTGCGGGTCGCGGCCGACGACATGTTCCGGCTGGGTACGTCCGAGGCGGTGCGGGAGGCGCTGAACCTCCGGCGCACCGTGCGGGAGTTCACCGACGAACCGGTCGACCCCGGCGCCGTACGCCGTGCGGTGGCGGCGGCGGTCACGGCCCCCGCTCCCCATCACACGACTCCCTGGCGGTTCGTGCTCCTGGAGTCGCAGGGCGCGCGGACCCGGCTGCTGGACGCGATGCGCGACGCGTGGATCGAGGATCTGCGGCGGGACGGCCGCAGCGAGGAGTCCGTCGCGAAGCGGGTGCGACGCGGCGACGTGCTGCGCAACGCCCCGTACCTGGCGGTGCCGTGCCTCGTGATGGACGGCTCGCACACCTACGGCGACGAGCGCCGGGACACCGCGGAGCGCGAGATGTTCGTGGTCGCGGCCGGCGCCGGCGTGCAGAACTTCCTGGTGGCGCTGGCGGGTGAGCGGCTCGGCTCGGCGTGGGTGTCGTCGACGATGTTCTGCCGGCCCGTGGTCCGCGAGGTCCTGGACCTGCCGGACACCTGGGATCCGCTGGGCGCGGTGGCCGTGGGGCACCCGAAGGGAACGGCGCCGCCGCGGGCCGCACGCGACGCCGAGGCGTTCCTCACCGTGCGCTGAGGACGAACCGCGCGCTGGGACGGGCCCGGCCCGGAGGAGGGCGGGCCCGATCCGGAAGAAGACGGCCCCGGCCCGGAGTAGGGCGGCTACAGCCGGGCGATGTCGCGCGGCGTCATCTTGGGGGCCCGGCGGGCCGGGGTGTGGCCCGAGAGCATGATCAGGCGGGTCGCGCGGTGGCGCTGGCCCTCGTACGGGGCGAGGAGCTCCAGCATCTCCTCGTCGTCGGCGTTCCGGTTGCCCGCGAGCGCGTGACCGACGATCCCCGGCAGGTGGAGGTCCCCGACCGTGACCGCGTCGGCCGCGCCGTTCGAACGCTGGAGGGTCTCCGCCGCCGTCCAGGGACCGATGCCCGGGATCAGCTGGAGCCTGGCCATCGCCTCGGGGAGCTCCATCGCGGCCGCCTCCTCCATGCGCCGGGCCACCCGGACCGCGCGCAGGACGGTGGCGGAGCGCTTGGAGTCCACCCCCGCGCGGTGCCACTCCCAGGACGGGATGAGCGACCAGGTCCTGGCGTCGGGCATCACGTACAGGCCGTACGTGCCGAAGGTCGCGCCGGAGGGGCCCGGGGCGGGGGTTCCGTAGATGCGGACCAGCAGGCGCCAGGCGCGGTAGGCCTCGTCGGTGGTGACCTTCTGTTCCAGGATCGACGGGATCAGGGACTCCATGACCAGCCCGGTGCGCAGCAGACGCAGGCCGGGCCGCCGGTGCCGGGTCAGGGCGAGCAGCCGGTGGCGCGGACGGAAGTCGTCCGGGGTGTCGCCCGCGCCCAGCAGTGCCGGGAGCCCGTCGAGGAGCCACTGTGCGCCGGGGCCCCAGGCCGTGGCCGAGACCGTGCCGTCGTGGGCCGCCGAGACGCGCAGGGTGCCGGGGCCGGCCGGGGTGCGGGTCGCGCGCCAGAAGGTCCCGTCGGGCAGTGCGCGGTAGGCGGGGTCCGCCGGGCCGCGCCGCAGCGGGCCGAGGACCAGCCGCAGGTCGAGCGGCCCCGGTGGGGTCCAGGTCCGTGTCGTGGCGGACGCGGAACCGGCACCGGACCCGGGCTCCTGTCGGGGCACGGCGGTGGTGCGGGGTACGAAGCGTCCTGCCACGGGTGGGGTCCTCGGTCGTCGGGGGTGCCTATCGAGGGTAAGGCCGACGGGACCCGTACACCGTTCGATGGGACACCCGTACCGACGGAAGGTGGCCGCTCACTGGTCGGACGAGAAGCGGACCGAGGCGTCCGGCAGGACCGCGCCGCACCAGATCCGGATCCCGTCACGCAGTTCGTTGTCGGCACCGACGTGAGCACCGTCACCGATGACCGCACCGGTGAGGACCGAACGGCTGCCGATCCGGGCACCCGCGCCGACCAGTGAGTCCGTGATCACCGCGCCGGGTTCGACGACGGCGCCGTCCAGCACGGTGGAGCCCGTGATCCTGGCGCCCTCGCCGATCAGCGCGCCCTCGCCGACGACCGTGCCGCCGGTGAGCTTGGCGTCGGCGGCGACGGACGCGGTGGGCAGGACGAGCCGGTCGCCGCAGCGCCCGGGGACCGCGGGGGACGGAGCGCGGCCGAGGACCAGGTCCGCGGAGCCGCGGACGAAGGCCTGCGGAGTGCCGAGGTCCAGCCAGTACGTGGAGTCCACCATGCCCTGGAGATGGGCGCCTGAGGCCAGCAGCCCGGGGAAGGTCTCCCGCTCGACGGAGACCGGCCGGCCGGCCGGAATCGTGTCGATGACCGACCGGCGGAAGACGTACGCCCCCGCGTTGATCTGGTCGGTGACTATCTCCTCGGGTGTCTGCGGCTTCTCCAGGAAGGCCGTCACCCTGCCCGTGTCGTCGGTCGGCACGAGACCGAAGGCGCGGGGGTCCTCCACCCTGGTGAGGTGCAGGGAGACGTCCGCCCCGGAGGTGGCGTGCGCCGTGACCAGGGCCCGGATGTCGAGGCCGGTGAGGATGTCACCGTTGAACACGATGACGGGTTCGTCCGGGCCCGAGGCCAGCCGTGACGCCACGTTCCGGATGGCGCCGCCGGTACCGAGGGGTTCGTCCTCGGTGACGTACTCGATGGAGAGGCCGAGCGACGAGCCGTCACCGAAGTACGGCTCGAACACCTCCGCGAGGTAGGACGTCGCGAGCACGATGTGCTCCACCCCGGCGGCCCTGGCACGCGCCAGCTGGTGCGTGAGGAACGGCACCCCGGCCGCCGGAACCATCGGCTTCGGGGTGTGCACCGTGAGCGGACGCAGTCGGGTGCCCTTGCCACCGACCAGGAGGATCGCTTCTCTTGCCTCTGTCACAGCACCGTCTCTGCTTCCTGCTGGGGCCGGGCCTCGTTTCGGCTGGCCAGTGTATGCAGACCGTTCGAACGCCTCCCGGTCAGCGGCCCTGCAGCTTCGCGGAACTGGTCCGGGCCGTGCCGAGCTTCTTGTAGAGACGGATTCCTGGGCATTCGGTTGCGAACCCGTCGCGGTGCCCGGAGATGACGTTGAGTTTGGCCTTCGCACCCTTCTTGTACTTACCGCTGCCACCGGAGACAAGCGTGACCTTGCCCTTGGGGTTGCGGCCGAACAGACCGAGCTTCCAGGCGGTGAGCTTGGCGATGGCGGTGACGGCGGCGGCGGGCGGGTTCTTCGAGGTGTACGTCCCGAGTACCGCGATGCCCATGCTGTTGGTGTTGAAACCGAGGGTGTGGGCCCCGAGGACCGCCTTGGTCACGCCTCCGGCGCGGCCTTCGTAGATGTTCCCGCACTTGTCGACGGCGAAGTTGTAGCCGAAGTCTCGCCATCCGCTGCTCTTGACGTGGTAGCGGTAGATACTGCGCAGGACGGAGGGCGCCTGGGCGCATGTGTAGTTGTTGCCGGTGGCGCTGTGGTGGATGAAGGCGGCCTTGACCGTCGAGGTGTAGGCGAAGGCGCGTTCACGCAGGCTCTCGTCGGCGCCCCAGCCCTTACGGGTGACGATGCCGGGCCGCGGTCCCACGAACGGCTTGGCGCCGGCCGCGACGACCGCCTGCTCCTCCGACTCCGCCTTGCTCAGGGCGGGGATCTCGGTGGCGCCCAGCGGCGCGAGGTCGGCGTTGACCGCGGAGCTCTCGGCGGCGGCCGCGGTGAGGCCCGCGGAGTCCGGGAGCGCGCCCGGCTGGGCCACCGCCGTGGCGGGCGTCGCGACCCCGGCCGACGGAGTGACGGCGGACGGGGCGCCTGTGGCGGGGGTGGCTTCGGCGCGCGGCTGTTCCGGGTCGTCGCCCGGGTCGACGAGTTCGACCTGGAGACCGGCGGGGAGCGGGGCCGTGTCCACGGGGCCGGTCCGCGGTCCGGCGTTCTCGGAACGGACGCGCACCTCGACGCCGTCCGAGTCGCCGACCCAGAGCGGGGCCGTGGAACCGCGCACCTTGCCCGACTCGCGCTCGGGGCTGCCCGCGTCGGCCGCGTGGTCTGTGTTGTGGGTCTCCAGGGACTGCCAGCCGGACCACTGGGTGGTGCCGGTCGCACGGGTGCGGACCTGGACGGTGCCGTGGAGCTCGGCGTCGGCGTCGTCCCAGACCACACCGACGAGGGAGAAGCGGTGCGAGTCGCGGCGCTGGAGGCCCTGTGCGGCGTCGGGGTGCATGGACTCGGTGGGTTTGCCGGTGGCCCGCGGGAGCGCGTCGGTGAGCGGTCGCAGGGGCAGTGACTGGGTCGAACCCGCGGGTTCGCCGGGGGATGCCGCGGGCGCCTGTGCGACCGGGGCCCTGGCGGGGGCGGGGGCGGCGGGAGCGGGCGCGGCGAGCGGGAGGGTGAGTGCCGTCGCGCAGGTTACGCCGATCGAGGTTGCAAGAAGTGCACGCATACAGGAAATACTTGGCAGATTCCGGCATGTCCGGCTACTGGAGTTAAGCCGCCACCAGTTGACGCACCGTCTGCCGACCGGTGTACAGGGCACCCGTCGGGCCCAGCCGGTCCGCCGCCCGCCGCGTACCCTTGCGCGGATGAACGCCAGTGATCGCACCCCCGCCGACCTGCTGCGATCCGCGCTCGCCGCGGACCCCGCCCGACCTCTGGTCACTTTCTACGACGACGCAACCGGAGAGCGCGTCGAACTGTCGGTGGCCACCTTCGCCAATTGGGTGGCCAAGACCGCCAATCTGCTCCAGGGCGACCTGGCCGCCGAACCGGGTGACCGGCTCGCTCTGCTGCTCCCCGCCCACTGGCAGTCGGCGGTCTGGCTGCTGGCCTGCTCGTCCGTGGGCGTCGTCGCCGAGGTGCAGGGCGACCCGGCCGGCGCCGATCTGGTCGTCAGCGGACCGGACACGCTCGACCGGGCCCGCGCCTGTCGGGGCGAGCGGATCGCCCTGGCCCTGCGCCCGCTGGGCGGCCGCTTCCCGCAGCCGCCCGAGGGCTTCGCGGACTACGCGGTGGAGGTCCCCGGCCAGGGCGACCGCTTCGCCCCGTACGCCCCGGTGGACCCGGCGGCCCCCGCGCTGACCGTGGGCGGGATGGGCCTGACGGCGGACCAGTTGGTCACACGGGCCCGCGAGGACGCGGCGGAGCTGGGACTCGGCCCGGGATCCCGGCTGCTGACGGGGCGCACCTACGACACCTGGGAGGGACTGTCCGCGGGTCTCTTCGCGCCGCTGGCGGCCGGTGGCTCCGTGGTGCTGTGCCGTCACCTGGACCAGCTGGACGCGGACGGGCTGGCCAAGCGCGTCGAAAGCGAGCGGATCACCGGCACCGCGGTATGACAAGCGCTCCGAGAGCCACCCGTCCGGCCCATGGCGGGCCGAGCCCCCGGGACTGAGCACCGACGGCGGTACATGATCGGTCGTTACGGGGCATCGTCGAGAACGCGGCCTGAATGCACAACCAAGCGTGAGGTTCAGCCGTCTACTTCTGCGACCGGCGGCCCCTCGCGCCGCCGAACGTGAAGGATGGACGCAGACGTGAGCGACAGCCCCGGCACTCCGGCCGAACCGGACCACCCGGACGACCCGGCCGGGGGCGATCCGGCCGAGGGGTCGCGGGACGCGTCCGGTCCGGCCTCCCGGGACGAGACGTCCGCCGGGCCCTCCGAGGCCGGTGACGCCGGGGCAGGGCCGGGCGGGAGCGACGGCGACGGGGGGCCGGGGACCTGGGAGGAACGGCCCGAGCGGGGGCCGGACGGCAGGCGCCACTGGCTGCGCTGGACCGCCCTCGCCGCCTCGTTCCTCGTCCTGGTCGCCGCCGGCGTCGGCTGGTGGCTGTACAAGAAGCTCGACGGGAACATCACGACCGACACGAGTGCTGCCGCCGAGCTCAAGGCGTACGAGAAGGACCGCCCGCTGCCGATCGCGCGGGACGCCCAGAACATCCTGCTCATCGGCTCCGACACCCGCTCCGGCGACAACAGCGCGTACGGGCGGGACGACGGCGGCAGCCAGCGTTCGGACACCACGATCCTGCTGCACCTCGCGGCCGACCGCAGGAGCGCGACGGCGGTGTCGATCCCCCGCGACCTGATGGCAGAGATCCCCAGCTGCCACACGGACGAGGGCAAGGCCACGAAGCAGCAGTTCGCACAGTTCAACTGGGCGTTCGAACTCGGCGGCACGGCCTGCACGATCCGTACGGTCGAGAAGATGACCGGCATCCGCGTCGACCACCACATGGTCATCGACTTCAACGGCTTCAAGGACATGGTCGACGCCGTGAACGGTGTCGAGGTCTGCCTCAAGAAGCCGGTCGACGACGCCGACGCCCACCTCAAGCTCCCCGCGGGCCGGCAGGAGCTGGACGGGGAGGAGGCCCTGGGATACGTCAGGGCCCGTAAGTCGATCGGCAACGGCAGCGACACCGAACGCATGGACCGTCAGCAGAAGTTCCTGGGCGCGCTGGTCAACAAGATGCAGAGCAACGGGGTGCTGCTGAACCCGACGCGGCTCTACCCGGTGCTGGACGCGGCGACCAAGTCGCTCACCACGGACCCCGGCCTGGACTCGCTGAGGGACCTGTACGACCTGGTGCGCGGGATGCGGAACGTGCCGACGGAGAAGGTGCAGTTCCTGACCGTCCCCCGGACCGAGTACCGCGCCGACCCGAACCGCGACGAACTCGTACAGCCGGACGCCGACCGGCTGTTCACACAGTTGCGCGAGGACGAACCCGTCACCGTGGTTCCCGCCGACAAAATCAATTCAGGGGATTCACAGGCCGGTCACAGCTCCGAGAAGGATCCGTCCGGCCAAAAGCCCGGCGATACGGGCGGGAGCCCGACCCCCGCCCCCACCTATTCGGGGTCGAATGCGGCGGACGACCCTTGCGGCTCGTAAAACAATTGCCAAGCCATGGACAGCAATCGGAGCGGAATAGGCGGAATGCCCGGTTGTAAGGAGCGTGGAATGTGTCACGCGCGTCCCCTGTGGCCGATTCGGCCGGATAGTGTGACGCGATCCGGTGCTCGTGGCCAAGAGGCCGCGCACGGCCGGACCGAGCGACCGAGCGCCCGGCCGGGGAGGGCGTCCCGCGTGGCACCGACGGAGGATTCAGGAAACCGTGGACGGGCATAGCCGTGGACGGGCGGACGAAATCGATCCCGCCGACCAGTGGGTGCTCAACCCGCGGACCGGCAATTACGAATTGCGACTGGACAACTCCGGAAGAGAGTCATCGGAACCTCCGCGCGCACGGGACCGCTCCGGTGCCTCGCGTACACGGGACCGCTCCGGCGGCCGGAGGCAATCCGCTTCCCCCCGCGGCGATGTCCCCTCCCAGCGGGGCCGCAGGCAGCCCGGACAGGGGCGCGGCCAGCAGCCGCCGGCCGCCCGCAAGGGCCGCAGGCCGTTCTCCCCGCGGCGGAGGAAGGCCCTGCTGTGGACCGGCGGGGTCACGGCCTTCGTGATCGTGGCCGGATCGGCGGGCGCCTACGCGCTCTACCAGAAGTTCAACGGCAACCTGGACACCGTCGACGTCGGTGACGCGGGCAGCAAGAACGTCGCCGGCGACGGCCCGCTCGACATCCTGGTCATCGGCACGGACAAGCGGACCGGCGAGGGCAACGAGGGCTACGGCGACAAGGGCAGCACGGGCCACGCCGACACCAACATCCTGTTCCACGTCTCCGCCGACCGGACCAACGCGACGGCGATGAGCATCCCCCGGGACCTGATCACGAACATCCCGGACTGCACCACCAAGCAGCCGGACGGTTCGCGGAAGGTCGTACCCGGCACACGGAACGTGCGCTTCAACGTGAGCCTCGGCCAGGAGGGACGCGACCCGGGCTGCACCATGCGGACGGTCAAGGAGATCACCGGCCTGTCGGTGGACCACTTCATGATGGTCGACTTCAACGCGGTGAAGACCCTCTCCACGGCCGTCGGCGGTGTCAAGGTCTGCCTGGACAAGGCGGTCAAGGACCCTGACTCCCATCTCGACCTGCCGGCCGGGGAGTCCACGGTCGAAGGGGAGGACGCGCTGGCCTTCGTCCGCACCAGGCACAGCTTCGGGAACCAGAGCGACCTCGACCGGATCAAGGTCCAGCAGCAGTTCATCGGCTCGATGATCCGTCAGATGAAGTCCGACGACACGCTGACCGACCCGGGCAAGCTCTTCGACCTGGCCGACGCGGCGACCAAGGCGCTCACCGTGGACTCCGGGATCGGGTCGATCAACAAGCTGACCTCGCTGGCCCGGGAACTCGGAAAGATCGACACGAAGAACATCACCTTCGTGACGATGCCGGTGAAGGACAACCCGGCCGAGCCGACGCCGGTCACCGTGGTCGTGGAGCCGCAGAAGGCCGGACCGCTGTTCGCCATGATGCGCTCCGACACCTCGCTCACCGAGGTGAAGAAGAAGGAGCAGGCCGCCAAGGACAAGCAGCAGGCGGTCCTGGAGGGCAGCAGGGCCGAGGCCGCCGACATACGCGTCGACGTGCTCAACGGCGGCGGCATCACCGGCGCGGCGGGCGCGACCGTCGAGTGGCTGCGGAGCGAGCAGGGGGTCACGCAGTCCACGAACGAGGCGAACGCCCCGGCGAAGATCGACAGGACGACTCTGGCGTACGCGCCGGACCAGGCGGATCAGGCCCGCGCGCTCGCGGACATCATGGGCCTGCCCGCCACCGCACTCAAGCAGGGGACGTCGGACTCCGACGGCCTCCAGGCCATGGTGCTGACCCTCGGGGCGGACTTCGAAGGGGCGGGGGTCCCTCTCACGGGTCCGGCAAAGGCGCCGGAAGACATCCAGAGGGCCGACGCCGACACGGCGGTATGCGCGAAGTGACGACGGGTCGTCGCGCCACATCGGAATTCAGACGAGCAGGGGGGCCCTGGTGGGACGAAGCAGCACGCGCGGGGAGGGGACGCGGCCACGCGGACGGCACGACGGACCGCAGGGCGACGGCGGAACCGGCGCTTCCGGCGGCCGGGCGGCCGGACGCGGAGGACACGGCCGACGGCAGCGGACCGCCCCGCCGGAGGGCGGTGACAAGGCGACGGGACCCAACCGGCGGGCACGCCGGGCGGCCAAAGGCGGCAAGCGTCGCATACTGCGCTGGGTGGCGGCCGTCCTCTCCCTGCTGATACTCGGCACCGGCGCCGCCGGTTACGTCTACTACCGCCACCTCAACGCCAACATCAAGAAGGAGGACCTGACCCTCGGCGACAAGGAGATGGCCGATCACAAGGCCAATGCCGCCGGGCAGACCCCTCTGAACATCCTGATCATCGGCTCCGACGCCCGGGACTCCAAGGAGAACCAGAAGCTCGGCGGCGCGAAGGAGACCTTCGGGGGCACCCCGCTCGCGGACGTGCAGATGCTGCTCCACCTGTCCGCGGACCGCAGCAACATCTCCGTGGTGAGCATGCCGCGCGACACGATGCTCACGATGCCGAAGTGCACGGACCCGGACACGAAGAAGGTGTACGCGGCCAGCACGACGGCCGTCCAGACGAACGAGAGTCTCGGCCGCGGCGGCCCCGGCTGCACGGTGGCCGCCTGGTACGAGCTGACCGGCATCACGATCGACCACTTCATGATGATCGACTTCGCGGGTGTGGTCTCGATGGCCGACGCGGTCGGCGGCGTACCGGTGTGCGTCGACGCCAACATCAGTTCGCGCGGCCTCGACGGCAAGGGGTCCGGGCTGAAGCTGAAGGAGGGCACCACGTCCATCAAGGGCGAGCAGGCCCTCCAGTGGCTGCGCACCCGGTACGGCTTCGAGGACAACACCGACCTGGGGCGGGCGAAGGCCCAGCACCAGTACCTGAACTCGATGGTGCGTGAGCTGCGCAAGGGAACGAAGCTCACCGACCCCGGCAAGCTGATGAACCTCGCCGAGGCCGCGACGAACGCGCTCACCGTGGACAAGGGGCTCGACACGGTCAAGAAGCTGTACGACCTGGCCGAGGAGCTCAAGAAGGCCCCGACGAACCGCATGACCATGACGACGATGCCGAACGTCTACGGGACGGGCAATCTCAGCGGCCGGGTGTTCCCCAAGCCGGGCGAGGCCGAGCAGCTCTTCCGGATGATCCGGGAGGACATCCCGCTGGACGGCAAGGCCTCCAAGCGCAAGACCCCGGTCGCCAAGGACACCTCGGGGCCCACGGACGAGATCGCGATCACCGTGCGCAACGCGACCGGCACGGACGCCCAGGCCCCCGCCCAGGGCCGGGCGAGCACGGTCAGGGAACTGCTGACCGACGCCGGCTTCGACAAGGCCGGCATCGACTCCCAGGACGTCGAACCGGCGGCCACGACGGGGGTCCTCTTCCCCAGCGCGGACCTGGAGGGCGACGCCCAGGCGGCCGCCAAGGCCCTCGGGATCCCGGTCTCGCAGGTCAAGAAGTCGACCGAGGTCTCGGGCATCGTGCTGGCGGTGGGTGCCGACTGGCGCGCGGACGGGCCCTACCCGGCCAAGTCGGGCAAGGAGAAGACGCCCGAGTCGGCGGGTGCGCTCAACGGTGCCAACGAGGAGGCGTGCATGCACGTCAACCCGAACTACACCTGGTAGGAAACCGACGAGGAGGGGCCCGCCGTGAACGGCGGGCCCCTCCTCGTTCCCCCGGTGCGGTCAGACCGTCTGCTCCCGCACGGCCGGACGGCGGCTGGCGATGACCTTCTTCGCCAGCGAGCGGGGGCTGGTCAGGAAGCCGTAGCCCCACGACATGTGCATGGTGGCCAGCGCCACCGGGATCTGCGCGCGCGCCTTCAGCGGCAGCCCCTTCCCGGCGGGCAGCGATCCGGCGGCGATCGCGACGGCGTACCCGGCCGGTACGACGAACGCCCACGGGGTGACGGCCGCGCCCACGACGATGCCGGCCGCGATCGCGCAGACGGCGGTCGGCGGGGCGAGGTAGCGCAGGTTGATCGAACCGGAGTGGTACCGGGCCACGACGTGGCGCCAGCGGCCGTACTCCTTGTACTGCTTGGACAGGGCGCGGATGCTGGGCCGCGGGCGGTACTGGACCTTCAGCTCCGGCGAGAACCAGATCAGGCCGCCGGCCTCGCGGATGCGGAAGTTCAGCTCCCAGTCCTGGGCGCGGATGAACTCCACGTTGTAGCCGTCGGCGCGCTCCAGCGCCTCACGGCGGAAGACCCCGAGATACACGGTCTCGGCCGGGCCCGCCTTCCCACCGGTGTGGAAGGCGGCGTTGCCGACGCCGATCTTCGACGTCATGGCGGCGGCGACGGCGTCCTCCCAGGCGTTCTCGCCCTCGGCGTGCATGATGCCGCCCACGTTCTGCGCGCCGGTCTCCTCCAGGAGCCGCACCGCCGTCGCGATGTAGTTCGGCGAGAGCATGCCGTGGCCGTCCACGCGTACCACGATCGGGTGATGTGACGCCTTGATCGCGGCGTTGAGCGCCGCGGGGGTGCGGCCGGTCGGATTGGGGACCGTGTGGACCCGGGAGTCCTCCCGGACCAGCTCGGCGGCGATCTCGTCCGTACGGTCGTCCGACGGACCGAGGGCGATCACCACCTCCATCTCGCCGGGGTACTCCTGCTCCAGGATGTGCCGGACCGAGTTCCTGAGATGGCGTTCCTCGTTGAGCACCGGCATGATCACGGAGACGGCGGGGTACTGCGCGGCAGACATGTGGTCCTCGGGGGGTCCTCGGGGGTTGCCGGGGTTCCGGGGGATGTCGCATCCCAGGAGGCGGCGTGATTCGGCCGCCACGTTACCGCGAACGGGGGACAGCGGCGCGCGCCGCCGGGTCTCCTCCCGGTCTGCAAGTCGTATGGGCCTACCGTGCGAAAGTCCCACTCGCTCGCGCGGAGGTGTCCCTCGTGCCCACGCCGCACCGACCAGCCCGTCCACCGCACCCCCGCTCCGCTCCACCGCAGCGCAGGCCCGCACGGCAGCCCGGAGCGAACGGCCGCCCCTCGGGGCGGAACGGGAAGCGGAAGCCGCCGCCCCGGTGGGGCATGCGGATCGTCACCGGGCTGTCCGTTCTGGTGCTCGGCGCCGGCGGGATCGGCCATGCCGTGGTGAGCGGCCTGGAGACGGGCATCGACCGGGTCGACCCCTTCAAGGACATGAAGAACCGTCCCGCCGGCGGCCACGGCATGAACTTCCTGCTCGTCGGCACCGACGGCCGCGACAAGATCACCCCGGCGGAGAAGAAGAAGTACAAGCTGGGCGGCGCGCCCTGCCACTGCACCGACACCCTCATGCTCGTCCACGTCTCGGCCGACAAGCAGCGCGCCAGTGTCGTCAGCCTGCCGCGCGACAGCTACGCCGAGCTCCCGGAGCACACCGACGGCACGACCGGCGAGAAGCACTCCGCCCATCCGGTGAAGCTGAACGCCGCCTATGCCGAGGGCGGCCCCCACCTCACGGTGCGGACCGTCGAGCAGATGACGGGCGTCAAGATCGACCACTATCTGGAGGTCGACTTCACCAGCTTCATGAAGACGGTCGACACCCTGGGCGGGGTGGAGATCTGCACGGCGAAGCCGCTCAAGGACTCGTACACCGGCCTGGACCTGACCGCGGGCACCCACAAGCTGGACGGCGGCCAGGCCCTTCAGTACGTACGCTCCCGGCACCTCGACGGGGCGGCCGACCTGGGCCGGATGCAGCGCCAGCAGAGGTTCATGGCCGCGCTGATCAAGCAGACGACCAGCAGCGGTGTGCTGATGAACCCGGTGAGGTTCCAGGAGGTCGCCTCGTCGATGCTGGAGTCGGTCCGCGCCGACAAGGGCTTCGGGACGGAGCAGATGCTGGAGCTCGGCAAGGCCATGCGCGGGTTCACCCCGTCCTCGTCCGAGTTCGCCTCCGTGCCTCTCGAGGAGGAGGGCTTCCAGGTCAAGGGCATCGGCTCCACCGTGAAGTGGGACGCCGAGAAGTCGAAGAAGATGTTCCTCGCCCTGCGTGAGGACCGGCCGCTCGCCCCGCAGATGCCGAAGGAGCCCAAGGCCACGCTCGTCGACGTGGCCCCGGAGCAGATCCGGGTGCAGGTCTACAACGGGACGTCGAAGGACGGGCTCGGGCAGGACGTCGACGAGGCGCTGCGCGGCACCGGCTTCAACACCACCCGCGCTCCGCTGGGCGGCGGGGCCGGAGACCTGGAGCGGACGGTGGTCTCCTACGACCCGCGCTGGGACCGGTCGGCGAAATCCCTGGCCACCGCGCTGCCCGGATGCGAACTCCGGGCGGTGAAGGGACAGGGCGGGACCATGAAGGTCACGGCGGGTTCGGACTTCGCCAAGGTGCAGCGCGTGAAGGCCGAGGACCCGCAGCAGGGTGAATTCGGCACGGTCACGGGCGACCAGGTGGTCTGCCCGTGACCGTGCCTCCGGAGGGGACCCCCCGCGGCACCGGGGGCGTGCCCCCCGGGGTCACCCCTCGCGGCGCCGTGGCTTCCCTCCGGGGGTCACCCCTCGCGGCGCCTTGAGAAGGCGGTCGCCACGAGTGCGATGACCGCCGCGGCCGAGGCTGCCAGCCAGAGAGCGGTGTAGCCGCCCTCCCCCGGTTCGCCGGTGGCCGGCGAGAGGAACGCGCCGAGCAGCGCGGCGAAGACCCCGCCCGCCACGGCCCCGCCCAGCGTCTTCACGTTGTTGTAGAGCGCGGCGGCGATACCGGTCCTGGACGGGTCGGAGGCCTCGACGATCACCGTCGGCATGGCACCCAGTGCGAGTCCGATCCCCAGACCGGTGAAGGCGGACCCGGCCGCCATCTGCCAGATCTCCTCGTGCAGGAACGCGAACTGCAGGAAGGTCAGCGCGACCAGCCCGAAGGCCGCCATGAGCGTGGGCCGGTAGCCGAAGCGCCGGGCGACGGCCGCCGTGGCCAGCGAGCCGACGACACTGCCGACGGCGCCGGGCAGCAGCACCAGAGAGATGGACAGCGCGCTCAGCCCGAACCCGTACCCGGTGACCTCGGGGTCCGCCGCGTAGAAGGTCGAGTTGGGCGCCTGGCTCCCGAAGTAGAAGACGCCGAAGAGGAACGCCGCGCAGTAGAAGGGGGCGGTGGTCCGGGCGGCCAGCGCCCGTACGTCGACCAGGGGCTCGGAAGCCCGCAGTTCCACCAGCGCCCACACCGCCAGCAGCACGATCCCGAGCGCCACGGGTCCCAGGACCCGTGCGGAGCCCCAGGAACCGCCCTCCGCCCCGGAGACCCCGCCGAGCAGGGCCACCATCGCACCGCCGAGCAGCACGACACCGGCCCAGTCCACACGGCCACCGGCCCTCTCGCGCGATTCCGGTACGGCGACGAAGGAGACGGGCACACAGATCACGGCCAGCGCGGCGGGCACCAGCAGCGTCAGCCGCAGGTTGCCGAACACGGAGTCGACCAGCCCCATCACGACACCGCCCGCCATGGCGCCGAGCGTCAGGGCGCCCACCAGGCGGGCGATCGCCCGTCGCGCGTCGGCGACCGGGAGCCGGTCCCGGACGAGGGCGATCTCCAGGGGCAGCAGAGCCGCGATCGGCCCCTGGAGCACCCGGCCGGCGAGGAGCGTCGGGTAGTCCGGGGCGAGCGCGACGACGATCGTGCCCGCCGCGATCAGCGCCAGGGCGACGCGGAGCATCCGCCGGTGGCCGTAGAGGTCGCCGAGGCGTCCGAACAGCGGGACGCAGACGGCCGCGGCCAGCAGTTGCACGGAGACGACCCAGTTCAGGGCGGCCGAGCCCATCCCCAGGTGGTCGGCCAGGTCCGGCAGCAGCGGGGCGAGCCCGACCTGGAGGAAACCGCTGGTCACCTCGAAGAGGACCAGGAGCCCGACGACGGCGGTGACGGACGCGGGCAGCGGCTCGGCCGGGGCGTCCGGCGGCGGGGTGGCGGTGGCTGTCATGGGCCTACTCCGCCGTGGAGGCCGCGAGCGGGGAGCCGGCCTCCGGTGTGAGCGGAGCCCCGAGCCTGCGCAGCGCCAGTCCGGCGAGGAGGGCGGCGGCGTGCGGCAGGGCGTCGTCGTCGTAGACGGCCTGCGGCGAGTGGTTCATGGGCGCGGTGGCCGGGTCGGTGCCTGGCGGGCAGGCTCCGAGGCCGACGAAGGCGCCGGGCACGTTCCGCAGCACGAAGGAGAAGTCCTCGGCCCCCGCCATCGGCTTGGGCGCCTCGAAGACGTGGTCCGCGCCCAGGACCTGTCGCGCGGTCTCCAGGGCGAACGCCGCCTCGTCCGTGTCGTTGACCGTCGGCGGGTACTGCTCGACGTAGTCGATCTCGGCACTCACGCCGTGGGCGGCGGCCACACCGTGCACGGTCCGCTCGAAGGCGGCGCGCACGCGTGCGTGGGAGGCGTCGGAGAACGTCCGTACGGTGGCGGCGAACCTCGCGGTCTCCGGGATGACGTTCGCGGCGGTGCCGGCCTCGATCCTTCCGACCGTGACGACGGCCGGGTCGAACACGTCGATCTCCCTGGTCACGGCCGTCTGGAGCGCGGTGACCATGGCGCACATCGCGGGCACCGGATCGGCGGCGGAGTGCGGCGACGAGCCGTGCCCGCCCCGCCCTCGCACCGTGACCTCCACCGCGTCCGAGGCGGCGAGCATGGGGCCGGGCCGGGTCGCGGCGAATCCGGTGGGCGCGCCGGTGGAGATCACGTGCAGGGCGTAGGCGGCGACGACCCGCTCCCCCGCGGCGTCGAGCACCCCCTCGTCGATCATGATCCGAGCCCCGCCCTGGCCCTCCTCGCCGGGCTGGAACATGAGGACGACGTCTCCCGCCAGCTCCTCCCGCCGGGCGGCCAGCAGCCGGGCGGCGCCGACGAGCCCGGTGACGTGCAGGTCGTGCCCGCACGCGTGCATCCGCCCGTCGAGGACGGAGGCGTAGGGGAGCCCGGTGTCCTCCTGGACCGGGAGGGCGTCCATGTCGCCGCGCAGCAGGACGGCGGGGCCGGGCCTGGCGCCCCGCAGCACCGCGGTCACCGAGCTCAGCGCGGTGCCGGTGCGTATCTCCAGGCCGAGGCCGTCCAGTGCGGCAAGGATCTTCGCCTGGGTCAGCGGCAGGTCGAGGCCGAGCTCGGGTTCCCGGTGCAGGGCGTGCCGGAGTTCGGTCAGGGCGGGGGCGAGGTCACGGGCCTCGTGGAGCAAGGACATGGGCGTATCGTGCGGAACGAGACCCCTCATCCATGATCGTCCGCAGGAAAGCGCTCCCCATGAGCCGATCGACGCACGAATCCGCCGGGCACGAATCCGCCGGACTCCCCGAGCGCCTGTTGCGCACCGGGCAGCCGGAGCCGCTGGACGAGCTGGACTACCTCCTGATCACCGCGCTCCAGACCTCCCCCCGGGCGGAGTGGGCGCAGATCGGGAAGGTGCTCAGGGTGGACGCCTCGACGGCGGCCCGCCGCTGGAACCGGCTCACGGAGGCCGGGCACGCCTGGCTCAGCTGTTACACGGTGGCGGTGGGGCCGACGGTGCCGATCATCGCGTTCATCGAGGTGGACTGCGCGGCCGGTGCGCTGCACGACGTGGCGGCGGAGATCGCCGACGATCCGCACCTGATCACCATCGAGCACGTCACGGGCGCCCGGGACCTGGTGCTCACCGCGGCCTTCCCCGACCTGGCGATGCTGGCCCGTTACGTCGGCTTCCGCCTCGGCCGACTGCCCGGGGTGTCGGCGACCCGGTCCCAGACGGCGACCGCCGTCCACACCGAGGGAAGCCGCTGGCGGCTGGACCGGCTGGACCCGGACAGCCAGGACCTGCTGGCGAAGGACCGGACACCGGTCATGCCACGCCGCGGCCTGCCCGCCCCCGACGCGCTGGACACCCGGCTCTACCTGCTGCTGAGCGAGGACTTCCGCCAGCCGGCCGCCCGCCTCGCCGAGCGTCTCGGTGTCAGCCCCACCACCGTGCGCCGCCGGCTGGACCGCATGCACCGGCAGGACGCGCTCATCTACCGCTGCGAGGTGGCCCGCTACCTCTCAGGCTGGCCCATCTCGGTCACCCTGTGGGGCATCGCACCGGCCGGCGAGACCGCGCGCATCACCGCCCAGCTCATCCGCATGCGGGAGACCCGGCTCTGCGCGTCGCTGACCGGCCCGCACAACCTGATGCTCACGGTGTGGCTGCGCTCCGCGGAGGACATCGGGGCGTTCGAGGCCAGGCTGGCGGAGCGCTTCCCGGAGTTCACCGTCGCGGACCGGGCGGTGGCCCTATGGCAGCTCAAGATCGCCGGCCATGTCCTGGACCCCGGGGGCCGCCACATCAGGGGCGTGCCCGTCACGTTCTGGGAGGACCCGGGCGCGGACCGGGCCGAGGACGCCCTGCTGGAACGGCTGCGGGTCCCCCGCTGACCGCACCGGTCGTGCCCTGCAGCGCCCTCAGTCGTCGATGCCCTCGGCCGCGCGCTGCTCCCGCAGTTCCTTGATCGCGCGTCGCCTGGCAAGACGGTGCGTGCGCCGGATCTGCGCCTCCTGGTAGCGCCGCTTGTCGCGCTCCGTCTCCGGCACGACCTGCGGAACACTCCTCGGCCTGCCGTCCTCGTCGACCGCCGCGAACACCAGATAGGCACTGCCGACCTGCTGGGCCGGGGTGGACTCGTTCCAGCGTTCCGCCATGACGCGGACGCCGACCTCCATCGAGGAGCGGCCGGTCCAGTTGACCTGGGCGCGGACGTGAACGAGGTCACCGACCCGGACCGGCTCCAGGAAGACCATCTCGTCCATGGAGGCCGTCACGGCAGGGCCGCCGGAGTGCCGGCCGGCGACCGCCCCCGCCGCGTCGTCGACCAGCTTCATGATCACGCCGCCGTGCACCGTACCCAGGAGGTTGGTGTCGTTGCCGGTCATGATGTGGCTGAGGGTGGTCCGGGAGGCCGAGGTGGGCTTGCCCGGAATCTCGCCCTCCGGTGGCTGGGGCTGATCTGTCATACCGTCCACCTTATGCGGGGGCTTGCCCCCGGTTGCATTGCATCAGCTTCGCAACAGCCGTGACCCGATCTCCGGTACACCCTGTAAGAGGCACAGGTCGAGGCGGCACACTGTTCCGCATGAGCGAATGGCCCGAAGGACGGAACGGCCGACCCGACGACCGCTACGGGCGGGGGAGTGCGAACTCCCAGCCCGAGAGCGCGCGTGCCATGCCGCACGTCCGGCGGCGCCCCGCGCCTCCGCAGTCCCCGCCCCGGATCCCGCCGCAGCAGGGCCAGGGACACGACGGCTACGGCGAGGCACCCGGCTACGACAGCGGCTACAACACGGGCCAGGTCTACGGCGGCGGTGGCGGTGGCGGCCAGCGTGGCGGCGGTCAGGGCGGTGGCCGCGGCGGCCGCGGCGACGGCGGCTACGTCCAGCCCCGCCCCGCCCCGAACTGGGGCCGGCGCCTCAAGGTCGGCACCCTGACCCTCGTGGTCGTGCTGCTCGCGGTCTCCATCGGCACGTACTTCTGGGCCGACGGCAAGCTCAAGCGCGAGGTCGACCTCTCCAAGGTCATCGAGCGCCCCTCCGAGGGCGACGGCACGAACTACCTCATCGTCGGCTCCGACAGCCGCGAGGGCATGACGGCCGAGGACAAGAAGAAGCTGCACACCGGCTCCGCCGAGGGCAAGCGGACCGACTCGATGATGATCCTGCACGACGGCTCCAACGGCCCGACGCTGATCTCGCTGCCCCGTGACTCGAACGTGGAGATCCCCTCGTTCGTCGGGTCCGAGTCCGGCAAGAAGTTCGCGGGCACGGGCCGGACGACGAAGCTGAACGCCGCGTACGCCGAGGACGGCCCGGAGCTGCTGGTCCGCACGGTCGAGTTCAACACCGGGCTGCGCATCGACCACTACGTCGAGATCGGCTTCGGCGGCTTCGCCCAGATCGTGGACGCGATCGGCGGCGTGGAGCTGGACATCCCCAAGGCGTTCAAGGACAAGAAGTCCGGCGCCGACTTCCAGGCCGGCAAGCAGACGCTGAACGGCGAGCAGTCCCTCGCCTTCGTCCGCACCCGGTACGCGTTCGCGGGCAGTGACCTGGACCGCACGAAGAACCAGCAGAAGTTCCTCGCGGCACTGGCCTCCCAGACGGCGACCCCGTCGACGATCCTCAACCCGTTCAAGCTGTACCCGACGATGGGCGCGGGCCTGGACACGCTGATCGTGGACAAGGACATGTCGCTCTGGTCGCTCGGCAACATGTTCTTCGCGATGAAGGGCGTCACCGGCGGCGAGGGCACGTCGATGAACATCCCGCTCTCGGGCCAGAGCGTGAACGGCAACCTCGTCTGGGACAAGGACAAGGTGAAGCAGCTCGTCGAGCAGCTGAAGAACGACGAGAAGGTCACGGTCAAGGGCAACTGACCGGCGGTACGTACGACGAGGGCGGGCCGGGGATGTCCCCGGCCCGCCCTCGTCGTACGTACCGCCGCTCCCCCGCGTCCCGGTCAGTCCCTGGAGGCGTGCTCCACGAACGCCGCCCAGGCGGACGGGGCGAATCCGAGCCGGGGTCCGGACGCGTCCTTGGAGTCGCGGACCAGGACGGAGTGCGTGCGGGCGGCGACCTCGACGCAGTCGTTGCCGTCGCTGCTGTCGCTGTAGCTGCTCTTGAACCACTCCAGCCCGGATGCTTCCTCGGCAATGACCTTGCGGATCATGTCTCTCCCAGCACTTGCTCGATGAAGGCCAGCGACTCCCCTGGCGAGAGAGCCCGAGCCCGGATGATGCCATACCTCAGTTCGAGGATTCGGAGCTGCTTGGGATCGGATACGGGGCGGCCTGCAAACTCATTGTCCGTACGCCCCACAGCCGAGCCGTCCCCGAACTTCAACACCTGGATCCGCCCTCCCGTGCCGGGGTGATCTCCCCGGCACGTGGGCATCACCTGGATCTCCACGTTGGGCAGGTTCCCTACCTCCACGAGGCGTTCAAGCTGTTGGCGCAGCACCATTGTCCCTCCGATCGGGCGGCGCAGGGTCACCTCTTCCTGGACGAAACTGAACTCCGGGGCTGGTTCGCGCTCAAAGACCGAACGCCGAGCCATGCGGGCCTCCACCATGCGTTCGAGCTCGGGTCGGGAGTACGCAGGCCGGCGGGTGGCGAGCAGCGCCCGCATGTACGTCTCGGTCTGCAACAGCCCGTGGATGTTGTGGTTGCCGTAGGCCGCGAGCTCGACCGCCTTGGCCTCCATCTTCGCCAGGTCCCGCACCTTCTTCGGGTACCGCACCTCCGCCACGTCCTGCTTCATGGCCGCGAGCTTGCCGCCCGCGCGCAGGACCTCGTCCGCACGGTCCAGGAACTCGGGCCGGGGGATGCGCCGCCCGCCCTCCACCTTGTAGACCAGGTCCTCGCCGTACCCGATCGCCGCCCCGAACTCGCCGGCCCGCATGCCCGCCGACTCCCGCCAGGCCTTGATCTGGCGGCCGACCGTGGCGATCACCGCGACGCCGGACTCGTCGTCGGGATCGACGTCCCAGCCAGGCTCGTCCGCTCCGCCGTCACCGTGCTGCGTACCGGCCCCGTCCACACTCATCCGTGCCCCGCTTTCCACGTACGTGCCGTCACCGTTCAACCCCGGATGTTCCCCGCACGTCACTCCGGACAGCCAGGACAAGACCGGACAGGCACCGGACAACCGCACCGTGACCGCGCGCACCGGGTCGCGGGAATCCACGACCCGGTGGGCCGCGACATGGTGGGCCGCGACCCGGTGGGCCACGACGTAAAAAGCTGTCAAGTACGTGGGAAAAGAACTTCCCCAACCACACCCGACCCCACCCTGGCCCCAGGTCACTCGCGCGGGTGACATATGGCAACTGGGCTGGATTTGAGACGGGTTGAGTGTCATATGCTCGCCGCGACAACCCATTCAGACATGCGACGGCCCCCGTCGGGACGGCAATCCCGGACGAGGGCCTGACCACCGAGGAAGTAGACGTCTTCCCGATGGATACCCAGCAGGATATCGCGCCCCCGTGCGCCCCACCCGGTACGACCGAGGATGCCAAGCCGTCCTCCGGCGTCGTCCACATCAACTCCCGGCACACCAGCGACTTCACCGTCATCGGCAACCACCTCAGCCGTCATCGGCAGCTGTCCCTGGTCGCCATCGGGCTCGCCGTGCACATCCAGTCGCTGCCCGCCGGAGCGAGAGTCGGCATCAAGCGGCTTGCCGAGCGCTTCCCGGAGAGCGAGACGCGCATCGCCGCCGCCCTGCGGGAGTTGGAGGGCGCGGGCTATCTGCACCGCAGCCGGATGCGGCTCCCCGACGGCCGTGTCGTGACCCGCACCGTCTCCCGCAACCGGCCGGACACCGGACAGGCCGCACCACCGCCCCCTCGGCCGCCGGAAAGGCCCCCGACGCGAACAGCGTCGCCACCCACACCGCATGAGCCCGCGCCCGAGCCCTCGGCGCCACCACCGCCCGCCCCGGTCTGCGTACCCGCCCCCACGGCACGTACGGCGCCGCCCCCACCCGTCCCCCGCCCGGCGACGGACACCCCGGAGCTGCTGCGCGCCGCCGGAGCGCTCCTCGCGGACCTCCGCCGGCTGTCACCCCAACTCGTGCTGTCGGAGCGGGACATCGCGACCCTCGCCCCGGGAGTGGCCACCTGGCTGGAGCGCGACGCCCACCCCGACACGATCCGCCACGCCCTCACCGCCGACCTGCCCGTGCCGCTGCGCCACCCGGCCAAGCTGCTGCGGCACCGGATCACGACCCTCCTGCCGCCGCCGCTGCCCGGCGCCCACGACCTGGCGCCGCCACAGCGCCCCGGCGTGATCGTCATCCCGTTCCAGAACTGCGACCGCTGCGACCGCGCCTTCCGCTCCCGCCACCCCGGCCACTGCCGCGACTGCCGAGCGGAGACACAAGCAGCGGCCTGACCCGGCACACCATCCGCCAACCCGAACGGACCTCCATGGTCAGCGCACCCCACGAGGCGATGCACCGCGTCTTCCAGGAGTACCCGGAGCTCTTCTCCCGGGTCTCCGAAGTGCTCGGAGTCGCCTTCCCGCCCTTCGTGTCCGCCGATGTCGTCACCACCGACCTGACGGAGTCCCGGCCTGTCGAACGCCGCGTGGACACCTTGCTGCGCATCGAGACGGAGGACAACGGGCCCTTCCTCCTCGCGGTGGAAGCCCAGGGGAAGAAGGACCCCGACAAACCGACGAGCTGGGCGTACTACGTCTCCTACCTGCTGGAGAAGTACCGGCTGCCCACCACGCTGCTGGTCGTCTGCCAGGACCGGGCCACCGCCGCGTGGGCTGCACGCCCGGTGCCGCTGGGCTCGCCCCATTGGCCTGTGCTCACCCTCCGGCCGCTCGTAGCGGGCCCGCACAACATCCCCGCCGTCACCGATGTGGCCGAAGCCCGCAAGGACCTGGCACTCGCCACGCTGTCCGCCATCACACACGCGGGCGAACCGGACGTCGGTGCCATACTGAAAACGCTGTCCGCAGCCCTTCGCGGCGCCCCGGACGAAATCGCCGCCCCCATCGTCGAACTCACCGCACAAGGCCTGGGCAACCGCCCCGCCGCACAACAGTGGAGGAACCTGGTGGCCGTGGACCTCTCTTTCTACATCTCGCCCCTCTCCGAAGAAATCCGGGACGAAGGCCGTGCCGAAGGTGAGGCACGGGGCCGTGCCGAGGACATCCTGCTCGTGTTCGACGAGCGTGGGATCGATGTGCCCGACGGAATCCGCAGCAGAATCACCGGCTGCCGCGACCTCGAAGTCCTTCGCCGATGGCTCCGTCGAGCGACCACGGCCAACTCCGCCGAAGAGATCCTTGACGGGGACCGCCCCGCCTGAACCGGCCGATCCCACAAGCGTGCGACGAAAAGGGAGCCCCCACCGAAGCGGAGGCTCCCTCGTCCGATGCGGGGGACTACGGCAGGTTGCGGGCCATGACGATCCGCTGGACCTGGTTCGTGCCCTCGTAGATCTGGGTGATCTTGGCGTCGCGCATCATGCGCTCGACCGGGTAGTCACGGGTGTAGCCGTAGCCGCCGAGCAGCTGCACGGCGTCCGTGGTGACCTCCATCGCGACGTCGGAGGCGAAGCACTTGGCCGCGGCGCCGAAGAAGGTCAGGTCGCCGTCGAGGCGCTGGGACTTGGCGGCGGCGCTGTAGGTGAGCTGGCGGGCGGCCTCCAGCTTCATGGCCATGTCGGCGAGCATGAACTGGATGCCCTGGAAGTCGCCGATCGGCTTGCCGAACTGCTTGCGCTCCTGGACGTAGCCCTTGGCGTAGTCGAGGGCGCCCTGGGCGATGCCGAGGGCCTGGGCCGCGATCGTGATGCGGGTGTGGTCCAGGGTCTTCATCGCCGTGGCGAAGCCGGTGCCCTCCTCGCCGATCATGCGGTCGGCGGGGATGCGGACGTTGTCGAGGTAGACCTCGCGCGTCGGCGAGCCCTTGATGCCGAGCTTCTTCTCCGGGGCACCGAAGGAGACACCCTCGTCGGACTTCTCGACGACGAACGCCGAGATGCCCTTCGAGCGCTTCTCCGGGTCCGTCACGGCCATCACCGTGTAGTACTCGGACTCGCCCGCGTTGGTGATCCAGCGCTTCACACCGTTGAGGACCCAGAAGTCACCGTCGCGGACGGCCTTGGTCTTCATGCCCGCGGCGTCGGAGCCCGCGTCCGGCTCGGACAGGGCGTACGAGAACATCGCGTCGCCCTTGGCCAGCGGGCCCAGGTACTTCTTCTTGAGGTCCTCCGAGCCGGAGAGGATCACCGGGAGCGAGCCCAGCTTGTTCACGGCCGGGATCAGGGAGGAGGACGCGCAGACGCGGGCCACCTCCTCGATCACGATGACCGTGGCGAGCGCGTCGGCGCCCGCGCCGCCGTACTCCTCCGGCACGTGGACCGCGTGCAGGTCCGAGGCGACGAGAGCGTCCAGCGCCTCCTGCGGGAAGCGCGCCTCCTCGTCCACCGCGGCGGCGTGCGGGGCGATCTTCGCCTCGGCGAGCGAACGGATCGTCTCGCGGAGCATGTCGTGCTCCTCGGCCGGACGGTACAGGTCGAAATCGGTCGAACCCGCCAAGACGTTCACTCCCCAAGGATGCTAACTACCGTTAAGTAACCCAATTTTAGTGGCCTCGTCGAGCGGAGGCATACGGGCGCGGCACGTGAGCTTGCCGACAGACCCGGGGGCGGCCCCTGACACGGCCCGGGGACGGCGCGGGAGGCCGCCCCGGGGCGGCCGGAAACCGGCGTTCCGCACGCCCGGATATGCTCGGCTCCGCACGTCTGTCCGCATCGTTCAGGAGCACCCATGGCCCTCAGGATCACCGTGATCGGCACCGGCTACCTCGGCGCCACCCATGCCGCGGCCATGGCGGAGCTGGGCTTCGAAGTCCTCGGGCTCGACGTGGTGCCCGAGAAGATCGAGATGCTCTCGGCCGGCCGGGTGCCGATGTACGAGCCGGGGCTCGAGGAGATCCTGCAGAAGCACGTGGCGGGCATCGAGGGGTCCACCGGGCGCCTGCGGTTCACCACCTCCTGGGAGGAGATCGGCGCCTTCGGCGACGTGCACTTCGTCTGCGTGAACACTCCCCAGAAGCACGGCGAGTACGCCTGCGACATGAGCTACGTGGACAGCGCCTTCGAGTCGCTCGCCCCGCAGCTGACCAGGCCCGCGCTGGTCGTGGGCAAGTCGACCGTCCCGGTGGGCTCCGCCGCACGGCTGGCTGAGCGGCTGGCGGAGCTGGCACCGGCGGGCACGGACGCCGAGCTGGCCTGGAACCCCGAGTTCCTGCGCGAGGGCTTCGCGGTGCAGGACACCCTCCACCCCGACCGGATCGTGGTCGGGGTCGAGAGCGAGCGGGCCGAGAAGCTGCTGCGCGAGGTGTACGCCGGACCGATCGCCGAGGGCTCGCCCTTCGTCGTGACGGACTTCCCGACCGCCGAGCTGGTGAAGACCTCCGCGAACTCCTTCCTGGCGACCAAGATCTCCTTCATCAACGCCATGGCCGAGGTCTGCGAGGCCGCCGACGGCGACGTGGTGAAGCTCGCCGAGGCCATAGGGCACGACGAGCGCATCGGGAAGAAGTTCCTGCGGGCCGGGATCGGCTTCGGCGGGGGCTGCCTGCCCAAGGACATCCGGGCCTTCATGGCGCGCGCCGGTGAGCTGGGCGCCGACCAGGCGCTGACCTTCCTGCGGGAGGTCGACTCCATCAACATGCGCCGCCGCGGCCACATGGTGGAGCTGGCCCGCGAGGCCGTGGGCGGGGGGTCCTTCCTGGGCACGCGCGTCGCGGTGCTGGGCGCCACCTTCAAGCCGGACTCCGACGACGTACGCGACTCACCCGCCCTGAACGTCGCCGGGCAGATCCATCTGCAGGGCGGCCAGGTGACGGTCTTCGACCCGAAGGGCATGGACAACGCCCGCCGCCTCTTCCCGACCCTCGGCTACGCGGACACGGCGCTGGACGCGGTGCGGGGTGCGGACGTGGTGCTGCACCTGACGGAGTGGCGGGAGTTCCGGGAGCTGGACGCGGCGGAGCTCGGCGAGGTCGCGGGGCGGCGGATCATCCTGGACGGCCGCAACGCCCTCGACCCCACGGTGTGGCGCGAGGCCGGCTGGACCTACCGGGCGATGGGCCGCCCGAAGGCCTGACGCGAGGAGGCGGTGGCCACCGGGCCACCGCCTCCTCGCCGAGCCGTGCGGGAATCAGCCCGTCGGGCCGTCCAGCTCGTCGATCGTCGCGTGGGAGGGCCCGACGCGGGCGCTCAGGTCACGGGACACCGCTTCCGCGTCACGCAGGACACGCACGGCGTTCTGCCACGTCAGCTTGGCCAGGTCTGTCTCCGACCAGCCGCGGGTGAGCAGCTCCGCGATCAGGTGCGGATAGCCCGAGACGTCCTCCAGCCCCAGCGGGAGGAAGGCCGTGCCGTCGTAGTCCCCACCGACACCGATGTGGTCGATCCCGGCGATCTCCCGCATGTGGTCGAGGTGGTCGGCGATCGTCGCCACGGTGGCCATCGGGCGCGGGTTGAGCGCTTCGAAGTCCGCGTGGATCCGCATGGCGGCCGGGGTGGTGTCCAGGTGGTGCAGGCCGTGCTCCCGCATGTTGCGGTCGGCGGCGAGCGTCCACTCGACGGCCGCGGGCAGGACGAACTTCGGCACGAAGGTCGCCATGGCCACACCGCCGTTGGCCGCGAGCATCCGCAGCACGTCGTCGGGGATGTTGCGCGGGTGGTCGCAGACCGCCCGGGCGGAGGAGTGCGAGAAGATCACCGGCGCGACGGAGGTCGCGAGCGCGTCGCGCATCGTGGTGGCCGCCACGTGGGAGAGGTCGACCAGCATCCCGACACGGTTCATCTCACGCACGACCTCACGGCCGAACTCCGAGAGCCCGCCGACGCGCGGGGAGTCGGTCGCCGAGTCCGCCCAGTCGGTGTTGTCGTTGTGCGTGAGCGTCATGTAGCGGACGCCCAGGGTGTGCAGGGCCCGGAGGGTGGCCAGGGAGTTGTTGATCGAGTGGCCGCCCTCGGCCCCCATCAGGGAGGCGATGCGCCCCTCGGCGCGGGCCTTCTCCATGTCGTCCGCGGTGAGGGCGCGGCGCAGGTCGTCCGGGTAGCGGGCCAGCATCTCGCCCACGACGTCGATCTGCTCCAGCGTGGCGCTGACCGCGTCGTCACCGGCCAGATGGGGTGCGACGTAGACGGACCAGAACTGCGCGCCGACACCGCCGGCCCGCAGCCGCGGGATGTCGGTGTGCAGGGTGCCGGTCTGGTCCCGCGAGATGTCACGGGCGTCGAGGTCGTAGCCGACCTGCTCGCGCAGCGCCCAGGGGAGGTCGTTGTGGCCGTCGACGACGGGGTGGCCGGCGAGGAGCAGCCGGGCGCGGTCCAGGTTGTCCATCGCCTGCCTACTTCCCGAAGCCGAAGTGGTCCGCACCCTGGGCCTTGGCGCGCAGCCGCTTGCCCTTCTCCGTCGCCTGGTCCTTGAGCTCCTGCTGGAAGTCCTTCATCCGCGCCAGCAGCTCACCGTCGTGGGCGGCGAGGATACGGGCGGCGAGCAGACCGGCGTTACGGGCGCCGCCGACGGACACGGTGGCCACGGGGACACCGGCCGGCATCTGGACGATGGACAGCAGGCTGTCCATGCCGTCGAGGTACTTCAGCGGGACCGGGACGCCGATCACGGGCAGCGGGGTGACGGAGGCGAGCATGCCGGGCAGGTGCGCCGCGCCGCCCGCTCCCGCGATGACCGCCTTGAGGCCGCGGTCAGCCGCCGACTCGCCGTACGCGATCATCTCGTGCGGCATGCGGTGGGCGGAGACGACGTCGACCTCGTAGGGGATCTCGAACTCGCCGAGGGCCTTGGCGGCCGCTTCCATCACGGGCCAGTCGGAGTCGGAGCCCATGACGATGCCGACGACGGGGGCGGAGCCTGGTGCGGTCATTCGGTGATCGTTCCTCGCAGATAGTCGGCCGCGTGCCGGGCGCGCTCCCGCACGTCCGCCAGATCGTCGCCGTAGGTGTTGACGTGGCCGACCTTGCGGCCGGGCTTCACGTCCTTGCCGTACATGTGGATCTTGAGCTGCGGGTCGCGGGCCATGCAGTGCAGGTACGCCTGGTACATGTCCGGGTAGTCGCCGCCGAGGACGTTGGACATGACCGTCCACGTGGCGCGCGGGCGGGGGTCGCCGAGCGGGAGGTCCAGCACGGCCCGCACATGGTTGGCGAACTGCGAGGTGACCGCGCCGTCCTGGGTCCAGTGCCCGGAGTTGTGCGGGCGCATCGCGAGCTCGTTGACGAGGATGCGGCCGTCCCGCGTCTCGAAGAGCTCGACCGCGAGGTGGCCCACCACACCGAGCTCGGCGGCGATCCGCAGGGCGAGCTGCTGGGCCTCACCGGCAAGGCGTTCGTCGAGGTCGGGCGCCGGGGCGATGACGGTGTCGCAGACCCCGTCGACCTGGACGGACTCGACCACGGGGTAGGCGACGGCCTGGCCGTGCGGCGAGCGGACGATGTTGGCCGCCAGCTCGCGTGCGAAGTCGACCTTCTCCTCGGCGAGGACGGGGACACCCGCGCGGAAGGGCTCGGCGGCGTCCGCCTCGGAGCGGACCACCCAGACGCCCTTGCCGTCGTAGCCGCCCCGGACCGTCTTGAGGATGACGGGGAAGCCGCCCACCTCGTCGGCGAAGGCCGCGGCGTCTGCCGGGTCGGCGACGATGCGATGGCGGGGGCAGGGTGCGCCGATCTCGGTGAGCTTGGCGCGCATGACCCCCTTGTCCTGGGCGTGCACCAGGGCGTCGGGGCCGGGGCGCACGGGGATGCCTTCCGCCTCCAGGGCCCGCAGGTGCTCGGTCGGCACGTGCTCGTGGTCGAAGGTGATCACATCGCAGCCGCGGGCGAAGGCGCGCAGCGTCTCCAGGTCGCGGTAGTCGCCGACCACGACCTCACCGACCACCTGGGCGGCCGAGTCCTGGGGTGTGTCACTGAGGAGCTTGAATTTCAGGCCGAGGGGGATACCCGCCTCGTGGGTCATACGGGCGAGCTGACCGCCGCCGACCATGCCGACTACAGGGAACGTCACGTGTACCAGGGTATCGGGCGTGCGGAAGGTCCCCCTCACCCTCTCCCGCCGGGCCCCGGCCGACTCCCTCGTCACACGGTCCCCAGGGCTCACAGGCATCACACGGGAGGGCTGGTTAGCATGGCCGGGTTGACGGGAACCGAACGGACGGGGCTGAGCGATCACCATGAGCGAACGGGGCGCACTGCGGACCCGGCTTGACCTGCTGGGACGCGAGGTCGCCAAGTTCGGCGCGGTAGGCGCACTCGGGCTGGTCGTCAACATCGCCGTCTCCAACCTGATCTGGCGCACCACGGAGATCCCGGTGGTGCGGGCCGGTCTGATGGGGACGGTCGTCGCCATCCTCTTCAACTACGTCGGCTTCCGCTACTGGACCTACCGGGACCGCGACAAGACCGGCCGGACCCGCGAGCTGACGCTGTTCCTGCTGTTCAGCGCCGTCGGTGCGGTGATCGAGACGGGCGTTCTCTACGCGGCGACGTACGGCTTCGGGTGGAACAGCCCGGTCCAGAGCAACGTGTTCAAGATCCTCGGTATCGGCATCGCCACGCTGTTCCGCTTCTGGTCGTACCGCACCTGGGTGTTCAGGGCGCTGCCCGCCGAGGAGGCCGTGCTCGACACGGAGCGATTTCTGGAGCAGCGACGACCCTCCGACGAGGTAGCACCCGGCCCGGTGGCCCACTGACGACGGCGGCCCCGACCACGCCCGGAGGGCTCAGCGCACCGGGCGCGCGTACTCCTTGCGGCTCGGCACGACCCTGCTGAGGAAGAGGGCGAAGACCGGGGGCTGCTGCTGGAGCAGTTCGAGACGGCCGCCGTCGGCCTCGGCGAGGTCCCGGGCCACCGCGAGGCCGATCCCGGTGGAGTTCCGGCCGCTGATGGTGCGCTCGAAGATCCGCGCCCCGAGGTCGGCGGGGACACCGGGGCCCTCGTCGGTGACCTCGACGACGACCTGGTTGCCGGTGACACGGGTGCGCAGCGCGACCGTGCCGCCGCCGTGCATCAGCGAGTTCTCGATCAGGGCGGCGAGCACCTGGGCCACGGCTCCGGGAGTACCGACGGCCTCCAGCCCGTGCTTGCCCGAGCAGACGACGGCGCGCCCCGCGCTGCGGTAGGCCGGGCGCCACTCCTCGATCTGCTGCTTGACGATCTCGTCGAGGTCGAACACGACGGCGGAGCCGGTCCGCGGGTCACGGGCGTTGGTCAGCAGCCGCTGCACCACGTCGGTGAGCCGCTCGACCTGGGTGAGCGCGATGTTCGCCTCCTCCTTCACCGTGTCGGGGTCGTCGGTGACCGAGATCTCCTCGATCCGCATGGAGAGGGCCGTCAACGGCGTACGGAGCTGGTGCGAGGCGTCCGCGGCCAGGCGCCGCTCTGCCGTGAGCATGCGGGCGATCCGTTCGGCGGAGGAGTCCAGGACGTCGGCGACCCGGTCCAGCTCGGTCACCCCGTACCGCTTGTGCCGGGGCCGCGGGTCGCCCGATCCGAGGCGCTCGGCGGTCTCGGCGAGGTCGGTGAGCGGTGAGGTCAGCCGGTCGGCCTGGCGCACGGCGAGGAGCACGGCGGAGATGATGGCGAGCAGCGCCACCGCCCCGATGATCAGCAGGGTCCGGCCGACCTCGCGGGTCACGGTGGAGCGGGACTCCTCGACGGTGACCTTCTCGCCCTGCTCCCCGGTCTCCGTGCTGCGGATCGAGTCGCCGTCCGCGGGGCGCTCGCCGACCTCGATCGGGGACCGCCCCGGGATCTCGACGCGGGCGTAGCGGCTGGGGTCCACCTGCTCGGCGAGGACCTGGGGGGTGATCCGTTCGGCGCCGAGCAGCCGGCTCTCGACGACGCTGATCAGCCGGAATGCCTCGGCGTCGACGCTCTCCTGGGCGCTGTTGCTGATGGTGCGGGTCTCGACGATGACGAGGGAGACGCCGAAGACGGCGATCACGACGAGCACCACGGCGAGCGTGGAGTTGATCAGTCGGCGGCGCATGAGTGTTCTGTACGTCAGCTCTTCTCGAACCGGAAGCCGACGCCCCGGACCGTGGCGATGTACCTCGGATTGGCGGCGTCGTCCCCGAGCTTCTTGCGGAGCCAGGAGATGTGCATGTCGAGGGTCTTGGTGGAGGACCACCAGGTGGTGTCCCACACCTCGCGCATCAGCTGGTCACGGGTGACGACCCGCCCGGCGTCCCGGACGAGGACCCGGAGCAGGTCGAACTCCTTGGCGGTGAGCTGGAGTTCCTCGTCGCCCATCCAGGCACGGTGCGACTCGACGTCGATCCTGACGCCGTGCGTGGCGGGCTGCGGGGCGGGCTCGACCGCGCCGCGGCGCAGCAGGGCGCGGACCCGGGCGAGGAGCTCGGCGAGGCGGAAGGGCTTGGTGACGTAGTCGTCGGCGCCGGCGTCCAGACCGACGACGGTGTCGACCTCGTCGGCGCGGGCGGTCAGCACCAGGATCGGCACGGCGTGGCCGTCGGCCCGCAGCCGTCTGGCGACCTCCAGGCCGTCCATGCCGGGGAGCCCCAGGTCGAGGACGACCAGGTCGACGCCTCCCTGGAGTCCGGCGTCGAGTGCGGTCGGACCGTCCTCGCGGACCTCGACCTCGTAACCCTCTCGACGCAGGGCGCGGGCCAGCGGCTCCGAGATGGATGCGTCGTCCTCGGCGAGCAGTACACGGGTCATGCAGTGATGGTAGTCCGCGCAGGCCCGCCGGGGTGAGGCACTGGTGAGGCCCTGCGGGTCAGGCCCACGAATCGGTCATCCTCCTTCGAATATGCGACCGTGGTTCCACGTCGACCTGTGATCCATATCTCAAGTCCTTTCATATCCCCGCGTGTCGTGTCGTATGGTTGCTCGACGCCTGTTGCACCACCGAATGACCTTTGGGCAGCTTTTCGCGCCAAGGGTCACTTTTGTGTACGGGCCGGTTCCCGCCGGCCCCGACCAGTGAATGACCTGTGGGCCGGGCCCGGAGCGCGAGAACGCGCGCCGGGCGTGGATCCCGGAGCGGTCTGTCCCGCGAGTCGCCCCCGCACTCCCTACGGATCGGGTGGCCGGATCGAATCCCCTTGAGGCGTCAGGGGTGGGGCTCTCCCGCACCGGTGCCGGCTACCCCCCACCGGGCGCGTACCGCTCACGAGGCGAACGCGTCCCGACCAGCAAGGATCGACCATGGCGTCCAGCCTGACGAAGGACTCGGCCAGTACTTCTGGTTCGGAGAAGACCTTCTTCGGCCACCCCCGCGGCCTGGCCACTCTCTTCATGACGGAGATGTGGGAGCGTTTCAGCTATTACGGCATGCGCGCCCTTCTCCCGCTCTACCTGATCGCTCCCAACGGGCTTCACATGAACCCCGCCACGGCCACGGCGATCTACTCGGTCTACCTGTCGCTGGTGTACCTGCTCGCCATGCCCGGCGGCTGGTTCGGCGACCGCGTCTGGGGCCCCCGCAAGACCGTCGCCATCGCGGGCGGCGTCATCATGCTCGGCCACCTGACGCTGGCACTCCCCACCGAGGGCACCTTCTTCGCCGGACTCGGCCTGGTGGCCATCGGCTCCGGTCTGCTGAAGTCCAACATCTCGACGATGGTCGGCCACCTCTACGACGGCCCGGACGACCCGCGCCGTGACGGTGGCTTCACGATCTTCTACATGGGCATCAACATGGGTGCCTTCGCGGCGCCCCTGGTCATCGGCACCGTCGGCGAGAACGTCAACTGGCACCTGGGCTTCGCCCTGGCCGCACTCGGCATGGGACTCGGCGTCGCCCAGTTCCTGCTCGGCACGCGCCACCTGGACGAGCGCAGCCTCGTCGTGCCGAAGCCGCTCTCCGCGGACGAGCGCGCGTCCACACTGCGCAAGTCGATGATCTGGCTCGGCATCGCGGCCGTCTTCTACATCGGCACGGTCGTCACCGGCGTGTACACGCTGAACTGGCTGCTGGTCCCGATCACGATCGCCGGTCTGATCATCCCGGTCATGGTCCTGGTGCGCATCAAGCGCGACAAGGAGCTCAGCCAGACCGAGCAGAAGAAGATGTCCGGCTACATCTGGTTCTTCGTCGCCGCCGCCATCTTCTGGATGATCTACGACCAGGGCGGTTCCACCCTGGCGATCTTCGCCGACTCCTCCGCGGAGAACTCGGTCCTCGGCTGGGACTTCCCGGTCTCCTGGTACCAGTCGGTCAACCCGGTCCTGATCATGGCGCTGGCCCCGGTCTTCGCCGCCTTCTGGCTGGCGCTGAACCGGCGGGGCAAGGAGCCGAGCACGGTCGTGAAGTTCAGCTCCGGTCTGGTGCTGGTCGGCGCGTCGTTCTTCCTCTTCCTGGCGCCGCTGACCATCGCGGGCGACGGCCACAAGGCCGCCGCGATGTGGCTGGTCGCGATCTACTTCGTGCAGACCGTCGGCGAGCTGACGCTCTCCCCGGTCGGCCTGTCGGTCACCACGAAGATGGCCCCGGCCAAGTACGCCAGCCAGATGATGGGTGTCTGGTTCCTGGCCGTGACCGCCGGTGACTGCACCACGGGCCTGCTCTCCCTCGCGGGTGTCGAGCTCAACGGCACCGGGGTCGTCGCACTCCAGGCCACGCTCGCCGTCCTCGCGGGTGTCGCGATCTTCATGTACCGCGGCAAGGTCAAGGAACTCATGGGCAACGTCCGCTGACACGGTCCGCCCGCACGGAAGAGGCCCCGCACCGGACGATCGGTGCGGGGCCTCTTCCGTGTGTGTACAGATATCCGGCGGAGCATACGGGCGGGCCGGGTTACGCCGGTGCCGCGAGCTCCGCCCAGACCGTCTTGCCGGGCTGGTCCGGTGTGCGTGAGACGCCCCAGTCGAGGCAGAGCCGCTGCACGATGAACATGCCGTGCCCGCCGGGCCGCCCCGCGCGGTGCGGGGTGCGGGGCGCCGGCTGGCCCGCGCCGCCGTCGACGACCTCGACCCGCAGGCTCTTGGAGGAGCGGCCGATACGGAGTTCCTCGGGGCCCTCCGCGTGCAGGCAGGCGTTCGTGACGAGCTCGGAGACGACCAGCAGGACGTCCTCGGCGGCCGCCCGCCTGTCGGCGCTCGACGCGGGCAGCCAGCCCCAGTCGTGGAGCGCGGACCGGGCGAAGTCGCGGGCCATCGGCACGATGCCGCTGGCGTCTCTCAGCGAGAGCGCGCGCCACTGCCGGTCGGACGGTACGGCAGAGGCGGAGCCCGTGCCGTCCGGCTCGCGGCCGAGGCCGCCCGGCGGATGCTGCCGGGTGGTGCTCATCAGCGCTTCACCTCACCGATTCACCGTGTGTTGCCATCGAACAGATATTGATCAGATACAGAGTGTGCGGGCTTCATGACCCCGACGGGATCTCTCCTGCCCGGCCGAATGGTGACGACACCCACTTCGGCTACGCCATCAGCGTGACGCGCGCGATAGTCGGGGCACCGGGTGCCGGGTAGACGCATGGGAAGCGCCGCTTCAGCTGCTCAGAGCGTCTTCGAGCGAGGCGTGGACGGTGAAGACCGCCTCCGCCCCCGTGATCTCGAAGACGCGAGCCACCACGGGCTGCATTCCGGCCAGGTGAACCGCTCCTCCGGCCGCCTCGGCCTTCAGGCGGGCACCGAGCAGCACGTTGAGCCCGGTCGAGTCGCAGAAGTCGAGCCGCGAGCAGTCCACCACCAGCCGGGTACGCCCGTGCTCGACGGCGTACTCCAGAGGTTCGCGCAGCAGATCGGCGGTGTGGTGATCGAGCTCACCCGCCGGTGTCACGACTTCGCTTCGGCCCTCGGTCCGGACGTCGACCTGAAGCCGACCCCGGTTCGCGCTGCCGACCGTCCCGCGGTCCATGCCGTCCCTCTTCGCCGTCCGTCACTACCCGCGCCCCTGTGTGCGCGGCTTCATCGTGGCTGCCCCCGACGTGCGTGAAACATTACGCGTTTCCCTCGCCACACGGTAGTCGAAGAACTCCATAAACCGGACATACAGGAGCATTTGGCGCTTGTAACTCGTGGCTGGAACCGGGTAAGGGTAGAAGGGACATCTGCACCAGGAATTTCGATCGGCTTCGGAGGCGCCGCTTCACCGCAGGAACACGTATGGGCATCGGCAGCCATATGCCGAGAACGATGGAGGAGAACCATGTCACCCCGGCTCGACGTATCGCGTACCCACATCGCGACGTCGGCATGTCCTCAGGGACCGACCGATTCCGACTCCGCTGCCGCGAGCGCCGTACCCGGCCCGCGCACCAGCACCCGCACCACCGCCCCGGCCGCCGACGACCACTTCACGGTCGAGGAGTTCGAGGGCATCGAAAGCCTTCCCGAGATCCCGCACTACGCCGAGATCGGCGCGCTGGACGCCAGGGCCCTGTCGAAGACGCTCTTCGCGCGGCTCGAAGCCCTCGAGGAGGGCACCCACGAGTACGCGTACGTCCGCAACACCCTCGTCGAGCTGAACCTGGCCCTCGTCAAGTTCGCCGCCTCCCGGTTCCGCACCCGCAGCGAGCCCATGGAGGACATCGTCCAGGTCGGCACCATCGGCCTGATCAAGGCGATCGACCGCTTCGAGCTCAGCCGGGGCGTGGAGTTCCCGACGTTCGCGATGCCCACCATCGTCGGCGAGATCAAGCGCTTCTTCCGTGACACCAGCTGGTCCGTGCGCGTCCCGCGCCGGCTCCAGGAGCTGCGTCTGGACCTGGCCAAGGCGGGCGACGAGCTGTCCCAGCAGCTGGACCGCGCCCCCACCGTCATGGAACTCGCCGACCGCCTCGGCCTCAGCAGGGACGAGGTCGTCGAGGGCATGGCCGCGAGCAACGCGTACACCGCGAGCTCGCTGGACGCCAAGCCCGACGACCACGGCGACGGCAACGAGGGCGCCCTCGCGGACCGCCTCGGCTACGAGGACCACGGGCTCGAAGGCATCGAGTACATCGAGTCCCTCAAGCCGCTCATCGCCTCGCTGCCCCTGCGCGACCGCACGATCCTCTCCATGCGGTTCGTCTCCAACATGACGCAGTCCGAGATCGGCGAGGAGCTCGGCATCTCCCAGATGCACGTGTCCCGGCTGCTCTCCCGGACCCTGGTCAAGCTCAGGAAGGGCCTGACCGTCGAGGAGTGACCCGGCGTCACCGGAACCCCCCGGTACACCTTGCGGAAGGACCTGACCCGGACAACGGGCGGGTCCTTCCGCATTGTTGACGAAGTGCCACGGACTGGGTCACATTGGGCGGGGTTCTGGGGGGAACACATGGCTCATGGGGAGAGCGGTCCGGGAGACCGTGCCGTCGCGGGAGCGCTGGAAGCGGCGATGGGCACCCGGCTCGGCCGGGAGTGCCTGTACGTCCCGTCATGCAGGCTCGGCCTCTACGTGGCGCTGCGCCACTGGTGCGAACCCGGCGGAAAGATCCTGATGTCCCCGGTCAACGACGACGTCATCCTGTTCGTCGTCCTCGCCTCCGGCCTGCGCCCCGTCCAGGCCCCGCTGTCGGCCACCGACGGGTCGATCGACGTGGACGCGGTGCCCGAATCCGTATGGAAGGGCCTCCGCGCCGTCCTCACCACCAACCTGTACGGAAACCCCGACCAGGCCCGGCGGCTGCGCGGGCGCTGCGACCGGCTGGGCATCCCGCTGATCGAGGACGCGGCACACGCCATCGGCAGCGTCACCGACGGCGCTCCCGTCGGCTCGTTCGGGGACGCCGCCGTCTTCAGCCTCTCCAAACACGTCGGCGCGAAGGCCGGCGGCTTCCTCGCCGTCGCCGACCCGGCCCTGCGCGCACCGCTGGAGCGGGCCCGGGACACCCTGCTCGACCCGGTCCGCCTCACCGCCGAACTCGCCTACGCCGTACGCCCGTACGCGGAGTCGGCCGTCCGCGGGCTGCGGCTCGCCCCGGCGGCCTGGTGGGCCCTGCGGCTCCTCGGACTCCAGGAACGGCAGGAGATCCGGATGCCGTTGCGGCCCGGCGAACTGCGGCAGGCCCTGGACGCCGCACCCTCGCTGACCGCCCTCCACTCCTGGGTCCGCGTCGACATGCACGACTACCGCATCGCTCCCGGCCGATTACGGCTGCGCCGCATCCAGCACCTGCTGGCCCGCCTCGACGGACGGCTCTCCGCCCACCGGGCGGGCACCGAGCGCCTCCTCGCGACCCGCTGGGCGCCCCCCGTCCATCCGGGCTCGCCCGTACAGCCGCTGTTCCGGGTGCCGTTACTGGTCGCCGACCGGGAGACCGCCGTCGCCGCGCTCGCCCGTCGCCGCATCACCGTCGGCTACCTCTACGACCCACCGCTCGACGCCTACGCGGGCGAACGGTTCACCGACCCCTCGCCCTCCCCCGCCGGAGCGGTCCGGTTCGCACGCCACGCCCTGCCCGTCGACCCGCTGCGGGCCGGTCCCGTCATCGACGTACTCACCTCGGCCGGCATCCGCCCTCTGGGGGAGCTGCCCGGTGGCTGACACGGCGAGAGCACGCCCGCAGGAGACCGCAGCGGTGCCCCCGCCCGTTCCGGAGAGCGGTGCGAGCGGCGACTCCATGTTCCGCAACGCCTACGCCCTCATGCTCTCCACCGGCGTCTCCGCCGCCCTCGGCCTCGGGTTCTGGCTGGTCGCCGCGCGCTACTACACCGAGGAGGCCGTCGGGCAGGGATCCGCCGCCATCGCCGCGATGCGGCTCCTCGCCTCGGTCACCGCCACCACGATGATCGGCGCCGTCGTCCGCTACGTCCCCCGCGCCGGACGTGCGACCGCGTCCCTGGTCGCCCGCACCTATCTGGTCAGTTCCTTCGTCGTCACCCTGGCCTGTGTGCTCTTCCTGCTCACCCTGGACCTGTGGGGCGACTCGTACGCCCCGCTCGGCACCCTGTCCGCGGGGCTCGTCTTCACCGGCTCCTGCGTCGCCTGGGCGGTCCTCACGCTCCAGGACGGGGTGCTGACCGGGCTGCGCAAGGCCGTGTGGGTGCCCGTCGGCAACGCGGTGTTCTCCGTCGGCAAGCTGCTGCTCCTCGCCGCATTCGCGACCGCCCTGCCCGTCCTCGGCGTCTTCGTGTCCTGGGCCGCGGCCATCGCCCTGTCCGTACTGCCCCTCGGCTGGCTGGTCTTCCGCAGGCTGATCCCACGTCAGGCAGGGGCCGACCGGGACCGCGAACCGCCCCGGCCGCGCGAGATCGGCAGGTTCCTGGCCGGCGACTCGGTCGGCGCGCTCTTCAGCCTGGCGATGATCAACCTGCTGCCGGTGATGGTCGCCGTACGCTTCGACGCAGCGCACAACGGCTTCTTCTACATCGCCTACACCGTCGGCGGCACCATGGAGTTCATGGCCATCAACATGGCCTCCTCCCTCACCGCCCACGCCTCGCACAGCCCCGGCCGGCTGGCAGAAGGCGTACGCGGGGCGCTGCGCCGCATGGCCGTCCTGCTGGTCCCCGTCGTACTCGTGCTGGTCCTCCTCGCCCCGCAGATCCTCAGCCCCTTCGGCGCCGACTACGCGGAGCACGGCACCCTGGTCCTGCGGCTGCTGGCGGCCGCCGCCCTGCCCCGGGTGGTCGTGGAGCTGCACATCGGTGTGCTGCGGGTGCAGGGCCGCACCGGTGCGCTGGCCGTCCTCCAGGGCACGATGTGCGTCCTCGTGCTGGGCAGCGCGGCCCTGCTGCTCGGACCCGCGGGAATCGCCGGAGCCGGCTGGGCGGTACTCGTCGCCATGAGCGCGGTCGCGACGGTGTCCGCACTGGGACTGCGCTCGGCCCTCACCGGGCGGCCGCCGTGGGGCCTTCGGCGTGCGGGGCGGGATCGCGAGGAGTTCGGGACGAGCTGGGCCCGCCTCGCGGCGGAGCAGACCTCCGGCACCGGCCCGCGGGGCGCCTCCGACAGGGGTGCGGCTCTGCTGTGGGGGCTGCTGGGGCTCGCGGCCGTGCTGTTCTGGGTGACGCTGTCCCGTGCGGCGCCCGACGGGCGCACACGGCTGACCGGCACGCAGCTGGTCGACGCCCTGCCGCCCGCCACCGTGGCCGCCGGGGCCCTGCTGGTCGTCGTCCACTGCGCCGCCGTCGCCCTGCGCCGCCCGAGGCCCGTGCTGCTGGGCGCGACCCTGCTGGTGACCGCGACCGCCCTGCACTCCGCCCCGCTGTTCCTCGGCGTCCGTCCGGCCGCCGCGTCGGGGGAGTGGCACGGTGCCCTGGCCGGACTCCTCGCCGGGGCAGCCTCCTCGGACGACGTGCTCCGCGCCCTGCCGTTCGCGCTCCAGCTGCTCTGTCTGGCGTCGGCCGCGGTCCTGCTGCGGGCCGTCGGGGTCCACTGGCGGGTCACGGCGGCCTCGTTGTGGGTGCTCGCGGTCGCCGGATGGGTCGCGCAGGACGCCCTCGCCGTGGCCGGACTGCCCGTCCTGTGCGGGCTGTCCGCGGCCGCGGCGGTGGCGTACGGCGTCCGGGGGAGGGTCAGCGGCCGGGCACCGGCTGCCTGAACCAGTCGTCCTGGCCCGCCGTGCGGTACCCCTCGAGGCCCGGCCCCTCGTCGACCGTGAGGTCGCAGCCCTTCCCGGGGACCGCCCGGTTCCAGTGCACCAGCGCCTTGGCCCCGGGCATCGTACGGACCACCTCCGGGATCTCCTCGTACCACTCGCGCTGGCGGTCCTCGTCCGCCGGATCGGGCACCGTGGAGAACTCCGCGAACATCAGGGGCTTCGCGGCACTGATGTGGGTGCGCAGCCACTCGTACGCCGGCCGTTGACTGCGGTCGAAGTCCTTCCAGTCCGTGGTGTCGTGGCAGGTGAAGTAGTTGTACTGGTCCATGCCGATCCAGTCGACGTAGTCGTCCCCCGGGTAGAGCCGCTCGAAGAGCCCGCCGTTCGCGAGGTAGCCGGAGACCGTCCACACCCACACCACGTTGTCCACACCGAGCTCCTCGAAGCGGTCGTGGAGGTGACGGTAGGCGGCGATGTACTCCTCGGGCGTGCCCGCGTCACCGACCCGGGCGTCGGTCTCCTGGTCGAAGGAGAGGAACACCCGCTTCCCGTACGCCTTGAGGCGCCGTGCCTGGGGGTCGATGATCTCGCGGTCGTACGCCCCCGACGCGACCTTCGCCCAGCCGAGCTGGTCCTCGGTCCAGTTGGCGTGGTGGGGCTCGCGCCACACCGTGGACTCCCAGGCCAGCATCAGCATCCGGTCCCGGCCGAGGACCTGCTCGTCGGGGGTCAGCAGCTGACCGTCGAGCTCGGTGTTCGACATGTCGTGGTACGTGTACAGGAGGTCGAGTTTCCGGCCGATCTTCTTCTCGAACGCGTACACCGCGTCCTTGAGCGAGCCGTTCCCGGCGTGCGGCACGTAGGCCCCCCACCAGGCCCCGCACGGTGGCACGAGCGTGGCGGTGGGGGCGCACCTCCCTCCGGTCACCGGGCCGGAGGCGGCGTCGGAGGGGAGGGAGCCGGCGGAGGGCGTCGTGCCGTCGTCCCCACCCGAGGACGGCGTGCCGTGCCAGGCGAGGAGCCCGGCCAGCAGTGCGGCGACGGAGACCAGGGCGATCACGAGGGGGGTACGGGGCCCACGCTCCCCGGAGACGCGGTGGCGGGTCACCGGCGCCCCACGGATGTCGCCCGGCCCCTCTCGACCGCGCCCCGGGTGGCCGCGGGCAGCGGAAGGCCCGGCAGGGCGGCGGCGAGGGTGGTGAACGCGGCGAGCGACACCAGGAAGGCGGTCCCCGAGAATCCCTCCAGCAGGAACAGCGTGGTGGCCACGACGACGGACAGGGAGAGTCCGAGGGGCGCGGCGAGCGCGGCCGTTTCGAGCCGGGCACCCGGCCTGAGGAGTCCGGTCTGCGGATACAGCAGGGCGAGCCCGGGGCCGAAGCACACGAAGAGGAGCACGGGTGCCCAGCGCAGGGGCGCGCCCCCCGGCAGCGCGGTCGCGGCGAGCGCCACCCAGCCGGAGAGCGCGAGCACGGCTCTGACGAGGGTCCGCCTGGCGGGGAGCTTCGGTTGCCGGTCCTCGGACACGTGGCTGCCTTCCTGGTCAGGTGGGTTCGCGGGTGCCCGGAGCGGGCCGGGCGGGGTGCCTCAGGGGCTGTCGTAGCGCAGGACGACGCCGTGGCCGGTCCGCTCGACCACGTGGAAGAGGGGTGATGCGGTCAGGTCCCGGGTCAGGGCGGCGAAGCCGCCGGGCGGCAGCAGCCCCTCACCGGCGGTGTAGATGCCCTGGGTGCGCGTGAGGATGACGAAGGCCGTCGTGCCGGGGGGCAGCCGCGTCGAGAGGTAGCGCGCCGGGTCCTGGAGCATCTCGACGTTGCCAGGCAGTTCCTGCTCGGCGAAGAACCAGTGCTCCAGCCGGTCGTAGTCGTGCAGCGCCTGCGGGAAGGAGCCCGTGGTCGCGAGGATCAGGGCCCCGTCGGGCGCCGCGTCGATGGTGCGGGTGACAAGCGCGGTCTCGGCGGGCGGGGTGTAGTTCATCCGCTCCTTGCCGTAGTAGGAGGGCATGAAGCCCGCCGCCAGGGCGGTCAGCACCACGGGGAGGGCGACCGCGCAGACTCTCCGTACAACCGGCCGGATCCGGTGCGCCCCGGCGTCGCCGGCGGCCGGGACGAGCGCCGCGGCGGCGAAGAACGCGGCGCCGGGGAGCGCGAACAGATAGACGCGGAAGAGCATCTCGCCGCCGTAGTCGTTGACGACGAACAGGGGAACGGGCGCGGCCGAGGCCAGCAGCAGCGGCAGGGCGCTGTGCACCAGGCGGCGGCGCAGCAGGAGGGCCGCGCCCGCGAGGCCGGCGACGGCCAGCACCATCAGGACGTTGGCCCGGCCGGCGAGCTCGGGTCCCGCTCCGGTGAGCTGACCGGCGTACCCGGCACGGGAGTTCTGGGTGAGCTGCCCCAGGGAGTCCTTCAGCGTGCCCAGCGTCTCGGTGAACAGGGGCCGGCCCATGGTCAGGTCCCATGCCAGCATGATCAGCACGGCCAGGGCCAGGAGCCCGGGATTGCGGTAGCGACGGGTGAGGTTGAGCGCGAGCAGGGTGGCGCAGAGCATCACCGGGGTCAGCTGGTGCACCGCGTTGACCGCCACGATCAGGGGCACGAGGACGACGGCACCGAGCGCGCGCTGCCGGGTGCCGGTGGGCGGCGGGACGCCCGCGGCGGCGGGATCGAGCCGGGCGCGTGAGCGCAGCCGCCCGGCCGAACCGGGACGCACGAAGTGGCGTACGACGACGGCGAGTACGGCCAGGTGGAGCAGGTAGGCGAGGCCCTGGGGGGCCAGGTAGTCCTGGCCCACCCAGTTGGCGAGCTGGAAGATCCAGACGGCGGTCCAGACGAGGCGCCAGTCCTCGCTGAACGTGCGGTAGATCAGGATCAGGACCGGCATCATCAGCAGGCCGAGGACGACGGGTGCCCAGTTCAGGTAGGAGGCTGCGCCCTCCACGCCGAACGTCCGGACGAGCCCGCCGTTGAGCGTGAAGAAGCCGGGCCACTGGTCGTAGGCGGACATGTTGCCGGACAGGCCCTCCCCGGGGCGCAGTTCGCCGTTCGCCAGCAGGTGGTCGATGACGGCGTCGTGCTTCGAGGCCCAGGGGTAGCGCTCCGAGTCGTAGAGGACGGCGGGTACGCCCTTGAGCGCCATCAGCAGCGCGGCGCAGTACAGCGCCGGCCACCACGGGGCCGTGCCCGCGCGGCGGAGGGCGGCCAGGAAGCCCGCGGTCAGGACGAGCAGGGAGAGGTAGTAGGTGAGCGGCAGCCGGTCCAGGAGCCCGTACTCGCCCATCGAGCGGAACCCGACGTGGGGAAGTGAGGAGGTCCAGAGCCCGGCCGCCAGGAGTAACGGCAGCCAGGTGAGGAGCGTCCCGGGTCTCAATGGGCCGGGGGGACGGCGGGGCGCTCCACCGGAGGCGGCGGGCGGCGGGCCGGGGGGAGGTGCGGCCCCGGCGTCCCCCTTGACCGGTGCGGGCACATGCTGCGGCACGGTGCGACTCCCCCCACGGCTGTGGTCGCGGCCGTCACGCCGCTGCCCCTCAGGACTGTCCCCTTAAGCGAAGTATAGGAACGCGCTTCGGCTTTGTGGGGCTCTCGCCCATTTCCACAGGCGCCCGCGGCCCGTCCTGCTCACTCCCCCACTCCGTCGCCTCCCTCGCCCCTCTCACCCCCTCTCGCCCCTCCCCCCCCTCATCCCGCGAACTCAGGTCCGCGCACGGTGGCTCGCGCCCGCCGGTACCAGCGCCAGCCCACGGTCTGCGGTGAGTCGGGGAACGGGGCCACGCGCACGCCCTCGCCCGCCATCCAGCGCTCGACGTCCCGCGCCGTGTGGCTCCGCCGCAGGATCAGCCGGGCGATCCGGTACGGCTCGTCCCGGCCGGAGCTCAGTGCGTGCCGTACGGCCGCCGCGCTCTCGTATCCGGCGGCCCGCGCGGCGCGGCGCACACGCGCGCTGTTGTATCCGTGCGGATAGGCGAGGTGGGTCACCGCGTGCCCCAGCACGTCCTCCAGCGCCGCCTTGGAGTCGACGAGTTCGGACCTCAGGGCGGCTGCGGGCAGTGTGTCCAGCTGGGCGTGGGTGACGGTGTGCCCGCCCACCTCCATGCCGTACCGCTGGAGCAGCGGCGCCTGCTCCAGCCTCATCATCGGGGCGGGCGGCAGCAGGCTGCCCCCGCCGGACCGGGTCAGCGCACCCGTCGTGAGATACGCGGTCGCCGGCATCGACCGCCCGGCGAGGGCCTCGGCCGTCGGCCCGGGCAGGTCCGCGAAACCGTCGTCGAAGGTCAGGACGACCGGACGGTCCGGCAGCGGCTCACCGCCCGCGAGATGGGCCACGAGGGCGCCGACCGGGACCGCCGTACGGCCGCCGGCCTCGATCGCGTCCAGCTGCGCGGCGAACGCGGCCGGTGTGACGGTGAACTCGGCGATCCAGCCGGGCGGGTCGTCCATCACCGCGTGGTACAGCAGCACGGGGATCCGGCCCCCCGCACTCATCCCTCCGCCCGGGGGCGTGACGCGCCGTGGAGCGCGAGCCGGGCGCGTACGTACCCGAGGGGCCCGTACAGCAGCCCCCTGCGCTCCAGCCGGGACAGATGTCGGGGCCATGGATAGGTGTACGTGCCGTGCGCGCCGGGAACACCGCCGCGCCCCGACGCGTCCGTGCCGCGCGACGCCGTCATCGTGCGGGCATGGGCGAGGCCCCGGGGCAGCCGGGCCAGCAGGGACGGCAACAGGGCGGGCCTGCGGACGAGGAGCGCGGTGAGACAGGCGGTGAGCCCGGCACCGTAACCGTAGGCCTGTCCGCACAGGTCGCCCCAGCGCTCCCGGTGGTGGTGCCAGACGATCGCTTCGGGCGTGTAGCGCAGCGGATACCCCTCGGCGAGGAGACGCACGAAGGCGTAGAGGTCGTCGCCCCCTCGGGCCGGGGTCCCGGTGCCGGTGGCCGGGTCGAAACCGCCGACCGCCCTCAACGGCCCGGCCCGGAAGGCCATGTTGGCGCCGGAGCCGAACCGTCCGGCGGTGAACGGGAACAGCGGCTCGTCCGCGGGCGGGTGTGCGGGGTCGTAGTGGCGCGCCGTGAACCCCTTGGCGAATCCGCCGTGGCTCTCCAGCAGGACTTGCGCCGGGGTGGTCAGCCTGGCGGGCAGGATGAGGCCGGTGACGCAGGCCGTCCGGGGGTCCTCGCCGAAGGGCCTGGTCAGCGCGGTGAGCCAGTGCGGGTCGGCGACGACGTCGTCGTCGGTGAAGGCGAGGACCTCGGACGTGGCGGCGACGACGCCCCGGTTGTGCGCGGCCGCCAGACCCGGCACCGGCTCCACCACGTGTCGCACGCCCCGGCCGGCGTAGGCGGAGGTGACGAGCTCACGGGTGGAGCCGGTCAGCGGGGCGTTGTCGACGACCACGATCTCGAAGTCCGGGTGGTCCTGGGCGAGCAGCGAATCGAGGGCGCGGGCGAGTTGGCCGGGCCGCTCCCTGGTGGCGACGACCACCGTGGCCCTGGGGATCTCCCTCGCCGGTGGCCGCTCCGGGGCGTCCGGGACGACGATCTCGTCCGCCGCCTGTTTCGCGAGGACGGAGGCGGGGTCCTCGCCCTCCCGGACGCGCCCGACAACCGTGCCGACCGGTCGCCCGCGCAGCCGCACGAGGGCGAAGAACCGCCGTCCGTCACCGTCGCGCGGTGCGGCGTCCAGGGGCGGGCCGCCCGGCACGGGTCCGATCCGTACGCCCGTGCCGTCGGCCGCGTCCAGCTCCAGTTCGGCGACGGCCAGACCGGCGAGCCGGCTGATGTCGGGTAACCGCCGGGTGTTCCCCGCTCGTTCGTTCCGGTACGGCATCCGGTCCCCCCGGTCGTGACGTGTGGACGGTCCTGCTTCGGCGCCGGTCGTGACGTGTGGACGGTCCTGGTCCGACGCCGGTCGTCGCTGTTCTCAGGGCCGCTTCGGTCCGCGCAGCCGCCCGGCCCGTGCGAGGCCGCGCTGCGCCAGGCCCGCCAGCCGGGGCCGGTCGCGTACGAAGCCGTGGGCGCGGCGGGAGGGTTCGCGGCCGAGCCACCGCAGGGCCGCTCCCGCGCCCGGTGCGACCGAGGCGCCCTCGTACACCGTCAGTTCGCCGGTCTTCAGGGCGTCCTTGTACTCGGCCGCCCCGCGCCCCATGTCGAGCATCCCGATGCCGTCGTCCGCCGCGGCCCTCGCCATCCGCAGATGCAGGATCAGGCCCGGTGAGAACTTCGCGAACTCCGGGTCGTAGGCGGGGAACCAGCACGAGAGCACCGTCCGCGAGCGCAGCCCGAAGTGCGCGGCCACGGGGCGTCCGCCCGCGTACAGGACGGACAGCAGACCGGAGCATCCGGGTGCGCGGGTGTGGAAGAGGAACTCCGTCAGGTCACGGATCCACGGCTTGGCGAACCGGTCGCGGCGGCCGGTCCTCCGGTACTGGGCGGACTTCCATCCCATCAGGGTCCGCAGCATCTCGGGGTCCCGCTCGTCGAGGACGAGCCGCACCTCGCCGGCCTCGCGGCCGAGCTTGCGCTCCTTGGCCAGGGTCGTCCTGAGGAACTTCGGCGACCCGGCGCGCAGCGCCTTCTCGTAGCTCTCGTAGCCGTCGCCGACATCGATGACGTACGAGGGGTACGAGCGGGCCGCGGCCGGCTCGAAGAGGGTCTGACCCTCCTCCAGGTTGTCGAACTCCCAGGCGGAGAGGCCGCAGCCGCGCAGCAGCTCCCTCGCCGCCGGTGCGAAGCCTGGGCGGAGCACCGCGCCCTGGACGTCGGATACCCCGAGGCCGATGGCCCGGCCGCGGCCGAGCCGCCCCCGTTCGAAGGGGAGGAAGCCCGCCGTCCTCCCCGTCCCGTCGCTGATGACCGCCACCCGGGCGTGCGGCCGGACACGGCCGACGGCCAGGGCGAACTCCGGTTCCATGAACGGGTGGGCCGGGGCGCCGGACTTCGCCCGGAGCTCCCGCCACGTCTCGATGTCCCTGGTGCCCAGATCACCGGGCCTGATCACACGTATGCGCCTGCCGCCCACAAGACCCCCCGGTCCTACCCCCTGAGCCACGCTGCCTCAGAACGGTACCGGGAGGAGTCACCCGGCGGTAGACAGCCGCGACATCGTGTGACCGACCGGTGGAAACCGGATCACCCGTCGCACGGCTGTCACCCCCTGAGCCGTACCCGTCATACGGTCCTCTCCCCCGCACGCCACACCGCACGGACCAGCGGGACTCCCGGCCGGTAGGCGAGGTGGACGTGGCTCGGCGCGTCGAGGAGCACCAGGTCGGCGCGTGCGCCGGGGGTGATGCGGCCGATGTCGGTGCGGCGCAGGGCGGCGGCGCCTCCGGCGGTGGCGGACCAGACCGCCTCGTCGGGGGTCATGCCCATGTCCCGTACGGCGAGGGCGATGCAGAACGGCATGGAGGAGGTGAACGACGAGCCCGGGTTGCAGTCCGTGGACAGCGCGACCGTGGCCCCCGCGCCGAGGATGCGGCGGGCGTCGGGCCAGGCCGCGCGGGTGGAGAACTCGGCGCCGGGCAGCAGGGTCGCGACGGTGGAGCCCTGGCCGAGGGCGTCGAGGTCGGCGTCGTCGAGGTGGGTGCAGTGATCGGCGGACGCGGCGTCCAGCTCGACGGCGAGGCGTACGCCGGGGCCGTGGCCGAGCTGGTTGGCGTGGACGCGGGGATGCAGGCCCCTGGCCAGGCCCGCGGTGAGGATCGTGCGCGCCTGGTCCTCGTCGAAGGCGCCCCGCTCGCAGAAGACGTCGATCCAGCGGGCGTGCGGCGCGCACGCGTCCAGCATCGGCCCCGTCACGAGGTCGACGTAGCCCGCGGGGTCGTCGGCGTAGTCGGGGGACACGATGTGCGCGCCGAGGAAGGTGACCTCGTCGGTGTGCCGGGCGGCGATGCGCAGGGCGCGCGCCTCGTCCTCGACGGTGAGGCCGTAGCCGGACTTGGTCTCGAAGGTGGTGGTGCCCTGCCGGAGCGCCTCGTCCAGGTAGCGCGCGACGTTCGCGGAGAGCTCGTCGTCGGAGGCGGCGCGGGTGGCCGCGACCGTCGTGCGGATGCCGCCCGCCGAGTAGGGACGGCCGGACATGCGGGCGTTGAACTCGGCGGTCCGGTCGCCCGCGAACACGAGGTGGGAGTGGGAGTCCACGAAGCCGGGGACCACGGCACGGCCGCCCGCGTCGACGGCGTTGTCGGTGGCGGGTGCTTTGCTGGATTCACCGGTCCACACGACGCGGTCGCCGTCGATCACGACGGCCGCGTCCCGGATCAGGCCCAGGGGGGTCCCGTCACCGAGGGAGGGGTCGTTGGTGACCAGGTTCGCGATGTGGGTGATGGCGGTCGTGGTGGTCGTCGTCATCCGGACACAGCTCTCTTCGGGTTCGCCCGGCTGGGCTGCCGGGGTGGTCGGCCGGGGTCGTCGGCGCGGGCGGACATCCGGTGCGCCCGGGGTGGTCGGCCCGGGTCGTCGGCCCGGGCGGACATCCGGTGCGCGGCCCGCCCGGGCGCCCGGCGTGCGGGCCGGCCGGGTGGTCAGTGGTGCAGGGCGGCGACGGCCGAGGCGAGTGCTCCGGGCACGTCCTCGATCCGGGTGTGCCGTCCGTCCCGCACGATGTGCCGTCCGGCCACCACGGTGTGCCGCACATCGGCGGCCGTGGCGGCGAATACGGCCGCTTCGGCCCCCAGCCTCGGTACCGGCCCCGCTGTTCTGACGGAGTCCAGTGCGACGGTCGTGAGGTCGGCGGGCGCACCCGGTTCCAGCGTCCCCCCGTCCGGCCGGCCGAGCGCGGCATGTCCGTCGGCGGATGCCGCCCTGAGCAGCGCGGACGCCGTCCAGTGCCCGCGCACGTGGGTGCGCAGGCGTTCGTTGAGCTCCATGGCCCGGGCCTCCTCGAAGAGGTCGATCACGGCATGGCTGTCGCTGCCCAGCGAGAGGGGGGAGCCCGCGCCCTGGAGCGCGGCGGCGGGGCCGATGCCGTCGGCGAGGTCGCGTTCCGTCGTGGGGCACATGCAGGTGCCCGTCCGGGACGCGCCCAGCAGCTCGATGTCCTCGGCGGTGAGGTGCGTGTTGTGGATGCCGGTGGTGCCCGGACCGAGGACCCCGTGGTCGGCCAGGAGCCGCGTGGGGGTCCGGCCGTGGGCGGCGAGGCAGGCGTCGTTCTCCGCGGTCTGCTCGGAGAGGTGGACGTGCAGCGGGACGGCCCGCTCCTGTGCCCACCGGGCGACGGTGGCCAGCTGCCCCGCAGGCACGGCCCGTACGGAATGGATCGCGGCGCCGATCACCACCAGGTCGTCGTCACCCTCCAGGAGGGAGGCACGCTCGGCCCAGGCGTCGGCGGTGACGTCGGAGAAGCGCGTCTGGTGCCGGTTCGGCTCCTCCCCGAACCCGGCGGCGAGGTAGGCGGTGTCGAGCAGGGTGATCCGGATGCCGGCCTCGGACGCCGCGGCGATGAGCGCCTCGCCCATGGCGTTCGGGTTGTCGTAGGGCGTTCCGCCCGGCGCGTGGTGCAGATAGTGGAACTCGCCGACCGCGGTGATCCCGGCCAGCGCCATCTCGGCGTACGTGGCGCGGGCCAGGTCGTAGTAGGTGTCGGGGGTGAGACGCGAAGCCGTCCGGTACATCGTCTCGCGCCATGTCCAGAAGGTGCCCGAGCCGACCTGCACGGTGGAGCGCAGCGCGCGGTGGAAGGCGTGCGAGTGGGTGTTGGCCAGTCCCGGGACGGTCAGCCCGTGCAGCACGGTGGCGCCGGGTGGCGGTGTGCCGACGCCCGTCCGGACGCCGGCGATGCGCCCCCCGGACACGTCCAGGAGCACGCCCGGCTCGACATGGGTGCCGAGCCAGGCGTGCGACATCCAGTACGTCGCGGTGACCGGTGTGCCCGTCGGTTGCGTCGTCAGCTGCACGCGAGGCCTTCCAGTACGTCGGCGAGTGCCCTCACTCCGGCCACGCAGTCGTCCTCCGCGGCATGTTCCGCGGGTGAGTGCGAGATCCCGGTGGGGTTCCGTACGAACAGCATGGCGGTCGGCACGGAAGCGGACAAAATACCCGCGTCGTGTCCGGCTCCCGTGCCGAGCACCGGCACGGCGCGTCCCTCGGCGTCGAAGCCGTCACCACCCCGCTTCTCCAGCACCCGGCGGATCTCGTCCCGCAGCGCGTGCTGGAAGTCCACCACCGGCGTGAACGACTCGCGTACGACGTCGAGATCGATCCCGGCCCGCTCGGCGTGCTCCCGCGCGGCCCGCTCGACACCACTCACCACCGCGTCGAGAGTGTCCTGGTCGGCGGCTCGTGAGTCGAGCCAGCCCCGCACCAGGGACGGGATCGCGTTGACCCCGTTCGGCTCGACGGCGATCTTGCCGAAGGTCGCGAGGCCTCCGGCGAGCTCCGCCTCCCGCCGGGCCGCGAGCACGGTCTCGGCGTACGGGAGCATCGGGTCCCGGCGGTCGGCGAGCCGTGTGGTGCCGGCGTGGTTGGCCTCGCCCCGGAAGTCGAACCGCCAACGGCCGTGCGGCCAGATGGCCGAGGCGACGCCGACCGGGTCGCCGCTCAGGTCGAGGGCGCGCCCCTGTTCCACATGGAGCTCGACGAACGCGCCGATCCGGGCGAGGCGTCCGGGGTCGGGTCCGATGGCGTCCGGGTCGTACCCGGCCGCCTCCATGGCCCGGGGCAGCGCGACCCCGTCCCCGTCCCGGAGCCGGTGCGCGTCCGCGACCGTCAACTGCCCCGCGGCGAGCCGGGAACCGACGCAGGCGAGCCCGAAACGTGCCCCCTCCTCGTCGCCGAAGTTGACGACGGCGACGGGCCTGGTGAACACCGCTCCCCTGCGCCGGAGTTCGTCCAGAGCGGCGAAGGAGGACACCACGCCGAGAGGGCCGTCGAAGGCTCCGCCGTCGGGCACGGAGTCGAGATGGGATCCGGTGACCACGGCGTCCCCCGCGAGGGGGTCACCGTGCCAGGCCCACTGGTTGCCGTTGCGGTCGACCTCGTGGACGAGCCCACGGGACCCGGCCTGGGCGCGGAACCACTCGCGGCAGTCCGCGTCGGCCCCGCTCCAGGCGTACCGGCGGTAGCCGCCACTTGCCGGGTCGAGTCCGAGGGGCGCGAGTCCGCGCCACATCTCCTGGAACGACTCGGGCTCACCGGACCGGGGCCCGGACGCAGCCGGCCCCGGCAAGCCCCGCTCCGGGCCGTCGTCCACGGACCGGGTCACCGGGCGTCGTCCTCCGTCATCGGGACGCGCACGCCCTTGTCCGAGGCGACGGACTCCGCGATGTCGTAACCGGCGTCGACGTGCCGGATGACGCCCATCCCGGGGTCGTTCGTGAGGACCCGCCGGATCTTCTCGCCCGCGAGCTCGGTGCCGTCGGCGACCGTGACCTGTCCCGCGTGGATCGAACGCCCCATGCCCACACCGCCGCCGTGGTGCAGGGACACCCAGGACGCCCCCGAGGCCACGTTGACCATGGCGTTGAGCAGCGGCCAGTCCGCGATGGCGTCGGAGCCGTCGAGCATGGACTCGGTCTCGCGGTAGGGCGAGGCGACCGACCCGCAGTCCAGGTGGTCACGTCCGATGGCCAGGGGTGCGGCGAGCTCGCCGCTCGCCACCATGTCGTTGAACCGCTCGCCCGCCCGGTCGCGTTCGCCGTAGCCGAGCCAGCAGATCCGGGCGGGCAGACCCTGGAAGTGGACCCGCTCGCCGGCCATCCTGATCCAGCGGTGCAGCGACTCGTTCTCCGGGAAGAGTTCGAGCAGCGCCTTGTCCGTCCTGTGGATGTCCGAGGCCTCGCCCGACAGGGCCGCCCACCGGAAGGGCCCTTTGCCCTCGCAGAAGAGCGGCCGGATGTAGGCGGGCACGAAGCCGGGGAAGTCGAACGCGCGGTCGTAGCCGGCGAGCTGGGCCTCTCCCCGGATCGAGTTGCCGTAGTCGAAGACCTCGGCCCCCGCGTCCATGAAGCCGACCATCGCCTCGACGTGCGCGGCCATCGACTCCCGGGCACGCCGGGTGAAGTCGGCGGGCTTCTCGGCGGCGTAGGAGGCCATGTCGTCGAAGTCGACGCCGACGGGCAGATAGGCCAGCGGGTCGTGGGCGCTGGTCTGGTCGGTGACGATGTCGACGGGAGCGCCCTCGGCCAGCATCCGGGGCAGCAGCTCCGCCGCGTTGCCGAGGAGGCCGATGGAGAGCGGGCGCCGCGCGTCGCGGGCCTCGACGGCCAGCTGGAGTGCGTGTTCGAGCGAATCGGCGCGCACGTCCAGGAAGCGGTGCTCGATACGGCGCTCGATGGCGCGCGGGTCGCAGTCGACGCAGAGGGCCACGCCGTCGTTCATCGTGACGGCCAGCGGCTGGGCGCCGCCCATGCCGCCGAGTCCGGCCGTCAGCGTGATCGTGCCGGCCAGCGTCCCGCCGAACCGCTTGGCGGCGACGGCGGCGAACGTCTCGTACGTGCCCTGGAGGATGCCCTGGGTCCCGATGTAGATCCAGGAACCCGCGGTCATCTGCCCGTACATGGTGAGCCCGAGGGCCTCCAGACGGCGGAACTCCTCCCAGTTCGCCCAGTCGCCGACCAGGTTGGAGTTGGCGATCAGGACACGCGGCGCCCACTCGTGGGTCTGCATGACGCCGACCGGGCGCCCGGACTGGACGAGCATCGTCTCGTCCTGCTTGAGCGTCCGGAGGGTGCGGACCATGGCGTCGAAGGACCGCCAGTCGCGGGCCGCCTTGCCCGTGCCGCCGTAGACGACGAGCTTGTCGGGGTGTTCGGCGACCTCGGGGTCGAGGTTGTTCTGCAGCATGCGGAGGGCGGCTTCCTGCTGCCATCCCAGGGCGCTCAGTTCCGTACCGCGCGGTGCCCGTACGGGGCGGGGTCCTGACATGGGGCTGCCTCCTCGCGAATGTGACTCACCTATTCACATCCTGTCCGCCTGAATACTCCTAGTCAACAGGCGCACCGTCGTCCCGTCCGGCCGGTCACTCCCCCGGGGATGCCTCTCGACCGCACCGCGGGCGGCTCCCCGGGTGGCCGACGGGAAGGGCGGACGGCGGGCACCGGAGGGCGGAATTCCGCCACTCGAAGGGTGGTCGGCCGGACAACTTCCGACCACCGCCGGGCGCCCACCAGCGGCTCTTTACACGGCCGTTCGCATGTACCACTGGAAAATGCCAGAACTCCCACCAGGAATGCACACGTTGCGTAGCCTCTCCATTACATCCGTACGCCACGTCGGGAGGGGAGTCCGCGTTGCCCGGAATCGACGAGTGCCTGATCGAGGTCATGAGGCTGCCCGGCGCCCGGGGTGCCTCGGTGGTCGACTGGACGAGCGGTCTCGCGCTCGGCACCATCGGCGAGTCGCCCAACGGCGACCACGAGGCCACCGCCGCCGAGACGGCCGAGGTGGCGAGGATGGCCGCCGAACAGCCGGTCTTCGCTCAGGCCGGACCGTTCGCCGGACCGACGGGCCCGCCCGTCCCCGCCGTCGAGGACGTCATCGTGACCACCGCCCCCGGCTACCACATCCTTCGTTTCGTCGAGACGGCCTTCGACAGCAGCGTCTTCCTCCACCTCTGGCTGGACCGCGCGGATGGCAACCTGGCGATGGCGCGGATACGGCTCGGCGAGATAGCGGAGCGGCTGGTCCTGGCATGAGCCCCACCGTCGCCGACCGGCCCGGCACACCGGAACGGGCCGCTCCTTCGCCGATGTTGCAACGGCTCGCGGCGGAGCGCGCAACCGGCGCACTGATGCGCGACCGCGGCACCCTGTATCTCGCCGACGGCCAGGTGGTCCATGCGGAGAGCCCCGCCACCCCCGGAATCGACGTCCTGCTCACGACGGGCGGCGCTCTGCGTTCCGAGGGCTGGTGGGACGCGATCGCCCAGGCGGGCGCGGGCCGGAGGGTCGGCCGCTACCTCGTGGACAGCGGCCGGGTACCCGGCGGCGCCCTGGAGCTCTGCCACCTGGGGGCGCTGTACGACGCGGCGTTCTTCGCCCTGGCCCCCACGAACACCCCCGCACGCTTCCGCTACGGGGTCTCCCACTGGATCGGTCCCGTCCGTCCCGTACCCGTGCACGCGGTGCAGCGTGAGACGCTCCGGCGCCGCGAACTCCTGGACCGGATCTGGCCGGACGCGCTCACCGACAGTGCGCCGCTCGCGCCCACGGCCCACTCGGTCGACGCCCCGGTACCCGCACGCCAGCGGCACGTACTGGCCCTGGTGAACGGCGAGCGCACGGCCACCGACATCGCCCAGCACCTGGGCCGCTCGGCCTTCCACACCCTGGTCGACCTGCGCCGGCTGGCGGCCGCCGGGCTGGTCGAAGCGGTCCGCCCGGCCGCTTCCGGCTCATTGTCCGGGCACAGCCGCATCACGCTGCCGGAGGTCACGAACGACCCCGACGTCGCCCTGCTGCGCCGGCTCAGAGACGCATTGGAGGCCCTGTGATACGCGCGCTCAGACAGCGTGCCGGGAGGAGACAGCTGATGGTGCCCGAGGCAGAGGTCAAGGATGTCCTCGACGAGCTCCAGCGGTTACGCGCCCGGGTGCCGCTCCTGACGGGCGCGCTGGCCGCCAGCACCGACGGCCTGATCGTCGCCCAGGACACCCCCGGCGTCGAGGCCGAGGGCGTCGCCGCGCTGACCGCCGCCGCACTCGGTGTATCGGTCCGGATGTCCGACGCGACCGGCCGCGGCGCCTTCCGCGAACTCCTGATCCGCGGCGAGAACGGCTACATCGCCACCTACGCGGCGGGCCGCTCCGCCGTCCTCACCCTGCTGGCCGAGGACCGCATCAACGTCGGCCGCCTCCACCTCGAGGGCCGCCGCGCCGGCGCGCGCATCGGCGAGGTCGTCGACGCCGCGCAGGACCGCGCCGACCGCCCCGTGCCGCCCCCGCGCCCACAGCAGTCCGGCGCCCTGCCGCGCCGAGGCACCACACCGGATCCCACGTGACACCCGCACCAGCCGCGGACGGCCCCGGCCGTCCGCGCACCGACCGGAAACGCACCACGAAGTTACGGACCGGCCACCGGGCCGGCCAGGGAAAGGAAACGAACACCATGGCCAACACCGAAGCGTCACTGAAGGATGCGATGGCGTCGATCGAGGGGACCCTCGGTGTCGCTCTCGTCGACTACACCAGCGGCATGGCCCTCGGCACCCTCGGCGGTGGCAAGGACTTCAACCTGGAGGTCGCGGCGGCCGGCAACACGGACGTCGTACGGGCCAAGCTCCGGACCATGGAGCACCTGGGCATCAAGGACGAGATCGAGGACATCCTGATCACCCTCGGCACCCAGTACCACCTGATCCGGCTGCTCAAAACCCGCGGCAGCAACGGCCTGTTCCTCTACCTCGTACTGGACGGCGGCAGGGCCAACCTCGCGATGGCCCGCCACCAGCTGCGGAAGATCGAGGCGGACCTGGAGGTCTGACCTCCGCGCCCTCACCGGCGGCGACGCCGCGCCCCTCCAGGTGCGGCGTCCCCCGCCACGGGTCCGGTCGTCCGGTAGCCCTTGACCTTCCCGCCCGCTGGACGGCCCCGCTCGGCCCAGTCGGTACGCACCCAGTACAGGACGTCGTCCCGCCGCTCCCGCTGCCCCAGCCGTACCGCCTTCAGCCACAGCCCGGCGCCGGCCCCGGCCAGCACGAGCCCTCCGGCACCCGGCAGGACGTAAGCGCTCGCGACCGCCACGAGGAACGCTCCCGCCAGCCACCAGCGGTACGTCCGCCGCCAGTTCCGTACGGTCACGTCCCGGTCCTGGAGGAAGTCGCCGCGGCCGGCCCGTGTGGCGCCGTTCGCGAGCTCCGCGTACCGCCCCGTCCTGGTGAGCGCCACGGCTCCCAGGACCACCAGGAACAACGCGGCCCCGGCCAGCAGGCCGATCCGCCGTCCCGTGAGCCCCGGGACGAACGCCCCGACGGCCGCCGCCAGCAGCCCCGGCCACCACAACGGCGCGGCCCCGGCCCGTACGATCACGGCCACTCTCGCCAAGGACTGCGCTCCGCGCCCCACGTCCGTACCCCTCTCCCACGGTTCCCCTGCGGACCCTCTGGGCGCGGAGGTTAATAGGCGCAGATGAGCGACGTCTGAGAACCGGCGGTGAGCTGACACCGAGCTGGGGCTACTCGACGAACAGCCCTCGTGCGGCAGCCCTCGCGTCGAAGTCCTCCAGCCGGGCCTGCGCCTCGGGCAGCCCGTCGCACATGGCCTCCAGCAGCACCCGGCCCATCAGCATCGGCGCGCACGCCGTGTCGAAGGCCAGCCCGGTGCCCACGGCGGCAGGGATGAGCAGATCGCTGTGGGCCGCCACCGGCGCGAACGCCGAGTCGGCCACGGTCACGACGGTCAGCCCCTGCTCGCGCGCGTACGCCAGCGCGTCCACGACCTCGCGCGGGTGCCTCGGCAGCGCGAAGCACATCAGCGCGCTCGCACCCGCACGCCTGGCGGCGTCCACACGGTCGTGCAGCATGCTGCCGCCCTCGTCGACGACCCGTACGTCCGGGTGCACCTTGGCGGCGAAGTACCCGAATCCCCGGGCCTGCGAGGAGGCCGCCCGCAGTCCGAGCACGAGGAGGGGCCTGGAGGCGGCGAGCAGCCGCCCCGCCCGCTCCACCGGCGCCGGATCGGCGAGCAGCTCGGAGAGCTGACGCAGGTTCTCGATCTCCGCCCGCACCGCCTGCTGGTACTCGTTGAGCGTGTCCTCCAGGCCGTCCGCGTCGGCCGCGTCGGCCGCGTCGACGGGCGAGACCTCCCTCAGGTGCTTGCGAAGCGCGGGGTAGCCGTCGAACCCGAGGGCCACGGCGAAGCGGGTGACGGACGGCTGACTCACCCCGGCCAGCTCGGCCAGCTCCACACTCGAGAGGAACGGGGCATCGGCGGCCCTGCGCACCATGGAGTGCGCGATCCGCCGCTGGGTGGGTGTGAGCCGCCGCCCCTCGAAGAGCCGCTGCAACCGCGCAGCCGGGCTGCTCCCGCTCATGCTGTCCCCTCCAGAGTCCCTCCGCACCGGTCCGGCACCGAGGAATCCATTCAGCCAGCAAGCGCTCTGCATGTCCATATACAGCCCACGCTCCGGACAGCGGCCGGGGCCACGGTCACCCCGTCCACTCCTGGAACGCGCGCGCGACCGTACGGGACCATCGCCGCCTCCGCGATTTCACGTGTTCCCCACAGTTCGTGTCGGGCGGCTTCGCGCAGACCAAGGGCCGACCTCCCGCGGCAGGGAGCTCACACTCCCTCCCCGGCAGCGGGCGTGTGAGCGATGAATGCCGCCACCAGCGCCACCCGCTCCCGGTCGTCAACGTCGGGCGACGGGCTTCACACCCTTCGGTGAAATTCCCCCTCGCGATCCGATGCGGTCGGCGACCACATCGGAGCATGTGGAGAAAACGTGCCCGCACCGGCCGCCCCCACACCCAGACCGGCCGCCCCACAACGCGCGCCGCCTCCGTCCACGCCGTCAGGAAGACACTCCCCATGTCCCAGCAGTACCCGCAGAATCAGCAGCATCCGTATCAGGGCGGTCCCGCCGCCCACCCCGGCGGACCGGTCCCGCCGCAGCAGCCTCAGCCGAAGAAGTCCTGGTTCGCCCGGCACAAGGTGCTCACAGCTCTCGGAGGCGTGTTCGCGTTCTTCATGGTCCTCGCGATCGCCACGAGCGGCGGCGATGTGGACAAGGGTTCCGGGACGGCGGCCACAGCCCCGCAGAAGCAGGCTTCCGCCGATGCCGTGGAGGCAGCCGACGACAAGCCCGCCGAGGAGAAGCGGAAGCTCTCGCAGGCGGACCGGTTCAAGGCCTTCGTCGCCGAGAACGGCACCGCCGCCGAGAAGGCCGCGGCCGAGCACGTCACCAAGGTCCAAGGCGCGGACGGGTCCAACGGAATCCTGGACGCCGCCGATGTCTACACCGACTTCACGGGCGGCATGATGGGCCCGCACCAGGGCGAGGGCAAGCTGCTCGCCTCCGCGTTCGCCGACTGGAAGGACTCGGAGAACGGCCTCGTCACCGTCTACGACGAGGGCGGCGAAATCCTCTCCAACGGCAACTACTGACAGAGCAGCCGGCGGGGACACCCGCCGGCCCGCACCCTCGCCCCGGCTCCGGGCACCGCGCCCGGCGGCCCCACCGATACGCCGCTCGCATTGCGGGACCGTCCGCCCCTGCCGAACCTGGGGTCATGATCCCAGCGAACACGAGAGGGCCGGGTGGCATCGTCGTCCGCTACGGCGACCCCGATGCCGCACACGTGCTGAGCGTCTACGCCGACCTGCGCTGCCCCTACTGCAAGCGCATGGAGCTCGGCCTCGGAGCAGTGATGGAGCGGGCCGCCGACGAGGGCAGGTTCGCGGTGGACCACCATTTCGGCACGTTCATCGACGACTCGGCCGGCGGCAGCGGTTCCCTGGAGGCGCTGGCCGCGCTGGGAGCCGCGGCGGACGAGGGCCAGAAGCCGTTCATGCACTATCTGCGGGCCCTGTACGCCGATCAGCCCAGCGAGGACGTGGACGCATTCGCCGACCGCGACACCCTGCTGCGGCTTGCCGACGAGGTCCAGGCGCTGCACACCGACGCCTTCCGGCAGAAGGTCATGGAGCGCACCTATCTGCCCTGGGCGGCGCAGGTGGCGGCGGCGTTCGAGACGAGCGGCGTCCGCTCCACCCCGACGGTCCTGATCGACCGCACCCCCGTCGCCGTCATCAACCCCACGGGGTACGCCGTCACACCCGAGGCCTTCCTCGCCGGGGCGACTCCCCGGTGAGCTTCTTCGGCACCCGCCCTGACCAAGTGTGCGGACCGCGCGCCCGGACTGTGGCGCGGACCGTGCACCCAGGCGGTGCGTGCGGGCACCCGGACCGTGCGTGCGGGCGCCGAAGGTCTCAGAACACGACGCGTGCCGCCGTCAGCGCCTCCCGCGCCCCGGGATCGCCCTCCAGCTCCAGGCGGCCTCGCGTCGGCCTCCCCGAGACGTGCCGGGCGAAGTCGAGCGCCTCCGCGCGGAGGGTGGCCGCCGGGGTGCCGATGCCCAGCAGGTGGCGTCCTCCCGCCGGGCCGTGGAGGTCGATCTCCACGGCGGGGCCCGTCCAGGCGAGGGCCAGGTCCAGCACCACCTGATCGACGATCTCCCGGTCGTGGCCGTCGAGGGCCACATCGGCCCCGAGGGCGTCGACGAGGTCCACCCGGTGCATCCAGGTGTCGCGGACCACGAGGACGCTCCCGAGGTAGTCGACCGAGTCGTCGGGCAGGGCCCTCGCCTCCGGGTAGAGGAGGCTCAGCCGGGTTCTGCGGCGGACCGGGGCCGGGACGCGGCGCAGGGCGATGAGCGCCTGGGGTGCGAAGTGGGCCAGGGCGCCGATCAGTTCGCGCCCGGGAACGGCCTGCCGGTCCTCGATCTGGATCTCGTTGTGCCCGTCCAGCCGCCCGAGGTGCGGATGGGTCCGTGCGGCGCGACGGATCCGGCGCACGGCGACCCAGGGGCGTGGCAGTTCCTCGTACTGGCCGACGGTGTGGGCCAGCATGTCCCGCACGGTCCAGCCGGTGCAGTGGGTCGGCCGCCGCCAGTCCTCGTCGGAGAGCTCGCGGAACGTCGAGAGCGTCGCCCTGAGCTCGGCCTCGTTGACCATACGTGCCCGTGTCCCGGACGTGCGGGGGATGGCACGGGCGGACGATGTCGTGGTGGCCATGGGCGCGCCTCCCGTCTCCCGGCAACAACGCTACGCCGAACGGGCAAGGCCCGCCCTGCGCGGCGGACCGCCGGGTCGGTGGGGCCGGCCCCACCGACCCGGCGCCCGGGATTCGTACCGTGAGGCGCACGGAAGAGTCTGGGAGCCGGCGGGGAGCGCGGGACGGGCGATGAGCCCGGACGTCCGCGGACATGAATAGTCGCGGGGACCGCCGCACCCCCGGTTGCCCGGAGGGCGGGACGACGGCGGTCCCCGCGAGGGGCGCGATCCCCGGGTCAGGGCCGGGTGTCACGTCCTGGCGACGGTGGAGGTCCGGGAGCCGCTCCGTAGTCCGTGTCGCCGTATGTGGTGTCGGCGGGTTTCCCTGCCGACACCCATTACTCTGCCGGAGCCGTGTTAAGCCGGTGCTGCGCCGACGTGTCGCGCTCGTACCGTTTTCGCGAACCCCGGAGAACGCGGGTCACTGCTTCGGGGCCGAGGAGCCCTTCGCGAGGAAGGCCAGCAGGTCCTGCCTGCTCACGACGCCCGTCGGCTTGCCCTCGACGAGGACGATGGCCGCGTCGGCACCGTCGCCGCCGCTGAGCACGGCCATCAGGTCCTCGACCGGCTCTCCCGAGCCGACCTGCGGAAGCGGGGCCGACATGTGCTTCTCCAGCGGGTCCTGGAGCGTGGCCCGCTGGGTGAACAGCGCGTCCAGGAGCTCCCGCTCCACCACGGAACCGATGACCTCGGCGGCCATGACGTCGGGGTGGCCGGCACCCGGCTTCACGATCGGCATCTGCGAGACGCCGTACTCCCGGAGCACGTCGATGGCGTCTCCGACCGTCTCCTCCGGGTGCATGTGGACCAGCGAGGGGAGAGGCCCCTCCTTGAAGTCGAGGACGGCGCCGACCCTGGCCGACGGGCCGGTGTCCTCCAGGAAGCCGTAGTCGGCCATCCACTCGTCGTTGAAGATCTTGCTCATGTACCCGCGGCCGCTGTCCGGCAGCAGGACGACCACCACGTCCTCGGGGCCGAGGCGCTTGGCGACCTCCAGTGCCGCCACGACGGCCATGCCGCAGGAGCCGCCGACGAGGAGGCCCTCCTCCTTGGCGAGGCGCCGCGTCATCTGGAAGGAGTCCTTGTCGGAGACCGCGACGATCTCGTCCGTGACCGTGCGGTCGTAGGCGCTCGGCCAGAAGTCCTCACCGACGCCCTCCACGAGGTACGGGCGTCCCGAGCCGCCGGAGTAGACGGAACCCTCCGGGTCCGCGCCGACGACCTGCACGCGGTTCTCGCTGATCTCCTTGAGGTAGCGGCCCGTGCCACTGATCGTGCCGCCCGTACCGACGCCCGCGACGAAGTGGGTGATCCTCCCCTCCGTCTGCTCCCAGAGCTCGGGGCCCGTGGTCTCGTAGTGCGAGCGCGGGTTGTTGGGGTTGGAGTACTGGTCGGGCTTCCAGGCACCCGGCGTCTCACGGACCAGGCGGTCCGAGACGTTGTAGTACGAGTCCGGGTGCTCCGGGTCGACGGCCGTGGGGCACACGACGACCTCCGCGCCGTACGCGCGCAGAACGTTGATCTTGTCCGTGGACACCTTGTCCGGGCAGACGAAGATGCACTTGTAGCCCTTCTGCTGGGCGACGATGGCCAGGCCCACGCCCGTGTTGCCGCTGGTCGGCTCCACGATCGTGCCGCCGGGCTCCAGCTCGCCGCTCTGCTCGGCGGCCTCGATCATGCGCAGCGCGATGCGGTCCTTCACCGACCCGCCGGGGTTGAAGTACTCGACCTTGGCCAGGACCGTCGCCTGAATGCCTGCCGACACATTGCGCAGCCTGACGAGCGGGGTGTTGCCGACAAGACTGATCATCGAATCGTGGAATTGCACCGTGTACTCCGGGGTCTCCGAGATATTCAGGCAAGAGTATGCGTACGGGCAGGAGATCGGTCGAAGCGATTGAGCTACGCCCCCCACGGGGCAGGTAGTGCTGTGTACGGCTGTACGGCACGGAGGAGGTGGACCGGACTGTGTCGAGAGCGAGGGTGGCACGGCGGATCGCAGCGGGTGCGGCCTACGGGGGCGGCAGCGTCGGACTGATCGGCGCGGCGACGGTGGGCCTGGTGCTGGCCGAGGTGCAACTGGCGAAACGACAGGTGGGCGGGGGTAAGGCCCCCGTCCCGCCGAGCGCGGACGGACGGTACGGGGTGGCGTTCGCCGGCCCCACCGACCCATTGCGTTTCGTCATGCTGGGAGACTCGACGGCTGCCGGCCAGGGGGTGCGCAGAGCGGGCCAGACACCGGGGGCCCTGCTGGCGTCCGGACTCGCGGCGGTGGCCGAACGGCCGGTGGATCTTCGTAACGTGGCCCTGCCGGGTGCCCGGTCGGACGATCTGGAGCGTCAGGTCTCCCTGGTGCTGGCGGATCCGTCGGGGGTACCGGACGTCTGCGCGATCATGATCGGCGCGAACGACGTGACCCACCGGATGCCCGCGACGCAGTCGGTGCGCTGTCTGAGCACGGCGGTACGTCGGCTGCGCACCGCAGGCGCGGAAGTGGTGGTGGGCACCTGCCCCGATCTGGGCACGATCGAGCCGGTCTACCAGCCCTTGCGGTGGCTGGCCCGGCGGGTGAGCCGGCAGCTGGCGGCGGCCCAGACGATCGGAGCGGTCGAACAGGGCGGACGGACGGTCTCGCTGGGCGACCTGCTCGGTCCGGAGTTCGAGGCGAACCCGCGGGAGCTCTTCGGCCCCGACAACTACCACCCCTCGGCCGAGGGGTACGCGACCGCCGCGATGGCGATGCTGCCGACCCTGTGCGCGTCCCTCGGCCTCTGGCCGGATTCCGATCATCTGGACGGCTCGCGCCGGGAGGGCATCCTGCCGGTCGCCAAGGCGGCGTCCCGCGCCGCACGGGAAGCCGGCACGGAGGTGACGGCGGCGCGCGCCCCCTGGGCCCTGCTCAAGCACCGCAGGCGCAGGCGTCTGCCCGCCCACACGGAACCTGTGCCGCACGGGGACGAAGGGGCAGGCGCGGACGAGGGGCCGGCGCGCGGACGCGCATCGGCGGCGGCATGGCGGTGGGTGGACCGCGGCCACCTCCACCGCGGCAACAACACGGGCGGCAGTCACGGAAACGGCACAGGCGGCAGTCACGGGAACGGAACGGGCGGCCACCACGGGAACAACGCGGGAGACTGAGCGGTTGCTTAGAAAAGAGGTCCGCATCACATCGCCTGTTTGGTGACCTCAGCTATACGTCCGGGTAACTTCCAAGGCAGCCCAGCCTTCCTGCCTTCCAGCCCTCATGGAGCCGCGTGATGCCCGAAGCCGTGATCGTCTCTGCTGCCCGTTCCCCCATCGGCCGGGCCTTCAAGGGGTCCCTCAAGGATGTGCGTGCGGACGACCTGACCGCGACCATCATCCGAACCGCACTGGCCAAGGTCCCCGAGCTGGACCCGAGGGACATCGACGACCTGATGCTCGGCTGCGGTCTCCCCGGCGGCGAGCAGGGCAACAACCTGGGCCGCATCATCGCCGTGCAGATGGGGATGGACCACCTTCCCGGCTGTACGGTCACCCGCTACTGCTCGTCCTCGCTCCAGACCAGCCGCATGGCGCTGCACGCCATCAAGGCCGGCGAGGGCGACGTCTTCATCTCCGCCGGCGTCGAGATGGTCTCCCGCTTCGTGAAGGGCAACTCCGACAGCCTGCCGGACACGCACAACCCGCTCTTCGCCGAGGCCGAGGCCCGCACCGCCGCCCGTGCTGAGCAGGAGGGCACGAGCTGGACCGACCCGCGCGAGGAGGGCCTCGTCCCGGACGCCTACATCGCGATGGGGCAGACCGCCGAGAACCTGGCCCGGATCAAGGGCGTCACCCGCCAGGACATGGACGAGTTCGGCGTGCGGTCGCAGAACCTCGCCGAGGAAGCCATCAAGAACGGCTTCTGGGAGCGCGAGATCACCCCGGTCACCACGCCGGACGGCACGGTCGTCTCGAAGGACGACGGCCCCCGCGCGGGCGTCACGCTGGAGGGCGTGCAGGGGCTGAAGCCGGTGTTCCGCCCCGACGGTCTCGTCACCGCGGCCAACTGCTGCCCGCTCAACGACGGTGCCGCCGCGCTCGTCATCATGTCGGACACCAAGGCCCGCGAGCTGGGCCTGACCCCGCTGGCCCGCATCGTCTCGACCGGCGTCTCCGGCCTCTCGCCCGAGATCATGGGCTACGGCCCGGTCGAGGCCAGCAAGCAGGCGCTCAAGCGCGCCGGGCTGACCGTCGACGACATCGACCTGGCCGAGATCAACGAGGCGTTCGCCGCCCAGGTCATCCCGTCCTACCGGGACCTCGGCCTGCCGCTGGACAAGGTCAACGTCAACGGTGGCGCGATCGCCGTCGGCCACCCCTTCGGCATGACCGGCGCCCGCATCACGGGCACGCTGATCAACAGCCTGCAGTTCCACGACAAGCAGTTCGGCCTGGAGACGATGTGCGTGGGCGGCGGCCAGGGCATGGCCATGGTCATCGAGCGGCTGAGCTGAGTCGCAGCGGAGGGTTGGGGTCGCCCGAGGAACGAGGGCGGCACCAGCCCGCAGCGCAGGCGAGGCTCAGCGCGACCACGAACACCGAGCGGCTGAGCTGAGTCGCAGCGGAGGGTTGGGGTCGCCCGAGGAACGAGGGCGGCACCAGCCCGCAGCGCAGGCGAGGCTCAGCGCGACCACGAACACCGAGCGGCTGAGCTGAGTCGCAGCGGAGGGTTGGGGTCGCCCGAGGAACGAGGGCGGCACCAGCCCGCAGCGCAGGCGGACGGCAGCCGCCCGAGAGGGACAGGGTCCACTCCCCCGATGCCAAGCCCGGGCGGGCCTCGCTTCCCGCGCGGGGGCCTTCTTGAACCGGGGCGAGCCCCGATCGTGACCGAATCTCCCCCAGGATGTGATCTGCGTCCCGGGGGAGAGTCGTTTCTGCAGGTCACACCAGCCACAGAGCTGAACACCGGGCCGAAAGACCTGTCCAATTCGTGACGTAATGCACTGACAGCGGGTGCCGCCGCAGGACAAGCTGATGTAGGAAGTCGGGGGTGTCGATTGAAACCGGGAGTATGTCAGTGAGCGCCATGCCGTTTGCCCTGTTGCTGACCACCGCCGCTGCCACGGCCGTCGGCGCCGCCGCTCTGCACGCTGCTCACGGGCTGCGCAAGCAGGTCACAGCCCTGCGCACGGAGCTGGCGGAAGGCCGCAGCCTTCACGCGTCGCTGCCCGAGCAGCAGAACCGGAACACCGCCACGTCCGCCGAGGAGATACGCGCGGCGGTCGCCGAGGCACTCGCCGAGGAGCGGGAGCGCGAGCTCGCCGAGGCCCGTGCCTTCTGGGCGGCCCAGGAGGCGCGCGACGCCGCCGACGCCCCGTCCCTGCTGGGCGGCCTCGGTGACGACATCCCCTTCTTCATGCCCCGGCAGTCCGACTTCACGGGGCTGGAGGCGATGGGCCTCGATGCCGATGACGCCCTGGACGAGCTGGTGGAGCTGGCGGAGCTCACCGACCTGCCCGAGGCCGCCGAGGTCGCGGAGTACGCGGAGTTCGCCGAGGACTCCCCCGAGCTGGCCGCGGCCCGTCGCCGTCACCCCTCGCACCCGGACTTCGTCCCCGTACAGACACCCGTCGTGACCGACCATGAGCGTACCGTGAACCGCCTCGAGCGGCTCGCCGACACCGGTACGGAGCTGACCGACGTGCGTCCCGGTCCGCTGGGCACGCTCGACGTCTACGTCTTCGCCGACGGCACCACGCTCTGCATGACCCCGGGCCACCGGGAGACCGCCGAGCGGCTCGCCGACTCGCTGCGCTCCGGTGAGCAGCCGGTGCTGCTGGGCGGTTCGGGCGTCTCCGGCGCCTACGCGCTGACGTTCTCGTGCGGCGAGGAGAACGTCTACATCCTCGCCGACCGCGTCATCGCCTCCTTCTAGCGCGGCCCGGGTGCGAACGCCCGCGCAGCCGCCTCCTCGACACACCGCACGGCCTCGTCCAGCTCCTGGGACGAGGCCGTTTCCAGTGCCACGGACAGGTCACGGCCCGCGACCGCGACCTGGTCGCCGACCGCGAATATCCCGACGTCCGGCATGACCCTCGGCTCCCGGTCCGGCGCTTCGGCCCGCTGGGCGCGGACGGAAAGCTTCCTGGCCGTCACCAGCGCCTCGGCGGCCACGCCGTGCTGCAGCCTGCTCTGCGGCGTACTCCGCAGGCGGTCGGCGAATCGGTCCACGGCGGTGATGAGCGGGGTCGTATCGAGCACGCCGTGACCCTACGCGCCCCTGCACGATGGTTGCCAACGCGCCGACGCTCGGGCACGGTGTCGGGAAGGTTCAGCAACGCGCACTGCGTCGGAGGCGCCGATGTCTCAAGTCTTCTCCGAAGAAACCCATCGCAACCTGCTCTCCCGGATCCCCCATTGCACCGGCCGCGACATCGCGACCTGGATCCGCACCGTCGACGAGGGCCCCTCGCTCCTCCGCTTCGAGGAGAAGGTCAGCTGGCTGCGGGGCGAACACGACCTCACCTACGGGCACGCGAAAGCGATCATCCACGAGTACGACCTGAGACGAGCCGCACGAAAGCTCCTCTGAGGCACGCGCATCCTCCCCGCGACAGACGGAACGGCCCGCAGGCGGTGCCTGCGGGCCGTTCCGTCGTCGTCGCGCCTACGGGGTCAGTCGTCCCCGTTGAGGATGGAGAGCAGGCGCAGCATCTCCAGGTAGATCCACACCAGGGTCATGGTGAGGCCGAAGGCGGCCAGCCATGCCTCCTCGCGCGGTGCGCCGAAGTTGACGCCGTCCTCGACCTGCTTGAAGTCCAGAGCCAGGAAGCACGCGCCGAGGATGATGCCGATGACGCCGAAGAGGATGCCGAGGCCGCCGCTGCGGAAGCCCAGGCCGTCACCTCCGCCGAACACGGAGAACAGCAGGTTGACCACCATCAGGAGCATGAAGCCCATGGCCGCGGCCATCACGAAGCCGTAGAAACGGCGCGTGACACGGATCCAGCGCATCTTGTACGCGATGAGGACACCGGCGAAGACACACATGGTGCCCATCACCGCCTGCATCACCGTGCCGGGGCCGATGTAGGTGCTGACCGCGCTGGAGATCACTCCGAGGAAGACACCCTCGAAGGCCGCGTACGCGAGGATGATCGCCGGCGACGCCTTGCGCTTGAACGACTGGATCATCGCGAAGACGAACGCCACCAGGGCGGCGCCGATCGCGATGCCGTACGACTTGCCGAGACTGGCCTCGTCGACCGGCAGCAGGGCCCAGGAGAGCGCGGCGGTGAGCACCACGGTGCCCAGCGTCATGGCCGTACGCGTGACGACGTCGTCGATCGTCATCGCGCCGGAGCGCGCCGGCGCCTGCGGGGCGCCGTACTGGGTGTCCTGCTGGGCGTACGGGTTCGTCGCGTACGGGTTGGCGGTGCCCTGCGCGTACGGGTTGGTACCCGCGGTGGCGGCCCCGGCCTGCGGCGCCGCGTTGAAGCCCGCGTAGCCGTTGTCGCGGCTGAACCCCCGTCGCGAGAAGACCGGGTTGCTGCTCCTCATCTCACTCCTCCATGGCCACCGTGCGTGGCCTTCCCCTAAGAGTAATGGGTAGGCAAAACAATGACCCTAGTGCCAGAGGAGGATCTTTGAGAGAAGATCCATCCTCCGCAGGCACGGATTCCCCCCGGATCCAGGCATGACCTGCCCGGATCCGGGAAGTGCGGTCAGGCGGTGCAGGCCAGCTCCTTCTTGACCGACGGGACGAAGGTCAGGGCGAACGCCTCCATGTCGGCGCGGCGCCGGTCCGCGTCCTCCTCGGCACGTTCCCCGACACTGACGGAGACCGTGAGGTGGGAGACATCGGGCGTGCCGCACGGGGTGCTGATCACGAAGTTCTTGTCTCCCATGGCCCCTGCTCCGCCGAACGGCAAAGGACCCATCTTCTTACGGTTGGTGAACTTGTACTCGACCAGCTCACCCATCGGGTCGTAGAACCTGTCGGTCTTCTCGACACCGGCGACCACGCCCTCGCGCGAGTCCACCGTGACGAAGCACATGCCAGACATATCGGCCAGCCGATCACCCTGCATCACGAGCCTCTCTCCTTCAGGAAGCAGAGGAGAGATCGACTTCTCACTCACCGGCACCCCGCACACGTCCTTGGGCAGTGCGTACTCCCTGCCCCCGCCGCATCCGGCCGCGAGCAGAGCGAGACCGCAGAGCAGGGCCGGGGCGGACGTACGGACCGATCGCCTCATCACTGGTCCCCCGCCACCCCTTCTGCCTTCTTGTTCCCGTCGTTGGCAGCTGCTCCGATGGTGTCGTACACGCCATAACTCTTGGAATACCCCTCGTGTGCGGGATCTTCCGCCCAATCCGAGTTCACCGAGTACCACTCGTCCGCCAGCCTGTGGAGCTGGTGGTTACGCCGCTGGTAGGTGTTCTGGTGATCAGCCGTGGCCTTGTCGTTGATCTCGTTGGTCTCGTCCTGGAGCACGGCCGTGGTGATCGCGTCGACCCCCCGCTGCAACGGGTCCCCGATGACACCGCCACCGAGCGGCGTGAGCACACCACCGACCAGGTGGTACGTCCATGCCTTCTTCCACGACGCGTCGGTGATGTCACCGTCCTTCTCGTCGTTGGTGGCCTGGTACCTGGCTTCCTCAAGGAATCCGACGGTCCTGCCGGCCTTGGTGAGACTGTCCTCAGGGTGTGCCGTCTCGGTGAGGATGTCGGCCCTCATGGCGTGGTTCATCTGCTCCCCGAGCAGCATGTACGTGTCCTTGTTCCGCGAGATCTGCTTACTCACCTCCATGAGCTGGTCCGCAGGCAGCCCATGTGAGCCCAGCGGGTCACTCATGGCCTTGTGGACGGTCTCCCCGTGGTTCCCCATGGCCCTGGCCATGTCGTCGCGCAGCTCCGACGGGAAGTCGTTGCCTGTGGCCGCGAGGTACTCCAGCGAGCGCTTCATGGCATCCGTCTGCTGCGGCGTGTGCGCGGCGAACTCCGCGCCCGGGGCGTCGGGGTCGCTGACGCCCGAGACCGCGGCGAACATCGCCTTGCCAGTAGCCTCCAGAGCCGGGTTGGGCCCGTCTGCCAGCGGCGTGTCATCGAAAGACGTGCGCTCCTTCAGCACCCATTCCGCGTTGTCCTGGGGGTCCTTGGAGTTGAAGAACTCCGTGGACGCGTCGGGGCTGTTGGAAAGCGCCGTCATGAAGCCCGTCATCGGGTCCCGGCCGAAGTCGTCACCGTCCATGAAGTTCATCTTCGGCACCGGACTGCCGAGACCCTGCCAGTAGTTCCCTGGCAGCTTCATCTTCTTCTCGGTCTCGACCAGGGAGTCGCCGTACTTGTTGAGGAATCCGTCGTCGTAGTCACCGACCCGCATCAGGTTGCTCATCAGCTGGTACCCGTACACCCGCGAACCGTGCGTCTGGTACTGCTCGCCCGCGGACTTCACCATGTCGTTCTCCCACTGCCGCATGGCAGGGCTGTCCGACTGGGTGGCTCCTGCGAGGGTCAGGCTGAGGTTCTTCTGGAAGTCACCGAGCTGGTCCCGCTGGGTACGCGCCAGGTCGTTCGGCGAGGAGACGTCCGTGAGGTCGGCCCAGAACTCCAGCGTGCCCTTGGGACCCAGTGTCCTCGCGAACTGTTCCTGGAAAAGCGGGTCGTTCTTGTACGAGTCGAGGGTGGAGTTGAGCTTCCGGAACTCCGCGGGCGACATCTCGTCGCCCTTCTCCTTGATGAGCTTCGCCGCTGCCTCGGCCTTCTCCACGGCGTCGACGGCGGCGTCACGGTCCCCGTACTTCGCCCCGGAGAAGCCGACCTCGGCCTGGTCGGCGATGGTCTTCAGCACTCGGGCCGCGCTGCTGTCGCTCTCGGTCGCCCTGCCCAGGATCCTCTGTACGTCGTCACGGAGGTGATCGACGTCCTGCTGCGAGTGATCGGCCACCTCTGTGCCCTCGGCGGCCCGGTCGGGGTGGATGAGCATCGTGACGGTGAAACCGCCACCGCCGGTGGGCACCACCGTGATGTTCTTCTTCCTGCCACGCTCCAGCGCCTGGTCCAGCTCCTCCTTGTACCCGACGAGTTCGTCGCGGGTGTCCTTGAGGATGTTGTGGATCGTCGTAGCCTGCGTGTGTGCGTCGGAGAACTCGCCCACCGTCTTGGTGACGAACTCCTTGGTGATCGTCGCGTTCTCGCCGGCCCAGTTCGCCTTGTCCGCCTTCGCCTTCAGGTCGTCCCGGGCGGCGTCCTCCATCGTCTTGAGCTTGTCGACCACACCCTTCCACCCTGTGAGGGCCTCGCCGAGCTTCGCGAAATCACCGTCCCGCAGCGTTTCGAGGTCCATCAGCGCTGGGTCCTCTCGGTGAAGCCGTCGTCAAGGGCGGAGATGCTGCTCACCGTGGAGTAGATGTGGTACTCGTCGCCCGCGTGCGCGTTCCTCGTGAAGTCCATGTGGTTGGAGATGTGTGCGCAGGCGTCCAGCAACGACTGGAGTTGCTTCTCCCACCGTTCCTGCACGTGGTCCAGGCCGCCACCGAGATCGAAGCCCTGCGTCGTCAGGTCCTTCGCCGCCGTCTGGCTGACCGACCAGGCGTCACGTCCGTGCCTGCCGAGCGTCTCGAAGAGCTTGAAGGCGCTGTCGCCCACCGCGGCCAGGTCCTGCTGGTCGACCTTGAGGTCCCCCTGCGGTCCGGCCCCAGCCCCGCCCTCGGACGGAACCTGGTTCAGTTGCATCCCCGTCGAGTGTCTACGAGCCGCCTCACTCTTGAGTTGCTCCCACTCGTCCCAAGCCATATCTGGTCCCACCCCGTGCGGATCGACTTTAACGGCCCTTTAACGTACCAACTACTTGCATGAGGCACGCAAGCACGATCGGGAAGTCGGCCATGCGCGGGCGCCCGGGCGGCGGCGCGCGGCGGAACGGTTCGGTACGCACAGTGACCGGGCGACCGCGCGGCCGCTCCGCCGTAGGGGCGGTCACAGGCGGGTGACGATCGAACGGTGGCCGCGGAGCGCTCGAAGCAACGGGAGGCCGGGCGGCTCCACCGGCGGCGCGGGTGGTGCCCGGAGCCGGACTCGAACCGGCACGCCCCCGAGGAGGCAGCGAGGTTTAAGCTCGCCGTGTCTGCATTCCACCACCCGGGCGTGGGCGCGCGACTCCGCGTTTGGCAAAGACCCTATCCGGGGGCATCCCTCGAACAGCGGAACATCAACTCGATGTTGTCTTATTTTATTGATCGTGTGAGGGTCCGTCAGACACCGCCCACCCCGTCAGCACACGCCCCGCCCGGTGGAGCGGGACGAACCCCGGCAAACGGGAATGACGGAAACTCGCCGCACCCGTACGGCTCATCCGCCATGGGGCGCGCCACCGTTCGCCAGGGGCCCGCCACCTCACCCGTCGACGAGGTCGTTGACGCACCGGAGAACGGGCCGGGATCCCAGTGCTTCCGGGTCCTTCAGCACCGCCCCCGTCACGTGGAGGACGGCACGCTCGCCGGGCAGCAGCGTGACGAGCATGTCGTCCACCTCGGCCGCCGGATCCAGCCGGTCGGGGAAGAGCGCGAGGTCTCGAAGCAGCGTCCGCGCCGTCACGGTGACCCGGTAGCCGATGCCCGCCTCGTCACCCTGGGTGACAGTCACGTCGTAACGTGCCGGCGGCAGCGCGACACGGGTGTCCTCCTCGAAGAACTCGACCGTCCTGAGTTCGCCCAGCTCCGCCACCAGCACCTCGCGGGTGCTGTCGTCGGGCTCGGCGACCGACGGCGGCAGGGGCACACGGGTGACCCCGCGGGCGCCCGTGGCCACGGTCACCGTCTCCTCGGCCAGGACGGTTCCGTCCAGGGAGCGGCGTGTCAGCCGTAGCGCGCCCTCCCACGCGAGGGCGGAGTCGTTGACCAGGTGCAGGGCGCCGTCCCGTACGGCCATCAGCCGGTCCGCGTAGACCGAGCGCAGGGCGTACCAGAGCGGCTTGCGGCGGCCGTCGCCGTCCACGGCCGCCCAGGAGACGACCGGCCAGCAGTCGTTGAGCTGCCACACGATCGAGCCCGTGCAGTACGGACCGTGCGAGCGGAAGTGCCGGATCCCGAAGGCGACCGCGCGAGCCTGGTTCAACTGGGTGAGCCAGTGCCAGTCGTCGAACGACCCGGGCTGCGGAAGGTGGTCCCCCAGGCCCTCCAGCAGCTTCCGGTCGCCGTCCTCCGCCTTCTGGTGGTGGGTCATCAGCGGGGCGCCCCGGCTCAGCGGACCGCTGACGGCCCGGCGCAGGGTGGCGTACGCGGGCGGGCCCTGGAAGCCGAACTCCGCCACGAAGCGGTGCGCGGTGTCGGCGTAGTGCGTGTAGTCGACGCGGTTCCAGACGTCCCAGAGGTGGACCGTGCCCCGGGCGGGGTCCTGCGGGGGCAGTTCCGGGGAGCCGGAGTAGGGCGAGCCGGGCCAGTAAGGGCGGGAGGGGTCGATCTCGGCGCACAGGGCGGGCAGCAGCTCGTGGTAGTAGGCGTGCCCCCAGGTGCGGCCCTCCAGCTTCTCCTGCCATCCCCAGTCGGCGTGACCCTCCAGGTTCTCGTTGTTGCCGCACCACAGCACCAGCGACGGGTGCGGGGCGAGCCGCACGATGTTCTCGCGGGCCTCCGCGGCCACCTCGTCGTACAGCGGCTGCTCCTCCGGATAGGCCGCGCAGGCGAACGGGAAGTCCTGCCAGACCAGCAGCCCCTTCTCGTCGGCCAGTTCGTAGAAGTCGTCGCTCTCGTAGAGGCCGCCGCCCCAGACCCGGATCAGGTTGACGCCCGCGGCGATCGCCTGGTCGAGGCGGTCGGAGATCCGCTGCCGGGTGATCCGCGCCGGGAAGCAGTCGTCGGGGATCCAGTTCACCCCGCGTACGAAGACCGGCTCGTCATTCACCGAGATCCGGAACGCCTCACGTTCCAGGCCGACGCTCCGGAAGCCCGTCCTTCCGCTCCACGCGTCGTCGCCGAGGCGGACGGTGACGTCGTACAGCGGCTGCTCGCCGTGGCTGTGCGGCCACCATCGCGCGGCCCCGGGGACGGAGAGGGTGACGGCTGCCCGGTCCTCGCCGGCCGGGACGGTGAGCACGGTCCGCTCGCCGGCCACCTCCACCGACGCCTCCAGGGGGCCGTCCCCGGCACGGTCGGTGTCGAGGGTGAGCGACAGGCGCGGCACCCCGTCCCCGTCGAGGTCGCCGACGGCCTCCACCTCGGCGATGCGGTGGCCGGTCCATGACTGAAGCGCGACGGGCCGCCAGATGCCGGAGGTGACCAGGGTGGGGCCCCAGTCCCAGCCGAAGTTGCAGGCCATCTTGCGGATGAAGGCGTACGGCTCGGCGTAGGCGCCTGGTCGGTCGCCGAGCTTGTCGCGGAGCGCCTCGGCGTAGGTGTACGGGGCGGTGAAGCGTACGACGAGGGTGTTGGGGCCCTCGCGCAGCAACTGCCGCACGGGGAAGCGGTAGCTGCGGTGCTGGTTGGCGGTGGAGCCGACCTCGGTGCCGTTGAGCAGGACCGTGGCGACGGTGTCGAGGCCGTCGAAGCACAGGTCGGTGAACTCGTGCCCGTCGTCGGACCACACGAAGTCGGTGCGGTAGGTCCAGTCGGTGCGGCCGATCCAGCCGAGCCGTTCCTCGTTGTCGTCGAGGTAGGGATCGTCGATCAGTCCGGCGGCCAGCAGGTCGGTGTGGACGCAGCCGGGCACGGCCGCGGGGACGCCGCCCGTGGGGAGAACCGGCGGCACGGGGCCGTCGGCGGTGAGCGTCCAGCCGTCGTGGAGGGGGAGGTGGCGAGGGGTCACGCGAGGGTCCTTCCGCAGTCGGGGAGTCCGGCGCAGGCGACGAAGTGGTCCGGCTCGGTCTCGTACAGGTCGGTGTCCCGTGCGCCGCCCGCGTGGAAGGCGCACACCTCCACGGGTTCCGCGGACGTCCAGGGCTGGTTCAGCCGGGGCACCGCGGCCAGCAGGGTGCGGGTGTAGGGGTGGAGGGGGTTGCCGAAGACCTTCTGCGTGTCGCCGCGTTCGACGACACGGCCGCCGCGCAGCACGACCGTCTTCTCGGCGAGGTAGGTGCCGAGCGAGAGGTCGTGGGTGATGTAGAGGACGCCGAGGCCGCGTTCCTTGAGCCCCGCGAGAAGGTTGAGCACATCGATGCGGGTGGAGGCGTCGAGCATGCTGGTGATCTCGTCGGCGACCAGGAAGCGCAGGTCGAGCAGGAGGGCGCGGGCGATCAGCAGGCGTTGCAGCTGCCCGCCGCTCAGTTGGTGCGGGTAACGGCCGAGCACCTGGCCGGGGTCCAGGCGTACGTCCCGTACCGCCTTCTCGACACGGTCCGCCCACTCCTTGTCGGAGACGCCCGGGTGGTAGGCGCGGCGGACGAGAGCGAAGACGCGGTCGGCCTTGAAGACGGGGTTGTAGCAGCTGAAGGGGTCCTGGAAGACGCCCTGGACCCGGCGGTAGAAGTCCTTGCCGGGCCGGACCTGTTCGCCGTCCAGGGTGAGGCTGCCCGCGCTGACGTGGGTGAGCCCCAGGACCATGCGGCCGATGGTGGACTTGCCGCTGCCGCTCTCGCCGATGAGCGAGACCAGTTCGCCGGGAGACGCCTGGAAGGACACCCGGTCCACCGCGGTGACGGAACCGCCGCCGAAGGCGCCGGCCCGGAAGGTCTTGGTGACACGGTCGAGGGTCAGCATCAGGCCGCCTTCCAGCATGCGACGGTGTGGCGGGGTGCTACCTCGACGACCGGCGGTTCCTCGGCGCACCCGCTGTCGGCGAGCGGGCAGCGGGCGCGGAAGCGGCAGCCGGCGGGAGGGTCCAGCAGGGAGGGCGGGGAGCCCTCGATGCCGCTGAGCGGCTTGTCCTTGTGACGGGCGCCCACCTGGGGCAGCGAGCCGATCAGCATCCTCGTGTACGGGTGGCGGGGCCCGCTCGTCAGCGCCTTCGTGGGTGCCTTCTCGGCGAGCTTGCCCGCGTACATCACCATGATCGAGTCGGCGATGTGCGAGGTCAGTGCGAGGTCGTGGGTCACGAAGATCATGCTGGTGACCAGGCCCTTGTCGCGGAGCCCGGTGAGGGCGCCGACGACGGCCTGCTGGTTGGAGACGTCCAGGGCCGAGGTGACCTCGTCGGCGACGAGTACGGAAGGGTCGAGCAGCGTGGAGATCACCATGACGGTGCGCTGCTTCATGCCGCCGGACAGCTCGATCGGGTAGCGGTCCAGGACGTCGGGTTCCAGGCCGACCAGGGCGAGCCGCCGGTGGAGTTCGTCCGTGTCCACGGTGACGCCTCGTGAGGCGAGGAGCTCACGGATCATGCGGCCGATCCGGCGGGTCGGATTGAGCGCGCTCATGGAGTACTGGGGGACGAGCGAGATCTTGTGGAAGCGGTAGGCGTTCATGGCGCGGTCGTCGGACAGCGGCAGTTCGTCGCCGTCCAGCGTCACCGTGCCGCCCGCGTGCCTCATCCGGCCGTCGAGCCGGATGAGCGACTTGCCCAGGGTCGTCTTGCCGCAGCCGGACTCGCCCGCCAGGCCCAGGATCTCGCCGTCCGCCAGGTCGAAGCCGACGCCGTCCAGGGCCCGGACCTCGCCGCGCAGCGTGCGGTAGTGGACCCGCAGGTCGTTGACGGTCAGGGTCATGTCCTCAGGACTCCCTCAGCTTCGGGTTGAAGACCTCGTCGAGGCCCACGTTGGCCACGTAGAGCGCGCCGACGATCGCGGTGATCCCGGCGCCCGGAGGGACGAACCACCACCACATGCCGAGTTGGAGCGCGCTCCACTGCTGGGCGCTCTGGAGCATCAGGCCGAGCGAGACGCCCTCGGTCGGGCCGAGCCCGATGAAGTCCAGCGAGGAGGCGATGAGGATGGACCCGCCGAAGAGCAGGATGAACATCATGAAGAGGTACGAGCTCATGTTGGGCGCGATCTCGCGGAAGACGATCCGCCAGGTTCCGCTCCCGCTGAGCCGGGCCAGGTCCACGAACTCCCGGGTGCGCAGCGAGAAGGTCTGCGCGCGGATCGCGCGGGCCGCCCAGGGCCACGAGGTCAGGCCGATGAAGAGGCCCTGCACGGCGACGCTGCGCACCCCCATGTAGGCGTTGATGATCAGCAGGACGGCGAGGGCGGGGATCACCAGGACGACGTTGGTGAGCATGTTGAGGATCTCGTCGGTGACTCCGCCCCGGTAGCCGGCGAGGAAGCCGACGAGCATGGCGATGACGGCGGCGATGGCACCGCCGACGACGCCCACCAGGAAGGTCGCGCGCAGCCCGTGCACGAACTGCGCGTACACGTCCTGCCCGAAGGTGGTGGTGCCCAGCCAGTACGTGCCGTCGGGGGCGGACGCCTGCGGTCCGACGTACTCGTTGGGGTTGCCGTTGTCGAGCAGCATCGGGCCCACGACGCCGGCCGCCAGCAGGATCGCGACCAGGCTCGCCCCGATGATCAGCTTGGGGTTGCGGACCGCGTAGTGCAGCGACTCGCGGCCGGGCTTTGCCACGGGGGTTTCGGCGGAGGGTGCCTCGGGCGCCGGGTCGGGCAGTGTGCTCATGACGTGCCTCCTGCCATGCCCGTACGGGTGCGGGGGTCGACGACGACGTACACGATGTCGATGAGGAAGTTGGCGATCAGTACGCCGATGACGATGAACAGGAACGCGCCCTGGAGCAGGAAGAAGTCCTGGTTCTGGATCGCGGCCAGGATCAGTGAGCCGAGCCCCGGGTAGGCGAACACGATCTCGGTGACGAGCGCCCCGGCGACCAGCACGCCCAGTTGCAGGGCGAGCCCGGTGACCTGGGGCAGGACGGCGTTGCGGAAGGCGTAGCGGCGGATGAGCCGCTGGGGCGCTCCGAGGGCCGACAGGTACGACGCGTAGTCGGACTCCAGCTCGTAGATGATCATGTTCCGCATGCCGATGGCCCAGCCGCCGAGCGCGACGAGGAACAGCGAGAGGAACGGCAGCACCCAGTGGTGCAGGGCGTCCAGCACGAAGGCCGCGCTCCAGCCGGGCTGGATGTCCAGGCTGTAGCCACCGGATATCGGGAACCAGCCCGCCTTGGCCCCCAGCGCCCAGGCGAGGATGACTGCGATCCACATGTACGGCATCGCGGTCAGCAGGTATCCGGCCGGCAGCACGGTGTTGTCCAGGACCTTGCGGCGGGCGGACAGCGCGCCGATCCAGTTGCCGACGAACCAGCTGAGCAGGACGGCCGGGATCATCAGGCCGAGCGTGTACGGGAGCGCGTCGAGCAGGACGTCGCCGACGGGCGTGGGGAAGACGAAGATGGAGATCCCGAAGTCGCCCTGGAGGAGCGCACCCCAGAAGTGGAGGTACTGCTGCCACAGGGGTTCGTCGAAGCCGAACAGGTTGTTGTAGTAGCTGCGCATCGCCTCCGCCGCCTCCGGCTGCGAGACGCGGGCGCGGGCGACCATGGCGGAGACCGGGTCACCGGGCATGAAGCGCGGGATCATCCAGTTGACGGTGACGGCGACGACGAACGTCAGCGCGTAGACGAGAAGTTTGCGGGCGAAATAGCGGCGCAAGGGTGCTCCCCTGGTGGAGAGCCCCGCCGGGCGCGCACGGTCAGGTGGCGCGCGCACGGCGGGGCGGTCATGGAGTCGGCGACGTCACTTGGCGGGCTTCAGCTGCGTGAGCGTCTCGAAGCCGCCCATCTCCAGCCAGTTGCGCCACAGGGCCGGCGCGGTCTTCGGTGCTCCGGCGGCGTCCGACGGCCAGTTCTTCCAGGTTCCCGTGGTGGACTGCGACCACAGGCCGTTGTACCAGAGCGGGATGATGGGCATCTCGGTCAGCTGGATGTCCTGGATCTTCGACACTGCGGCCTTCATGCCCGCGGTGTCGTCGGTCTTCACCCCTCCGAGCGCCTGCACCAGCTTCCAGGCCTCCTCGTTCTCGTACCGTCCGAAGTTCACCGTGTTCTGCTGCTTCTGGACCGGCATCTGGAAGATGTAGTCGTAGTACGTCCAGGGGGTGTTCGACAGCTGGCGCTCGTTGTTGATGACGAGGTCGAAGTCCCCCTTGCCACGCTGCTCGTTGAGGGCGTTCTGGTCGGGGAACTCGGTGGTGACCTTGATGCCCGCGTCCTCGGCACCGGCGGCGATGACCTTGGCCGCCTCCATCCAGTCGGTCCAGCCCGAGGGCACGGCCAGCTTCAGGCTGAGGGCGGACCCGTCCTTGTTCTCGACGAAGCCGTCGCCGTCCTCGTCCTTGTAGCCGGCGTCCGCGAGCTCCTTCTTCGCCGCGGCGGCGTCGTGCGTGAAGCCCTTCTCCGCGATGAGGGCCTTGTCCTCGAACTGCTCCCACTGCGGCAGCAGACCGGTCGGGGAGGCCGGCTTGACCAGGTCGCCGTAGACACCCTTGACGATCTTCCCGGTGTCGACGGACGCGGCGAGCGCCCTGCGGAAGGCGGCGTCGTCCATCGGCTTCCTGGTGGTGTTGGGCACCAGCCAGGCGGTGTTGGCGGAGAGCATGTACGGGGCCTCGTCGTAGTACGACACGACCTTCTTGCTCTTGACCAGCGAGGAGGCGCCGGGCAGGAAGTTGTTGCTGAGGTCGAGCTGCCCCTGGCCGAGCTGGCCGATGACCACCTCGTTGCTCGGGTTGGAGACGTCGACGATGTAACGCGGGGCCGGCGTCATGCTCAACGCCTTCGTGCCCCACCAGTCGTCGCGCCGCTCCCACACGACCCGGTCCTGGGTCTTGCTCTTCAGCTTGTACGCCCCGGTCCCGACCGGCTTGTCGTTGACGCCGTTGAGGATGTCCTCGTCGGTGCGCGAGCCCCAGACGTGCTCGGGGACGATCGGCTGGCCGTAGAGGGTGTAGTCCCACTCCTGGTAGCGGGCCTCCTTGAAGGTGAAGCGGACCGTGGTGTCGTCCACCGCCTTCGCGTCGGACAGCCAGCTCCACAGCGAGTGGAAGGCGGACGCCTCGATCTTGCCCAGGCCGTAGGAGTACGCCACGTCCTTCGCGGTGAGCGGCTTGCCGTCGGCCCAGGTGATCCCCTGGCGCAGCTTCACCTCGTACGTCTTGTCCCCGGTCCAGCTGCCCGACTCGGCGAGCCAGGGCGTCAGCTCGCCCTCGTTCGGGTCGAAGTGGAACAGGGTCTCGTAGACCAGTCCCTTGGTGCCGGTCGCGTGGTCCCAGTTGCGCAGCGGGTTGTAGTTGGCCGGAGGCCCCCACTGGGTGCCGGTCGTGTAGAGCGTCTCGTTGCGCGGCAGAGAGCCGCCCTTGCCGGCCGGGCCGCCGGTGCCGCCCGTCCCGGAGCCGCCCCCCGTGCACGCGGTCGCGGCGAGTGTGAACACGGCGAGTGCGGTGGTGACCCGCAGCCGGGTACGCGTACCCATAGCCCCTCCTTTTTCCCCGCGCCGTCCCTGCCGAGCGGAGTTACTGAACCGGGTAAGTGCCGTGAAGGTATGGGCGTCCCGAAGTCGTGTCAATAGAGCGGGAGCGCTCCCATTCCAGTTTTTCCAGGGAATTCCGAAGAGGTCTGGACCGCCCGGAGGAAGACAGAGGTCAGGGACCTGCGGCTAGGATGCGCCTTGAACACGAACCGGTTAAGCGAGGTCCCATGTCCAAGCACCGCCCCACGATCGCCGACATCGCGCGCCGCGCCGGGGTATCGAAGGTCGCGGTGTCGTACGCCCTGAACGACCGCCCGGGCGTCTCCCCCGCGACCCGCGCCTCCATCAAGGCCATCGCGCAGGAGATCGGCTGGCGCCCCAACAGCGCCGCCCGCGCCCTCACCCGTGCCCGCGCCGACACCGTGGGCCTCGCACTGTCCCGCCCGGCCAGGATGCTCGGCGTGGAGCCGTTCTTCATGGAGCTGATCAGCGGCATCGAGACCGAACTCTCCACCCGGGGCTGCGCACTGCTCCTCCAGGTCGTCGCCGACCCCGCGCAGGAGCTGGAGATGTACCGCCGCTGGTGGGGCGAGGGCCGCGTGGACGGGGTGTTCCTCGCCGACGTGCGCTCCCCGGATCCGCGGATCGGGGGCATCGCCGAGCTGGGCATGCCAGCCGTCGTGATCGGCCACCCCTCGGCGGCCGGGCCCCTCACCCCCGTGTGGTCGGACGACTCCGCGGCCCTGCGGGACACCCTGACGTATCTGTCCGCGCTCGGTCACCGCTCCGTCGCCCGGGTCGCCGGACTGCCCGAACTGGCCCACACCCGGCTGCGCGACAGCGCCCAGCGCGAGATCAGCGCCGAACTCGGACTGGACGAGCCGGTGGTGGTGCACACCGACTACTCCGGCGAGGAGGGCGCGCACGCCACCCGGCGGCTGATCAGCTCCGCCTCACGGCCGACCGCCGTCATCTACGACAACGACATCATGGCCGTCGCCGGGCTCTCCGTCGCCCAGGAGATGGGCCTGGACGTGCCCGCCGACCTGTCTCTCGTCGCCTGGGACGACTCCCAGCTCTCCCGCGTCGTGCGTCCCCCGCTGACCGCTCTGAGCAGGGACATCCCCGCCTACGGCACCCACGCTGCCCGCACCCTGCTGGCGATGGTCGCCGGCGGCTCGGCCCCGGGGTTCGAGGACGCCGCGGCCCGCCTGGTCCCCCGCGGATCCACCGCCCCGCCCCGCTGAGGGACCAGGACACTCAGGGTCGGTCTCCTACCTCAGGTGTACGCCGACGCCCGGCGGGTGCGACTCAAGAGGGCCCCGGGAACGGGCACGAGGGCTGACGACCCGGCCCGGGTCCGGAGGCGAGGATGAGGGGGTCCCCGCGAACCTCACGTCCGAACCTGGAGTACCCCTGTGACCACCACCACCGTTCACCGCACCACCGCGGTCGCCGCCCGCGCCACGGAGCTGTCGAAGGTCTACGGCCAGGGTGAGACCCAGGTCGTCGCCCTCGACCGGGTGACCGTGGACTTCCCGCAGGGCGAATTCACCGCGATCATGGGCCCGTCGGGTTCCGGCAAGTCCACGCTGATGCACTGCGTGGCCGGTCTCGACAGCTTCAGCAGCGGCTCCGTGCGCATCGGCGAGACGGAACTGGGGACGCTGAAGGACAAGCAGCTCACCCAGCTGCGCCGGGACAAGATCGGCTTCATCTTCCAGGCCTTCAACCTGCTCCCCACGCTGACCGCGCTGGAGAACATCACCCTGCCGATGGACATCGCGGGCCGTAAGCCCGACGCCGCCTGGCTGCAGAAGGTCATCGACATGGTGGGCCTCTCGGAGCGGCTGAAGCACCGCCCCACGGAGCTCTCGGGCGGCCAGCAGCAGCGCGTCGCGGTGGCCCGCGCCCTGGCCTCGCAGCCCGAGATCATCTTCGGTGACGAGCCCACCGGTAACCTCGACTCCCGCTCCGGCGCCGAGGTCCTCGGCTTCCTGCGCAACTCGGTGCGCGAGCTCGGCCAGACCGTGGTGATGGTGACCCACGACCCGGTGGCAGCCTCCTACGCGGACCGCGTGGTCTTCCTCGCGGACGGCGCGGTCGTCGACCAGATGCTGAACCCGACCGCCGACGGTGTCCTCGACCGGATGAAGGCTTTCGACGCGAAGGGCCGCACCAGCTGACGCGGCGAGGCCGCCGCTCCCCTCCCCCCTTCCGGAACCCATCCCAGGACACACAGACATGTTCCGTACCGCCCTGCGCAATGTGCTCGCGCACAAGGCCAGGCTGCTGATGACCGTGCTCGCCGTCATGCTCGGCGTAGCCTTCGTCTCCGGCACCCTCGTCTTCACCGACACCCTCGGCAACGCCTTCCGCAACCAGTCGGCCAAGAGCTACGACGACGTCGCCGTCGCCGTCAAGACCTGGGCCCAGCGCGGCGACGACCAGGCAGACGGCATCGACGAGGCGACCCTCAAGAAGATCCAGGACCTCGACGGGGTGGCCGGGGCCACCGGGCGCGTCTCCGGGTTCGCCGGCGTCGCCGACACCGGCGGCAAGCTCATCGGCGACGGCTGGTCCAACACCGGCTCCAACTTCTCCCCCGGGGCCGGCGGCAAGGACGCCCAGTACACGTTCACCGACGGCACGGGGCCGATGGAGTCCGGCCAGGTCGCACTCGACAAGGAGACCGCCGCCAAGGGCGAGTACCGCGTCGGCAAGCCGGTGCGGGTCGCCACGAACGGGCCGGTGAAGGAGTACACCCTCTCCGGGATCTTCACCACCGAGGACGGAGCGGTGAACGCGGGCGGCAGCCTGGTCCTCTTCGACACCGAGGTCGCCCAGCAGCTGTACCTGCGGCCCGGCGAGTTCAGCGACGTCACCGTGGCCGCCACGGCGGGCACGTCCGACCAGAAGCTCCTGGACGCCGTGAAGCCCCTCATCCCGGAGACCGCCGAGGCCACGACGGGCGCGGACCTGGCGGACGAGGAGGCCAGGATGACCGAGTCCGGTCTCAAGAGCCTCAACGCGATGCTGCTGGCCTTCGCGGCCATCGCACTCTTCGTCGGCGTGTTCCTGATCGCCAACACCTTCACCATGCTGATCGCCCAGCGCACCAAGGAACTCGCCCTGATGCGCGCCGTCGGCGCCTCCCGCCGGCAGGTCAAGCGGGCCATCCTGCTCGAAGCGGGTGTGGTCGGCGTGGTCGCCTCGGTGATCGGCTTCGCCCTCGGCGTCGCGCTCGCGGTGGGACTGCGCTCCGCGATGGGCGCGTTCGGCGGGAAGATCCCGGCCGGTCCGCTGGTCGTCTCCCCCACCGCGGTCGTCTCCGCGTTCGCCGTCGGCGTGCTGATCACCGTGTTCGCCGCCTGGCTGCCCGCCCGCCGGGCCGCCAAGATCCCGCCGGTGGCGGCGATGAGCAGCGTGCACGCGGTGGCCACCACCAAGTCGCTGGTCGTACGGAACTCCTTCGGCGCCGTGCTCACCCTCCTCGGTTCCGCCCTGATCGTGGCCGGTGCCGCCCAGGGTGACGAGAACGGCCGGTGGCTCCTCGGCGGCGGTGCCTTCCTCGCCCTCGTCGGTGTCATCGTGCTCATCCCGCTGCTCTCCCGTCCGGTGATCGCCCTGGCGCGACCGCTGCTGCGGAAGCTCTTCGGGGTCTCCGGCAAGCTGGCCGCGCAGAACGCGGTCCGCAATCCGCGCCGCACCGGGGCGACCGCGTCTGCCCTGGCGATCGGACTCACCCTGGTCACCGGCATCTCCGTGCTCGGCGTCACGCTCGGCCAGGCCATCGACAAGATGACGACGGACAACATCCGGGCCGACTACATGGTCTCGATGGCCAGTGGGGACTCGCTCGACGAGTCGGCCCTCACCGCCCTGCGCAAGGCCGACGGTGTCGCGGCGGCCTCCCCCAGCGGTCCGTCTGGCTCACCGTCGGCGCCGAGGACGAGGCGGGCGTCTCGGCCTCCGGCGTCACCCCGGGCGACGTCGAGAAGGTCTTCGACCTGAAGACGGTCTCCGGTTCGCTGTCCTCGCTGAAGGACGGTGAGATCGCCGTCGACCGCAAGACCGCGAAGTCGCACGGCTGGAAGACCGGCGACAGCGTCCCCGTGACGTTCCAGGACGAGAAGAAGGAGACCCTGAAGGTCGGGGCGCTCTACGAGGGCAACGAGTTCCTCTCCCCGGTCCTCATCTCCGAGACCGTCGTCACCCCGCACGAGAGCGCCGCCGACATCCGCGAGGTCTGGCTGACCATGGAAGGCGGCCAGAGCGACGCCAACGAGGCGGCCGTGGTCAAGGCGCTCGGCGACAACCCCGCGATGAGCATCATGGACCGCCAGGGCATCCGGGACATGTTCGGCGGGTTCATCAACACCGCGCTGAACATCATGTACGGGCTGCTGGCGATGGCCCTGGTGATCGCCGTCCTCGGAGTGGTCAACACGCTGGCCATGTCGGTCTTCGAACGACAGCAGGAGATCGGCATGCTGAGGGCGATCGGCCTCGACCGGCGCAGGGTCAAGCGCATGATCCGGCTGGAGGCCGTCGTGATCTCGGTCTTCGGAGCGGTGGTCGGAGTCGCTCTCGGTACGTTCATCGGCTGGGCGATCGGGAAGAGCCTGTCCGCCGACATCCCCGGCTACGCCCTGGTCATCCCGTGGGACCGGCTCGCGATCTTCCTGGTGCTGGCAGGACTCGTGGGCGTGCTGGCCTCGCTGTGGCCGGCCCGCAGCGGCGCGAAGCTGAACATGCTGACCGCGATCAAGACGGAGTAACCGCACGAGGGAAGGGCCGGCACCCGCGGGTGCCGGCCCTTCCGCGTTCCCGGGTCAGCCGTTCGCCGACGCCGTCCAGTCACGGGCCCGCAGCGGCATTCCGGCCGCTCCGCCCTCCCGCGGGCGCACCGCGAGGATCTGGTTGACGCCGATCTTGTTGTGCTCGAAGGAGAGCGCGGAGGCGGCCATGTAGAGCCGCCACACCCGGGCCCGGCCCGGCGAGGTGGCCCGGACGGCCTCCTTCCAGTGCTTCTCCAGATTGGCCACCCACTGACGCAGGGTCAGCGCGTAGTGCTCGCGGATCGCCTCGACGTCCCGGGCCTCGAAGCCGGCCTCCTCCAGGGTGGTGACGGTGCGGCCCACCGGGGCGAGTTCACCGTCGGGGAAGACGTAGGCGTCGATGAAGTCGTCGACGTGGTAGGCCGACTCGTCCCTCTCCGGGCGGCGGGCGATCTGGTGGTTGAGCAGCCGGCCGCCGGGCCGGAGGAGTGCGTAGAGGTCGTCGGCGTACTCACGGAAGCGGATCGACCCCACGTGCTCGGCCATGCCGATCGAGGAGATGGCGTCGTAGGGGCCGTCCCTGACGTCCCGGTAGTCCTGGACCCGGATCTCGATCCGGTCGGTGAGGCCCTCCTCGGCGATGCGCTTGCGGGCGAAGGCGGCCTGTTCGGTGGAGAGGGTCACCCCGGTGACCCGGGCTCCGTACTCGCGGGCCGCGTGGATCGCCATCGAGCCCCAGCCGCAGCCGACGTCGAGGAGGCGGTCGCCCTCCTTCAGGGCCAGCTTGCGGCAGACGAGGTCGAGCTTGTCGCGCTGGGCGTCCTCGAGCGTGGAGCCGTCCTGCCAGTAGGCGCAGGAGTAGACCATGGACGGGCCGAGGACCATCGCGTAGAAGTCGTTGCCCACGTCGTAGTGGTGGCTGATGGCTTCCTTGTCGCGGCGTCTGGTGTGCAGCGTCCCGGCCCGGCGGCGGATCTCCTCGGCGGGCGGGGGCGGCGGCGGCCAGGGGCCGGCCAGCTCGACGAGGCCGCGGCCGAACGCGCGCACCTTCGGGTCTCGGAGCGGGTGGACGCTGTCCTTCGCGTCGGCGCCGCGCTCCCAGAGCAGGGAGGCCATGGCGTCCAGGACCGCGTACAGGTCGCCGTCGACGTCGATCTCCCCGGCCACCCAGGCGCGGGCCAGGCCCAGTTCGCCGGGCTTCCAGAGCAGCCGGCGCAGGGCACGGCGGTGGCGCAGGACGAGGGTGGGGGCACCCGGCGGCCCGGATTCGCTGCCGTCCCAGGCCCGGATCCGGACCGGCAGGGGCTCTCCCAGCAACTCTTCGGCAAGAGCGGTCAGCCGCGACGCGGCGTCGGCCATGGTGCACACCTCCGTGGTGGTGTTTCCGAATGTGCCTAAATTCGCATATACGCATCCGAACCGGGCCGCGACACCTCGGGGCCGCGGCGAGGTACACAGGCGTCAACGCCGCCCGGCACCCGCGCCATCCCGTTCCACGGCAACGGAACGGCAAAATACCTGCACTGGCCATCTAGTTGACGGTGCGCAGAGGGGCCACGGAGCGCCGGGAACGCCGAAGGGGCCGTCCGCACCACGGATGGCGGACGACCCCTTCGGTTACGTACAGGCGCTAGGAGGCCTTGGCCTTCTCGCCGGCCTTGTCCTTGTCGCCGTCGGCCTTGGCCGCGACGGGCGCGGGGCTCGGCTTGGCGGCCTCGTAGAACTCCTCGCGGGGAGTCTCCATGGCGCCGAGCGAGACGACCTCGCGCTTCAGGAACATCGCCAGCGTCCAGTCCGCGAAGATCCGGATCTTGCGGTTCCAGGTCGGCATGGCCATGCCGTGGTAGCCACGGTGCATGTACCAGGCGAGACGGCCCTTGACCTTGATCTTCACCTTGCCCATGACGATCATCGCGACGCCCTTGTGCAGGCCGAGCCCGGCGACCGCACCCTTGTTGGCGTGGCTGTACTCCTTCTGCGGGAAGCCCCGCATGCCGGAGATGACGTTGTCACCGAGGACCTTGGCCTGACGCAGCGCGTGCTGGGCGTTCGGCGGGCACCAGGCGTTCGGGTTGCCCGCGCGGCGGCCGACCATGTCCGGGACCTGGGCGTTGTCGCCCGCGGACCAGATGTAGTCGGTGCCCTGCACCTGGAGCTTCTCGGACGTGTCCACGTGACCGCGGGGGCCGAGCGGCAGGCCGAAGCGCGCCAGCGCCGGGTTCGGCTTCACGCCGGCCGTCCACACGATCGTGCTGGAGTCGACCTCGAGGCCGTTCTTCAGGACGACGTGACCGTCGACGCAGGAGTCCATGGAGGTCGAGAGGTAGACCTCGACACCACGGCTCTCCAGGTGCTCCTTGCCGTACGCGCCCAGCTTCGGGCCGACCTCGGGAAGGATCTTGTCGGCGGCGTCGACCAGGATGAAGCGCATGTCCTCGCGCTTCACGCTCGTGTAGTACTTGGCCGCGTCGCGCGCCATGTCCTCGACCTCGCCGATGGTCTCCGCGCCGGCGAAGCCGCCACCCACGAAGACGAACGTCAGCGCCTTGCGGCGGACGTCCTCATCGGTCGTCGAGTCGGCCTTGTCCAGCTGCTCGAGGACGTGGTTGCGCAGACCGATGGCCTCCTCGATGCCCTTCATGCCGATGCCCTGCTCGGCGAGGCCGGGGATCGGGAAGGTACGGGAGACCGCGCCCATCGCGATGACCAGGTAGTCGAAGGGCAGCTCGTAGGCCTCGCCGACGAGCGGCGCGACCGTGGCGACCTTGCGGTCCTGATCGATGGTCGTGACACGGCCGGTGAGAACCTCGGCCTTCGGCAGTACGCGTCGCAGCGGGACGACGACGTGCCGAGGCGAGATGCTGCCGGCAGCAGCTTCGGGGAGGAAGGGCTGGTACGTCATGTACGAGCGCGGGTCGACGACCGTGACGGTCGCCTCTCCATACCGCATCTTCTTCAGAATGCGACGAGCTGCGTACAGGCCTACGTACCCACCGCCTACAACGAGGATCCTGGGACGCTCCGTGGTGCTCATGCCATCGAGTATCCACCCCCCTCGGGGGGCACGCTCGTGAGCCCCTTCACAAGGTATGGGCCACCCTCTGCTACACTTCGCCGCCCACGTGACCCAGGTCATGGTGCGGGTGGGGAACCAGGACGCTCCGGCGAACGTTGTTCACCACTTGTGAGCTGGCCCTGGAGCCACCGACGGGGATGAACCACCCGCCCGGGACACGTCCCGGCCACACCCCCGAAACGTCCGCGCAGCGTCCGCGTGCCGGCCCCGGGCCGCCCGGACAGCCCCCCGGAGGAAGAACTTCGCCCAGTAGGGCCGAATTCCTTGTGAAGAAGTTCACGAACTTCGTCGCGGCGCCTTGCGAAAGGCCTCCCCGGACGGGTCCGGGGAGGCCTTTCGCAAGCTCAGAAGTGCAGGCCGGAATGCGTTTGAGCAGCAGCTCACCGCGTCCGCACCACCCCTGTGATCAGGCTGCCGACCAGGCGATCCCGTCGAGGATGTCGTGCTCACTGACGACGACCTCACGGGCACCGGTCCGCTCCATCACGGCGAGCAGGACGAGGGCGCCCGAGGCGATCACGTCGACCCGGCCCGGGTGCATCGCCGGGATCGCCGCGCGTTCCTCGTGCGTCGAGGCCAGCAGCCTCTCCGTGATCTCCCGGACGCGCTCGACGGAGACCCGGGAGTGGTGGATCGCCTCGGAGTCGTACTCCTCCAGCCCGAGCGCCATCGCGGCGACGGTGGTGACCGTCCCCGCCAGGCCGACGAGCGTCGCCGCGGAGGAGATCGGCACGGTCTCCTCCGCCAGGTCCAGAGCGGCGTCGACGTCCGCGCGGATCGCGGCGATCCGGTCGGGCGTCGGGGGGTCCACCACGGTCCCGTCCACGACGAGATGACGCTCGGTCATGCGTACGCAGCCGATGTCCACGGACCTGGCGGCACGGACACGGTCGTCGCCCACCACGAACTCCGTGGAGCCGCCGCCGATGTCCACGACGAGGTACGGCTTCTCCAGGTGGTCACCGCCAACCAGTTCCTTGGTGGCACCGTCGAAGGACAGCTGCGCCTCCCGGTCGCCCGTGACGACCTCGGGCTCGACACCCAGGATCTCCAGGACACCGCGGACGAACGTGTCGCTGTTCTCCGCGTCCCGGGAGGCGGACGTGGCGACGAACCGGATCCGCTCGGCACCGAGCTCCTTGATCGCGGCCGCGTAGTCACGGCAGGCGTCGAGGGTGCGCTCCAGCGCCTCGGGGGCCAGCCGGCCGGTGCGGTCGACACCCTGGCCGAGCCGGACGATCCGCATCCGGCGGTCGAGCTCGGTGAAGTCTCCGGTGGCGGGGTCCACGTCCGCCACGAGCAGGCGGATGGAGTTGGTACCGCAGTCGATGGCGGCAACGCGGGTCATGGGGCTCCTGTGGTTGTACGGGTACCGCGGAGGGTCAGGACGCGTCGGAGCCGGCTGCGGGGGAGCACGGCGTGACGCACGGGCCCTTCGCCCACCACTCCGGCAGCATCGCGATCGCCTCGTCGCCCAGCGGGTTCACCCCGGGGCCCGCCACCAGAGAGTGGCCGACCAGGACGTGCAGGCACTTCACACGGTCCGGCATTCCGCCGGCGCTCGGGAAACCCTCCAGCACCTCGATGGCGTCACGGCGGGCGATGTAGTCCTCGTGCGCGGCGCGGTAGGCGGCGGCCAGCTCGGGGTCCGTCGCCAGGCGCTCGGTCATCTCCTTCATGACCCCGTTGGCCTCCAGCGTGCCGATCGCCGAAGCGGCGCGCGGGCAGGTCAGGTAGTACGTCGTCGGGAACGGCGTGCCGTCCTCCAGACGGGGCTGCGTCTCGACCACGTCCGGGTTGCCGCACGGGCAGCGGTGCGCGATGGCGCGCAGCCCACGCGGCGGCCGGCCGAGCTGGAGCTCGAACGCGGCGATGTCCGCGGCGGTGGGCGTGGTGGATTCGGTCTGCGGAGGGGGCGTGTCCATGCCTGCCTTGAATGTCATCGGTCGGACTGTATGAATCGGTGCGGGGACGGGGCACGGCGCGTGCCCACGGTCCCGTAACGGTGCGGGGTCATTCCCGGTCGGCGCTGTCGACGCCGTCCCAGAGGTTCGAGTGCCAGGGCCGCCCCGTCGCCCCCGGCTCGCCCCGGCGCACGTCGGCCGCGTCCGGGTCGACCACCGTGTAGCCGGTCTCCCCGGGCAGCACGTAGTGCAGGTGCTGGCGCGCGAGGCGGCGGACGTACGCGTCGTCCTTGAGCCGCGCCTTCTCGTCACGCAGCTCCTCGGTCCGCCGGTGGGCCTCCTGCGAGAGCCTCTCCTGTTCGGCGATCTGGTCGCGCTGGGAGATGTACTGCCGCATGGGGTACGCGAGGGCGACCACCAGCGAGCAGACGATCAGCGCGAGGAACGCGGCCCGGCCGGTGAGCCGGGAGCGCCGGGCCTGGCGGCGGTTCTGGGACCGGTAGACGCGGGCCGCCGTCTGCTCCCCCAGCAGCCGCAGCCTGGTCGCGGTGGAGAACCGGTCGCGGTCCTTCCCGGCCATGTCTCACGCCTCCCCGTTACGCACGTCCGTCCCCGCACACGGTACGGGACCGGATGCGGGGACGGACGGAGGCTGGTGCTCCGGACTCGGGCTGTCAGCCCTCGTAGCGGAACCGCGGGAACGCCGAACGCCCGGCGTAGACCGCGGCGTCGTCGAGGATCTCCTCGATGCGCAGCAGCTGGTTGTACTTGGCGACGCGGTCCGAGCGGGCCGGGGCGCCGGTCTTGATCTGGCCACAGTTCACGGCGACGGCGAGGTCGGCGATGGTGACGTCCTCGGTCTCACCGGAGCGGTGGGACATCATGCACTTGAAGCCGTTGCGCTGGGCCAGCTCGACGGCGTCGAGGGTCTCGGTCAGCGAACCGATCTGGTTGACCTTGACGAGCAGGGCGTTGGCCGAGCCCTCCTCGATACCGCGGGCGAGGCGCTCGGGGTTGGTGACGAACAGGTCGTCACCGACGATCTGCACCTTGGAGCCGAGCTTGTCGGTGATGACCTTCCAGCCCGCCCAGTCGTCCTCGTACAGCGGGTCCTCGATGGAGACCAGCGGGTACGCGGAGACGAGCTCCTCGTAGTACTCCGTCATCTCGGCGGCCGAACGGGACTTGCCCTCGAACTCGTAGACGCCGTCCTTGTAGAACTCGGACGCGGCGACGTCGAGCGCGAGCGCGATGTCGCGGCCCGGGACGTAACCGGCCTCCTTGACGGCCTCGAGGATGAGGTCGAGGGCGGCGCGGTTCGACTCGAGGTTGGGGGCGAAGCCGCCCTCGTCACCGAGACCGGTGGACAGGCCCTTGGTCTTCAGGACCTTCTTCAGCGTGTGGTAGATCTCCGCGCCCCAGCGAAGGGCCTCGGAGAAGGACTCGGCGCCGATCGGCGCGATCATGAACTCCTGGATGTCCACGTTGGAGTCGGCGTGCGAGCCGCCGTTCAGGATGTTCATCATCGGAACGGGCAGCAGGTGCGCGTTCGGGCCGCCGAGGTAGCGGAACAGCGGGAGGTCGGAGGCCTCGGACGCGGCGTGCGCCACGGCCAGCGAGACACCGAGGATGGCGTTGGCGCCGAGGGAGCCCTTGTTCTCGGTGGCGTCCAGGTCGAACATCGCCTGGTCGATGAGGCGCTGCTCGGTGGCGTCGTAGCCGACGAGCTCCGGGCCGATCTGCTCGATCACGGCGAGGACGGCCTTCTCGACGCCCTTGCCCTGGTAGCGGTTGGGGTCACCGTCGCGAAGCTCAATGGCCTCGAACGCGCCGGTGGAGGCGCCGGACGGAACAGCAGCACGTCCCGTGCTGCCGTCGTCGAGGCCAACCTCGACCTCGACCGTGGGGTTACCCCGGGAGTCGAGGATTTCCCTGGCTACGACGACGTCGATGGACGGCACGAGGCATCTCCTTCTGGGATCTGACACTGGTTGGGCAGGGTCACTGTGGCCTTGCGCCACGAGCCTAACCGTCTCGGCCCGCTGCGTCGGCCGCCAGCCCGTCCCCTGGGACGAAAAAGGACCCAAGGACCTGCATAACGGGCAAAGCTCCAGAATTCTACTGGCAAGTAACCACAAGAATTGAACGCCGGCCCCCCGGGGCGGGCAGGCGGCCGCGCACGGATCACGCCCACCGAGGGGCCCTGACACGGCCACGGCCCGGCGCGCGGGGGGTATGCGCGCCGGGCCGGGCCGCCGGGGCAGGAGGGGGACCCCGGGCCGTTTCCGACTACTTCAGGTGGAGCTGCTGACCCGGGAAGATCAGGTTCGCGTCGTCGACGATGTCGTCGTTCAGCTTGAAGAGCTTCTCCCAGCCACCCTTGACCTTCTTCGCGTCGGCGATCTTGCTCAGGGTGTCGCCGGCCTTCACCTTGTACTCGCCGTCACCCTTCTCGACCTTCTGGCCGGTCGGGGTGGTGACGGTCTTCTCGGGAGCCGTGCGCTTCTCGCTGCGCGTGGTGGGCTGCTCGGCCTTGCGCTCCGGCGCGGCCTGCGGGTCCGTGTCGCCGTTCTTCGCGGAGCCGGTGTCGACGCCCGGGTCCACACCGTCGTTCGTCAGGCCGCCGGCACCGGCGCAGGCCCAGGCACCCGGGCCCTGCAGGTCGAGGAGCTTCTCGGCGGCGGCTATCTGCTGGCCCTTGGTGGCCAGGTCGGCGCGGGCGGCGTACTGCGTACCGCCGGCCGCGGCCCAGCTGGACTGCGAGAACTGCAGACCGCCGTAGTAGCCGTTGCCCGTGTTGATGGACCAGTTGCCACCGGACTCGCACTGGGCGACGGCGTCCCAGGTGTCGACGGAGGCGGCGGAGGCACCGGTCGCGCCCATCAGCGGGACCGCGACGGCGGCACCGGTGACACCGGCCAGGGTCGCGATGCGAACGGCCTTGGACGGGCGACGGTGCTTGCCCTTGCTGGAAAGCAGCATGGTTCTCCTCACCGACGCCTACGAGGTGAGCTGTCGGGTTCGGGCCTGTGAGTTGCCCGGCCACCCGCACTCGCGGACGGCTTCACCCCCAGCCGGTCCCCCGCCCGTCCTCCGACGGCCGGAATGCCGGCACTTACCTGGGTCCCCCGCTCCTGCCTACGGCGCTTTACGCGTCGGTCCCCTTCGGCCGACGGCAGGATTCGGCGTGACGGTCGAAGGTGCCCGCGGTGCGAGCGGCTCCGACCGTAGACACACGCAACCCCCACATTCAAAGATGGACATAACGGCCAATCAGCCCTTAACGGTCCAGCCTCATGGTCCGTTTTCGCAGGTCATGGCCAAAGTGGACGGACCGGACGGACGGGGCGTGCCAGTTGAAGCAAAGAGACCCATGTCTCACTTACGCATAAGTGGACATAGGTCTCTTAACTACCCCCACTTTCGGGGTGTTTTCCCGCTTTTGATCAGTTGGCCGCGGCCGTCTCCGCCGCGGAGTCCTGCGCATCCGTCACGAGACCGAGGTTCAGGCTCTGGCCGGGCAGGATGAGGTCGGGGTCGGAGCCCAGCTCGTCCTTGTTGGCCTCGTAGAGAGCGGTCCAGCCACCGGAGAGCTCCTGCGCGTCGGCGATCGCCCAGAGGTTGTCGCCCTCTCGGACCGTGTACGCCTCCTCGGCGCCCTGACGGGCCTCGGAGTCGCCCCGGGAGGCGTGCCGGCCGGACTCGCGCCCCTCGTCCAGCTCCGACCCGGTGCTGCCCTCGGGAGCCGGGGTGCCACGGTGCTTCCCGCCCGTCTCGGCGTCACCCTTCGCGGCGTGACCACCCTTCGCCGCGCCGGACGTCTCGGACGCCTCGGGGGACGGGGTGGCGGACGGCGACGCGTCGGTGCTGCCCGCGTCGTCGCTCGCGTCCGCCGTGTCGCCGGCGGCGTTGCCCTTGGACTCGCCCTTCTCGTCCGCCTCGTCCTCCGACTCCGCGTCGTCCGCCGATCCGGCCGGATCCGACGCCTCGGAGGACGGGGTCCCGGTAGCGGTGTCGGAGTCCTCCGCCGACGGATCGCCGCCCGGGTCGATGCCCGGCAGCGTCCCGTCCAGGGCCAGCCCGGAGATCACGGCGCAGCTGGGCCACGCCTGCGGCCCCTTGTCCTCCAGCACCTTCTCGGCGACCGATATCTGCTGCGAGCGGCTCGCGAGGTCGGCGCGGGACGCGTACGCCGTGCCGCCGTAGGCACTCCAGGTGTCCTCCGAGAACTGCAGGCCGCCGTAGTAGCCGTTGCCCAGGTCGGCACTCCACATGCCGCCGCTCTCGCATTCGGCGACCCGGTCCCAGGTCGACGCGTCGGCGGCTTGAGCGCCGCCCGCACCGAGCAGGGGGATGGCGATGGCCGAGCCGGTGACGCCTGCGGCGACGACGATGGCGGGTGCCTGGCGAGGGCGACGGTGTCTGCCGGTCGCGGAGCCCATGGGATTGCCTTCCGTGTGACTGACATGTGACGGGTGAGTCGAACGGTGAACCTAGCCGTACTCGAACGTGTGTCACAAGTCGATGCAGCGGAGATCACGTGAAAGTCACAGAGTTGACAGCGTGTCACCTTTACCGGCCGGCCGTCCGGGACCGAACTCCACCGGAAGGGTGCGCAGTCCACGCATGATGAGCCCGCCACGCCAGCGCAAATCGGCAGGTTCCGCAGCGAGCCGCAGGTCGGGGAGGCGTCGCAGCAGCGTCGCCAGAGCCACCTGACCCTCCAGACGGGCCAGCGGAGCTCCCAGGCAGTAGTGGATTCCGTGGCCGTAGCCCAGATGCTGATTGTCACTCCGAGCGAGATCCAGGGTGTCCGCATTCTGGAATCTGTCCGGATCCCGATCCGCGGCGGCCAGAACCACGAGTACGGGGTCCCCCGCCGCGATGTCCTGTCCTCCCAGGGTCACGGGCTCGGTGGCGTAGCGCCATGTCGCGAGCTCCACCGGCCCGTCGTAGCGCAGCAGCTCCTCGATGCCCGTGGCGAGCAGCTCCGACTCCCCTGCCGCCAGCGAGCGTTCCAGCCGCTCGCGCTGGGACGGATTGCGCAGCAGTGCGTAGGTGCCGTTGCCGATCAGGTTCACCGTCGTCTCGAAACCGGCGAACAGGAGGATGAAGGCCATGGCCGCGGCCTCGTTCTCGCTGAGGTGCTCGCCGTGGTCACTTGCCCGGATCAGCCCGGAGATCAGGTCGTCGCCCGGGTTCTCCCTCTTGCGGTGGATGAGCTCGGCGAGATAGCCGCGCATCTTCTTGACCGACCTGGCGACCCCGCCGCGCGGACCCCCGCCGTGCCGGATCATCATGCCCGCCCAGTCCCGGAAGTCGTCCTGGTCCTCGCGCGGCACACCCAGCAGGTCGCAGATCGCGTAGATGGGGAGGGGGAAGGCGAAGTCGTGGATGAGGTCCGCCTCCCCCTTCTCGGCGAAGCCGTCGATGAGGCTGTCCGTCAGCTCCTGCACGCGCGGCGCGAACTCCGCGACCCGGCGCGGGGTGAACGCCTTGGACACGAGCCGGCGCAACCGGGTGTGGTCCGGCGGGTCGATGTTCAGCAGATGCGTCATCAGCTCCGCCTTGCGCTCCCCGGGGATGCCCGTCTTGCCCTTGGCGTTCGCGGACCCCGCGTGGTGGGCCGGGTTCTTGGAGAGCCTGGTGTCGGCGAGCGCCTGCCGGGCATCGGCGTACCGGGTCACCAGCCAGGCCTCGACCCCGCTGGGCAGTGTCGTGCGGTGCACGGGACTGTGCTCGCGGAGCCATGCGTAGGCGGGGTACGGATCGGTGGCGAACTCCCAGGTGAAGAGTTCGGGCGCCGCGTCCGGCGCGGAGTGCGTATCGGGCGCCGCGTCCGGCGCGGAGTGCGTATCGGGGCTGTCGTTCACTCCTCGACGCTATCCGGGCCGGTCCCGAGCCCCTCGGCCGCCCGGATCACGTCCCGGTAGGCACGCGCGGCGGCCCGCAGGGCGGCCTCCGGGTCCGTGCCGTCCTGCTCGGCCCGTACGGCGAGGGCGAGCAGCCGGTGCCCGACCCCCTCGCCCTCGGGGAGCGCGATGTCGAGACCCGCGGCGCGGGCCCTGCCGCCGAGCTTGGCCGCGAGCGCCAGGCCGGGCTGCCCGAGCGGCACCCCGTCGGTGACCGACGCACGCTGCTTCTCGATCGCCTTCGTGCGCAGCCAGTGGGCGTGGACGTCCTCCGGCGTCTCGGCGGTCTCGTCGCCGAACACATGGGGATGGCGGTGGATCAGTTTCTCGACGATCGTGGCAGCGACGTCGTCGATGGCGAACGGCTCCTCCTGGTCCTCCTGCGCGATGCGCGCGTGGAAGACGACCTGGAGCAGGACGTCGCCGAGCTCCTCTCGCAGTTCCTCGCGGTCGCCGTCCTCGATCGCCTCGACCAGTTCGTACGCCTCCTCGATGGCGTACTTAGCGAGACCCTTGTGCGTCTTCTGCGAGGTCCACGGGCATTCGAGCCGGATCCGGTCCATGACCTGGACCAGATCCAGGAGCCGGGCACCGGGCAGGTCGTACGAACCTGGCAGCAGTTCCAGGTCCGGCATCTGCACCCGGCCCGAACCGCCGAGCCTGGCCAGGCCGTCGGTGAGCGGCTGGTTCCCCTCGCCGCCCACCAGCACCACCACGGTCCGGCCGCCCGCGCAGTCGTCCACCAGCTCCTCGGCCGTGGGTGCGTCGTGCTCGACGGCGACCCCCGCCTCGTCCAGGTACGGCAGCTGCGGATGGTCCCGCTCGGCGCACAGCACCCGGTCGGCGGCCCGCAGAGTCTGCCAGGCGGGCCAGGACAGCAGACCGGGGGCGACCCGGTGGCTGGCGGTGAGCAGGACGATACGGCCGGGGTCTTCAGCGTTCACACCCCGAACCTACCCCCGGACGAACGGGGTCAGGCGCCTGCCTCGGGCTCCTGGCCCTGCACGGGCGTGACCTGGGTGATCCACGGCGCCTTGTACGTGCTGAGCTGGACCTTCCGGTTGTCCCAGCTGCCGTAGCGCGGGTTGACTTCGATGTGCAACGCCTTCGACGCCTCGGTGAGGGCCTGCCCGACGGCCTGCACCCCGGTGGGGCTCTGCAGGTCGGCGCCCAGCGCCCCGGCCAGCTTCTGGAGCTGGACCTCCTGGCGCAGGCTCGCCTCGATCTGGCCGGGCGCGACCCAGCGCTGCTCCAGCATCAGGGTCCGCACGCCCTCCTCCCCGCCGGACTGCTCGGCGGCGACGCCGCGGATCTGCTGGATCTCCTTGCGGCTGACACCGACCCCCGCGTCCTTCGCGGCCCGGTCCAGGACCCGCCCGAAGATCATCCCGGACAGCTTGACCCTGGTCAGCTGGCCCGACTTGGCGACCAGCTCCTCGGACTGCTCCGACTTCTGCTGCGCGGTGCGCACGTCGGCCGCCTGCGCCTGGACGGTGGCCACGTCGATCCGGTCGCCGCCCACCACGGCCGCGGCACCGGGGTGGGCCTCGCTGCCACAGGCGGTCAGGAGGGGGGCCGCGACGAGCGTTGCGGCGGAAAGGGCGAGCGCGGTACGACGACGGCGGTGCAAAGGAGCCTCCCGGGGAGAGTTTGTGCATCAGTGCACAAAGCCTTGCGGTGATCGATGTTAGGCAGTGGACGTGATTCGGGCCACTGCTTCGACCAACGATTTCCGGACCGGTCAGTGTGGGGTCGGGGACGAAATCCCTTCCGTCCCGCCGTCGTCGGCCGTCCTGCGGTTCACCTCGATCCGCGTACGTCCTGGTGGTGCACCAGTTGGCGGCGGAGCTCCGTGGGAAGAGCGTGGTGCGGGCCGTAGGCGCGCTCCGTGTCGTACAGCAGGGCCTGCAGCTGGCCGCGGCCCGCCGTGTGGTCGCCCATCCCGAGCAGCAGGTGCGCGATCCGCCTGCGGATGTCGAAGGCGCGGCCGGGGCCGGTGGAGGTCACGTATCCGTTCTCGTAGAAGGGGAGGACCACGCGGTACTCGGCGAGGGCGGCGGCTGCCTCACCGAGCTGCTCCAGGCACTGCGCGGCGTCGTAGCGGTACTGCAGGGTCTGGGGGTCGGCGGGGCCGGCCTTCCGCCGCGCGGTCCTCGGCGAGGCGGCGGAGCTCCGGGAGGGCGCGGCGGAACTGGCCGTCGTCCATCAGGGTCGCCGCGTACTGCTTGCGCAGGATCCGTACGACCGGCGAGTGCTCGCCGTGCTCCTGGGCCGCGGCGGGCAGGATCCCGCCGAGGACGTCGACGGCCTGGGTGATGCGGCCCTCGCCGAGCAGCCGCTTCACGTCGTCGACGGCCTGCGCCACGTTCGGCCTGGCGGGCGGGTGCTGGGGCGGGGCGGGCACCTGCTGGACGGGGACGGGCGGCGCCGACGCCGGCACGGCCGCCCGGTCGGGCCAGGGTGCGTGCGGGCGGAGGAACGGACGGGTCGGGTCGAGGGGGCCCGAGGGCGAACCGACGGCGGGCAGCAGGGGCCGCAGGGACTCGTAGACCTCCTGCGCGGAGGCCGGCCGGTGCTGCGGGTCCTTGGAGAGCAGCCGCAGGACGAGGGCTTCGAGCGCCTCGGGGACCTCGGGCCTGAGATGACGGACCGGGAGGGGCGGCTCGTAGAGGTGGCGGTGCAGGACGCCCAGGGCGGTGGAGCCGGCGAACGGCACGTCCCCGCTCAGGAGTTCGTGCATCAGGACGCCGAGGGCGTACAGGTCGGTGTAGGGGCCCACGGCGCCGCCCATCGCCTGCTCGGGCGCCATGTAGGCCGGGGAGCCGATCGGTGAGCCCGTGTGCGTGAGGCGGGTGGTGTCGGTGTCCATGACGGAGGCGATGCCGAGGTCGAGCACCGTGAGGGTGCCGTCGGGCTTCACCATCGCGTTGCGGGGCTTGAGGTCGCGGTGGACGATCGGCACGGCGTGCACCGCGGAGAGCACCGCGCACAACTGGGCGGCGATCGCCACGGCCCAGGGCCACGGGTAGGGGTCGTGCTCGGCCAGGTGGTCGGCCAGGTCCGCGCCCTCGACGTACTGCATGACGAGATACAGGTCCTCGCCGTCGCTCCCCGCGTCGTGGACGGTGACGAGACCGGGGTGGTCGACCTGCGCGGTCACCCGGCACTCGCGGACGAAGCGGCGGCGCACGTCGTCGGCGGCCTCGCTCCCGGAGGGCCCTGCGACCCGGTCGGGCCGCAGGAGCTTCACCGCGACCCTGCGGTCGAGGCGCTGGTCGTACGCCGTCCAGACCTGCCCCATCCCTCCCTGGCCGAGAATCGTCGCCAGCGCGTAACGGCCGGCGATGACACGCCCGTTCACCGGCCGTCACCCTCCTTGCGGAGGTAGTCACTCAGCTCGTCGAGCTCGGCGCGCACCTGGTCGAGGCGCTGGGGCGAGGCCGGCCTCGGACCGTCCGGTGGCGGGGTGGGCGCGGGGCCCTGCTGGGGCGCGGGGCCCTGCTGCGGGACGGGGCCCTGCTGCGGGGCGGGCGGGTAGCCGTAGGCCGGGGCGGACGCCACGGGCGGATCGGGAACGGTCCGCCGCGAGGCGTACCCACCGGACGGGAACGTCGGCGCCCCCGGGTGCCCACCGCCGTACGGGCCTGCGTAGGGACCTGCGTACGGAACCCCCTGCGGGCCGCCGTAGGGGCCGAAGTGCCGGATCTCCGTGTACAGGTAGTAGGTGACCGTCCCGACGAAGACGACCAGCATCCAGGTCAGGGTCACGACCGCCTGTCCGTCCGTCAGCACCTCGTCCTCCTCCGGCAGCATCCCGAGGTACACGAGGAGGCCGACGTTCAGTGCCAGCACCAGCCCGAACAGCCACCAGTCACGCTGCGTGCGGGTGACGACGGCCAGTCGCAGCATGGCGGCCCAGGCGAGGATTCCGCAGCTCAGCAGGGCGAGCGCCACGAAGACCACGCGCAGCGTGACCAGCGTGGCCGAGGACGGACGGCGCGTCGGCTGCTGCTCCGGCGGATAGCCGTAGCCGTGCATGTGCTGCTCCCGGAGGGCGTGGATCGGACGTGTGCAGTGAGCGTATACACCGACACGGACAACGGGTCCCGGGTTGTGCGCAACCGTTGTGCTTCAGGTCACTTCGGCGCGACCGACCCGTCCGTCAGCCCGTCGTACATCCCCTGCACCAGTTGCCCGCCGAGCCGTCCCGCCTCACGGAGCGCGTCCTCGAACGCGGCGAGGGCGCCGAACTGCTCGCCGTAGCGACGCTGTTCGTCGAGCGGGAGGCGGGGCACCTGGATGCGGCGTGCGTCGAGCCGGGTCGCGGTGGAGGCGTAACTGCTGGCCTGGCGGTTGTTGGCGGTGCCACGCAGGAAGCCCGCGAGGAACCAGGGGTCGAGGGCGGCCGGATCGGGGCGCAACAGCTGGAGGTTGCGGCCGAGCACGGCGCCCGCGGTGACCTCGTCGACGACCCTGGCGACGGATCCGCCACCGACCACGGGCACGACGACGTCACCGGGTTCCAGGAGCAGCGGCTCCTCCTCCGGTGACCCGGCCGGCGCGGAGGGCGTACCGCTGGGGGCCGTGCCCGCGAGGACGTCGTGCTCGGTGAGGACGGGGGCCGTGCCGCCGCCGGTGCCCGATCCGGTGCGCAGGTGCAGGGCGCCCGCGCGCGCCAGTTCACCGACCGTCGTGAAGGGCCGCCTGGCCTGTTCGCCGGGGACCGCGGGCGGGGGCGTGAGCCGGGCGGTCAGCCTCAGGGTGTCGTCCAGCCGCTCTCTCACCCTGGCCAGCTCGGCCGCGTCCCCGCCGGTCGCCGGGGGCGGGAGGTGTCGGGCGGGGGTCAGGTCCACGTCGTCGTCGAGGAGCTCGATGACGGGAACGGCCTTGCTGGTACCGGGGCGCTCCTCGACGGGCTCGCGGCGACCCGGTGCGTCGAAGGACGTCCACGCGTCGAGCACCGCGCCGCGGACGGCCGGCCAGTCCAGCCGGTCACGGCCGGCCGGGCGCCGGCCGCCTCGGACTCCGCCGCGTCGACGACGAGCAGTTCGGGTACCGGGGCCGGCCGGCGCCCGGCTTGCGGAGGACCCAGATGTGGAGCGGGATCCCGTACGGGGGCGCGGCACCGGCGGGGAGCGCGATGACGGCTCGCAGGGCACCGCGCCGCAGCAGGTCGGCGCGGATACGGCGCCCCGAGCGGCGTGAGGCCGCGGCGGGGGGCATCAGCACGACGGCGGTCCCGCCCTCGCGGAGGTGGGCGAGGGCGTGCTGGACCCAGGCGAGTTCGGACTCGGTGCGGGCGGGGAAGCCGTACTCCCAGCGCGGGTCGTAGGCCAGGTCGTCATGGCCCCAGTTGCGCTCGTTGAACGGCGGGTGGCAGAGCACCGCGTCCACCGTGAGCCCGGGGAAGGCGTCGGTGCGCAGGGTGTCGCCGGTCCGTGCCGTGAGCGTGGGCGCGTCGGTCCCGCTCCCGGGCGAGTACAGGGCGAGGCGCAGTGCGGTGAGCGCCGACAGGCCGGGGTCGGCCTCCTGTGCGTACAGGGCGGTGGGCCGGCCGACGGCGCACAGCAGCGCGCCCGTTCCGGCGGCGGGATCGAGGACCGTGCGGGAGTTCCCCTTGCCGCCCCGCCGGACGGCGTCCCCGGCCGGCTTCGCGAGGTCGGCCATGAGCTCGGCGAGCCCGGGGGGCGTGAGCGTGTACTGACGCGGGTTGGCGTCCAGCTGCCGGCCGAAGAGGAAGTCGAAGGCCTGCCGGGTGCCCGCCTCCGCAGCGAGTTCGGCCGTGGCGCGCAGCAGCGGTACGGAGGGCAGCAGGGCGGACGCCGTGGGCGTGGGCACCGCCCGCCCTTCCCCGAATCGGGCCGTGAGTACGTGGTCGAGCGCGACCGGCAGCACGTCCGCCATCCGGACGTCCGAGACTGCGGCGATCTCCAGCCAGGACGTGGGCCTGTCCCGGACGAGCAGAAGGGCACACCCCGCGTGGACGAGCGCGGTCACCGCTCCGTCGGGGTGGCCCGACAGCTGCTGCCAGACCCGCTCACGCAGAGGGACCTCGGCAAGTTTGCCCTGGTCGCGGAGCCACTGTTCGACCTCGGGGAGCGCGAAGGACGGGCTGGTCTCCGTGCCGCCGACAGGCTTCGGGAAGTCGGTGTGCCGACGGCGCCAGTTGCTGACGGCCGCGCGGCCCACGCCCGCGAGCCTGGCGATTCCGGCCGCGGTCACCTCTGTCGAGCTATCCGGCACTGGCCTGTCTCCCGTTCCGCGCACGTCGGTTGGCGCCTGCTGTGTGTGGGCGAGCATACCGATTCCACGGCTCTGCCGGTTCACGCAATTTTCCATGTTGACTCGGTTCACACTCGATGGTCTTATTGACCTGTCGCACAGGACTCCGCGACGAACTGCTCCGCTCACACTCCCTGTTCGTCATCGAAGGGCACAGCCATGTCCCAGTACACGCAGCCCCAGCAGCCGTACACCCCGGCGCAGCCTCCGGGCTCCCGCCCCGCCCGTAACGGCCTCGGCACCTCCGCTCTCGTCCTCGGCATCATCGGGACGGTCTCGGGGCTCATCCCGTTCTTCTTCTGGCTCGCCGGGATCCTCGGCCTCATCGCCCTGATCCTGGGCCTGGCCGGCCGGGGCCGCGCCAAGCGCGGTGAGGCCACGAACAAGGGGGTGACGACGTTCGGCGCCGTTCTCGGCCTCGTCGCCCTGATCCTGTCGGTCGTCGGGGCCGTCCTGACCTTCAAGGCCGTGGACGACGTGGTGACCGACATCAACAAGGCGGTGGCGGACAGTTCGGCCTCCGCGAAGCCCGCCGCGGGCGGCGGGGCGGCCGGAGGGGATGCCGGCGGGACCGAGGGTAAGGACGACGTCCTGAGGGAGGGTGACTCCGCCGCGTACGACGACGGCCTGGAGGTCACCGTGAACGCCCCGGCCTCCTACACCGCCGACGAGTTCGCGATCGGCCACACCAAGGGCAACAGCGCCTACACGGTCTCGGTCGTCATCGAGAACAAGGGCAAGGAGAAGTTCGACGCGACGCTCGTCACCGTCGACGCCCGCGCCGGCGAGGACGGCGTGAACGCCGAGCAGATCTTCGACGGCAAGGTCGGCGAGGGCTTCTCCGGCACCGTCCTGCCCGGCAAGAAGATCACGGCAACGTACGCCTTCGACGCTCCGGCCGACGCGAAGGACCTGACCGTCGAGGTCGGCCCCGGTCTCGACTGGGACGCGAGCCAGTGGGAGCTGAAGCTCTGAAGGGCCCCGGCCCGTCCCGCACCGCGGGCACCCCGCCGAACATCCGCGCAGGGCCTCCCTCCGGACCCACACGGTCCGGGCCGGAGGCCCTGCGCGCGGGCCCGTCATCCGCACCACCGCGTGCGGCGGCCGCTTCACGCGACAGCCCTACGTGCGACGGCCTTGCATACGCCGGCCCTACGTGCGGTGGCGCACCCACACGTTCGGTTCGACGTACACCGCGTAACCGTGACGCACCGAGCACTGCACGGGCACCAGCGCGCCGGGCACCTCCACCGGCCCCTCGGTGCCGAAGGGAAGACCCGTCCAGCAGCCCCCTGGCCCCGGACTCACACGTACGTGTTGGTGATCAGCACAGCCGTCGGCACGAGCGTCAGCAGTGCCCCCGCCGTCCAGTAGAGGCACGGGGCCAGCGCGGTCCTGCGGCAGACCGCGTCGTTGGCGAACCACCAGACGAGACCGAAAACCGCGACCACCGGTACGACGATCACCAGCCACAGCATCATGCCGTCGTTCTCCGTCGGCTCCCTCTGTGTCCATCCGCCCTCAGCGAGCGGGCCGTTCGCGAGGACGTACCAGATCAGCCACATCGGGACGATCCCCGGCACCCCGAGCGCCAGGTTGGCTCCCACGGCCGCCAGCCGCCATCCCCAGGTGCGCGCGACGCCCGCCGCGGCACCTTCCGGCAGCGGGTCGTGACTCAACGCGTGGGCGCTTCCGTCGGGTTGCCGCCCGCGAGCAGCTTCTGCCGGGGGCAGGCGGTCAGCACCTCCTTCATGGCGTCCTGTTCCGCCTGCGTGACCCACAGCCCGTACTTCTTCTTCACCGAGACCTGGCCCGCGACGTACGCGCAGCGGTAGTCCTTGTTCGGGGGCAGCCAGGTCGCGGTGTCACCGTCCCCCTTGCGGCGGTTGGTGGACGAGTCGGCGGCCACCAGGTTCAGCGGGTCGTTGGCGAACGCCCGCCGCTTCGCGTCGCTCCACTTCTGGGCGCCCTTCTGCCAGGCGTCGGAGAGGGCGACGAGATGGTCTATGTCCACCTTGCTGCGTCCGCGCTCGAACGAGATGCGGGTCCCCGTGTACGGGTCGGGATCCAGCACACCGCTGACCACCTTGCAGCCGTCGGCGTCCCGGGAGACGTCGTCGAGCTGCTCGGCGAGGATGTCGTCCCGGGTACCGCAGCCGTTGCGGTCGGTGTCGATCCAGGCCGACCCGAACTCGTCCCGGGCGTAACCGGTCTTCGGGGCCCGGCCCTTGACGGTGAGGCCTTCGGCCGCCTGCAACGCGCTGCCGCCGGGCGCCGGTGCCGCCTCGGAGCGCGTGGGGTCCGGCAGTTCGTCGAGGGAGTCGCACCCGGTCAGGGCCAGAGAACCCGTCAGGGCCACGGTCGCCAGGGCGAGGAAACGGTTTCGGGGGCTCGCTGCGTCAGAAGGCTTCACAGCGAACCAGATTAGGCGTCAGGCCGGCGTGACGGCACGGGGCGGGTGTCTCCCCCGTCACGACACCGGCCCGTGCCGTCACGCCGGCCCGGGCCGGTTCACACCTTCCCGATCCCCAGTGTCGTCTCGGACGGCAGCAGTCCGGAGCCGATCATCTCCACCCACAGCGGTCCCAGCAGCTCCACGAGCCGCTCCCGGGCCTCGGGGCCGAGCTCCCGCCAGGGCTGCGCCGCGCTCTCGTCCGTACGGCGTTCCACCTCCGCCCGCAGCGCGCGGCCCGCGAGCGTGGCCGTCCCGTCCTCCTCCAGCAGTCCCCTCCCGGCCAGCCGGGCACGGGCGGACTCCCACTCCTCACCGCTCCACCCCCGGCTCGCGAAGACCTCCGGGCGGGCGGCGCCGACGGCCGCGAAGGAGACCAGGGACTCCACCGGATCCAGGTCCGCCCCGAGGAGCGCCGCCACATGGCCGTCCCCCCGGTGCTCCCGCAGGATCGTCGCCGCGTGCCAGAGCGCCACGTGCGGCTCGTCCGGCCAGGGCAGCGCGGCGGCGGCCCCGGCGAGGGGACGCCCGGTCACGTCCGCCGCCGACGCCGCCCGCCGGGCGAGCTCGGCGGCCTCGGCGAGCTCCGGGCCGTCCACCCGGTCACCGAACAGCGTCCGGTACGCCCGGTCGACCGCCTTCCCCCTGGACGTGAGCACCGCCTCCGGGGAGGCGACGGACCAGACAGCCGGCACGTACGCGGCGGTCATCCAGGGACTGAAGCTGTGGAACGTCCTCGTCACCCGGTCCGCGTCCACCGCCCCGAGCGGCGCGGCACGCCAGGCGAAGTAGCTCGGCCACCGCTCGTCCGTGGCGTATCCCAGCGACGCGGCCTCCTCGAAGGCCTCCGGCGCGTAGTAGACGACGGCGTGCAAGGGCTCCAGCAGGTGCCACATCTGGCGCACGCGACCCCATTCGTCGGACATCTCCCGACCTCCCGCTCCCCGGTCAATCTTGTCACTGACTAGATGTTCAGGGTGCGCCACTCCCGCGAACTTGTCAATGACTAGATTCCGCGTACCGTACGTCCCATGACCAGCGAACGCGCGTACCACCACGGTGACCTGCGAAGGGCCCTGCTCACCGCCGCCCTCGACGTCATCACCCAGGACGGCCCCGACGCCTTGTCCCTACGCGACCTGGCACGCCGCGCGGGCGTCTCGCACGCCGCACCGGCCCACCACTTCAGGGACCGCACCGGCCTGCTCACCGCCGTCGCCGCCGAGGGGTACGCACTCTTCGCCGACGCCCTGGCCCAGGCCCCCGACCTCCAGGAACGGGGCGTGGCCTATGTACGGTTCGCCGCCCGGCATCCGGCGCACTTCCAGGTGATGTTCCGTCCGGAGCTCTACCGGCCCGACGACACGGAGCTGCTCACCGCGAAGGCGCGTGCCACGGACGAGCTCCGCGCGGGTGTCGACCACCTGCCCGACGCGGCCCGCGGCGAGGACGCCCGGCTCGCCGGCATCGCCGCATGGTCACTCGCCCACGGCTTCGCCACCCTGCTGCTGACGGGCAACCTGGACGGACCGGTCGACGGACGGGACCCCGCCGAGCTGTTCCGGTCCATCGCCGGATTCCTCTTCGGCTCCCCTACGACCCCAGGATCGTCGTGAGGAACTCCCCGGTCCACGAGAGGAGTTCGCGGCCCACCACAGGCTTCCCGCCGATCCGTCCCGCCGTCGGGCGCGGCACCAGGATCTGGCGCGTGGCCGGCTTGAAGATCGTCTTGGGGTGCAGCCGCTTCAGCCGCAGCTCCTGCGACTCGCGCAGCTCCACCGGCGCGAAGCGGATGTTCGGCCCCTGCAGCACGATCTCGCCCACCCCGCAGGCCCGGGCCAGCATCCGCAGGCCCGCCACCAGCAGGAGGTTCTCCACCGGCTCCGGCAGCTTGCCGTAGCGGTCGGTGAGCTCCTCGCGCACCGCCCGGATGTCGTCCTCCGAGTTCGCGGAGGCGATGGCGCGGTACGCCTGGAGGCGCAGCCGCTCCCCCGGGGCGTAGTCGTGCGGGACGTGGGCGTCGACCGGCAGCTCGATCTTGACCTCCAGCGGCGGCTCCTCCTCGACCCCGCCGTCCACCGCGGCCCGGTAGTCCGCCACCGCCTCGCCGACCATCCTGATGTACAGGTCGAAGCCGACCCCCGCGATGTGGCCGGACTGTTCGCCGCCGAGCAGGTTCCCCGCGCCGCGGATCTCCAGGTCCTTCATGGCCACGTACATGCCCGCACCCATCTCGGTGTGCTGGGCGATCGTCGCCAGACGCTCGTGCGCGGTCTCCGTCAGCGGCTTCTCCGGCGGGTACAGGAAGTAGGAGTAGCCCCGGTCCCGGCCACGGCCGACACGGCCACGCAGCTGGTGCAGCTGCGAGAGACCGAAGTTGTCACCGCGCTCCACGATCAGCGTGTTGGCGTTGGAGATGTCGATGCCGGACTCGACGATCGTGGTGGAGACCAGTACGTCGAACCTCTTCTCCCAGAAGTCGACGACGACCTGCTCCAGCTGGCTCTCCCCCATCTGCCCGTGCGCCGTCGCGATCCGCGCCTCGGGCACGATCTCGCGCAGTCGCGCCGCGGCCCGGTCGATGGACTCGACCCGGTTGTGGATGTAGAACACCTGGCCCTCACGCAGGAGTTCACGGCGCACGGCCGCGCCGATCTGCTTCTCCTCGTACGGGCCGACGAACGTGAGGACGGGGTGCCGCTCCTCGGGGGGCGTCGTGATCGTCGACATCTCGCGGATGCCCGTGACGGCCATTTCGAGCGTACGGGGGATGGGGGTCGCCGACATCGTGAGCACGTCCACGTTGGCCCGGAGCTTCTTCAGCTGCTCCTTGTGCTCGACACCGAAGCGCTGCTCCTCGTCGACGATGACCAGGCCCAGGTCCTTGAACTTCGTCTCCGACGAGAACAGCCGGTGCGTGCCGATGACCAGGTCCACCGACCCGTCCTTCAGCCCCTCCAGCGTCGCCTTCGACTCCGTGTCCGACTGGAAGCGGCTCAGCGCCCGGACGTTGACGGGGAACTGGGCGTACCGCTCGGTGAAGGTGCCGAAGTGCTGCTGGACCAGGAGCGTCGTCGGCACGAGCACCGCGACCTGCTTGCCGTCCTGGACCGCCTTGAAGGCCGCGCGCACCGCGATCTCCGTCTTGCCGTACCCGACGTCGCCGCAGATCAGCCGGTCCATCGGGACGGACTTCTCCATGTCCTCCTTGACCTCGGCGATCGTCGACAGCTGGTCGGGCGTCTCCGCGTACGGGAAGGCGTCCTCCAGCTCACGCTGCCACGGGGTGTCCGCCCCGAAGGCGTGACCGGGCGCCGCCATCCGCGCCGAGTACAGCTTGATCAGGTCGGCGGCGATCTCCTTGACCGCCTTCTTGGCCCGCTGCTTCGTCTTCGTCCAGTCGGCCCCGCCGAGCCGGTGCAGGGTCGGGGCCTCGCCGCCGACGTACTTGGTGACCTGCTCCAGCTGGTCGGTGGGGATGTAGAGCCGGTCGCCGGGCTGGCCGCGCTTGGCCGGGGCGTACTCGACGAGGAGGTACTCGCGGGTCGCGCCCTGCACGGCGCGCTGGACCATCTCGATGTAGCGGCCGACACCGTGCTGCTCGTGGACGATGTAGTCGCCCGCCTGAAGGGTGAGCGGATCGACGGACTTGCGGCGGCGGGCGGGCATCCGCCCCAGGTCCTTGCTCGCCGTGCGCTGGCCGGTCAGGTCCGTCTCGGTCAGCACCGCCAGCTTCAGGGCCGGGTCGACGAAACCGTGGTCGATGGCCCCGCACGAGACGTGGACGAGCGACGGCGTGATCTCGGTGAGGTGCTGGTCGAGGCGGGCCGGGATGCCCTCGCCGCCGAGCACCTCGACCGTCCGGGAGGCCGGGCCCTGCCCCTCGGTGACGTACACCGTGCGCCAGCCCTCGGCCAGCCATCCCTTGGTGTCGGCGAGCGCCCGGGCCGTGTCGCCGCGGTACGCCTCCGGGGCGTGCATCCCGAGCTTCAGGGTGTCCCCGTCCAGCTCCTCGTCGGCGGCGAACGGGGAGGTCGACCACCACATCATGCCCAGCTCACGGGCCCGCTCCCGGACATCGGCGATGCCCCACAGGGAGGCCGCGCCGACGTCGATCGGGGCCTCTCCCCCGCCCGCGGTGGCCGCCCAGGACGCCTGGAGGAACTCCTGGCTGGTCGCCACGAGGTCCGCCGCGCGTGTCCTCACCCGCTCCGGGTCGCAGACAAGCGCCATCGAGCCCTTCGGCAGGACGTCGAGCAGCAGCTCCATCTCGTCGACGAGGACCGGGGCCAGCGACTCCATGCCCTCGACGGCGATCCCCTCGGCGATCTTCCCCAGCAGCTCACCCAGCTCCGGGTGCGCCTCGGCGAGGGCCGCCGCCCGGGTACGTACGTCCTCGGTGAGCAGCAGCTCACGGCAGGGCGGAGCCCACAGGCCGTGCTCGGCGACCTCCAGGGACCGCTGGTCGGCGATCTTGAAGTAGCGGATCTCCTCGACGTCGTCGCCCCAGAACTCGACCCGGAGGGGGTGCTCCTCAGTCGGCGGGAAGACGTCCAGGATTCCGCCGCGCACGGCGAACTCCCCGCGCTTCTCGACCAGCTCCACACGGGCGTACGCCGCTGCCGCGAGCGCGTCCACGACCTCGCCCAGATCCGCGGTCTGCCCACTGCTCAGCGCGACGGGCTCCAGGTCGCCGAGGCCCTTGACCTGCGGCTGGAGCACGGAACGCACCGGTGCGACGACCACGCTGACCGGGCCGGTCTCAGGGTCGTCCGGCCGGGGGTGCGCGAGCCTGCGCAGCACGGCGAGACGGCGGCCCACGGTGTCGGAGCGGGGCGAGAGCCGCTCGTGGGGCAGGGTCTCCCAGGAGGGGAACTCCGCCACGGTGTCGGGGGGCAGCAGGGTGCGCAGCGCCGCTGCCAGGTCCTCGGCCTCGCGGCCGGTCGCGGTGACGGCCAGCACGGTGCGCCCGGCCTCGCGGGCCAGCGCGGCCACGGCGAAGGGGCGTGCGGCGGGCGGGCCGACCAGATCGACGTGGGCCCGGTGACCGTCGGATGCGGCCTTCACCGCTTCGGAGAGCGCCGGGTCGGTGACGACGACGTCCAGCAGACCGTGCAGGCTCATGAAGGGTTCCGTCCGGTGTGGCGAGTGGGCAACGCGAAGGGCCCGACACGTGGGACGGGCCGGGGTCTCCAGCGTACGACGCCGGTGTGTCACTCGCGCGAGGGAACGCCGTTGTCCGTACGGCGGCAGCGGGGCTAGCCTTAGTCCAGCAGCTAGTCCACCTCTGGTCCGAGCGAGGCGTCATGGAAGCAGCCCGGCAGTACAACGTGCACGAGGCCAAGACGCACTTCTCGCGCATCCTGCAACAGGTCGAGACCGGCGAGGAGGTCGTGATCAGCCGGGCCGGGGAGCCCATCGCGAAGGTCGTGCCCCTTCATCCGAAGGTACGGCGGACCGGTCGCGGATCCCTCCGGGGACAGATCCACATCCCCGACGACTTCGACGAGCTTCCGGACGACATCGCCGACGCCTTCGGGATGCGCTGATGCGCCTCCTGCTCGACACCCACGTCGCCCTGTGGTGGCTCGACGACTCCCCTGAGCTCTCCGACGAGCTGAAGGACCTCATCGACACGGAGCCCGCCGTCTACCTCAGTGCCGCGACTCCGTGGGAGATCGCCATCAAACAGTCGGCCGGAAAGCTGGCTGGTCCCGATGACCTGGCCGAGCGGGTCCGCGACTGCCAGCTGACCAGTCTCGCGATCACCGCCGGCCACGGCGTCAAGGCGGGCCGCCTCCCCCCGCTCCACCGTGATCCCTTCGACCGCATCCTCGTCGCCCAGGCCCAGACCGAAGGCCTGACGGTCGTCACCCGCGACAAGTGGATCCCCCAGTACGACGTACCGGTCATGCACGCCTGACGTCGGCGGCCCGGGACGCGATCCGGCCCCGGGCGCTCGGAGGAGCGCCCGGGGCCGGGTCGGTCAACCTACGTCCGGCACCGTCACCCGTCCGTGGCGATCGCGTTGAGGACGTTCATCCGGCCGGCCCGGAAGGCCGGGACCAGTGCGGCGAACAGTCCCACGAAGGCCGAGGCGACGAACACCGTGATGATCGTCGGCCACGGGATCTCCAGGACGCCGAGCCCTTCCAGGGCCAGCAGCTTCTGGGCCGAGGTGCCCCATCCCATGCCCAGCCCGAGTCCGAGCAGCGCGCCGAACAGGGCGATCACCACGGACTCCAGCCGGATCATCCGGCGCAGCTGGCGGCGGGAGAGGCCGATCGCCCGCATCAGGCCGATCTCCCGGGTCCGCTCGACGACCGACAGGGCCAGGGTGTTCACCACACCGAGCACCGCCACGATGATCGCCAGGGCGAGCAGGCCGTACACGATGTTCAGCAGCTGGCCGACCTGGTCCTTCAGGTCCTCCTTGAAGTCGGCCTGGTTCTGCACCTTGTACTGCGGGTACGCGGCGAGCTCGCTCTTCAGGGCCGCGTACGCCTCCTTCTCCTTGCCGTCCTGCGCCGAGGCGAACATGATCATGTTCGTGGGCATCCTGTCGGCGGGGACGTAGCGCTCGGCGGTCGTGGTGTTGATGTACATCGCGCCCTGGTCGACGGTCGTGTCGTCCGAGGTGATCGCGGCGACCTTCAGCTTCGCCGTCGCGCCGGCCTTGAACGCGACGGTGATCTCGTCCCCCGCCTCGATCCCGTGCAGCGCGGCGTAGTCCGAGCCGACCGACATGGCGTTCTCGCCGTACGCCTTCGCCAGGTCACCGGCCACGGTCGTGCGCCGCAGGTCCTGCGGGTAGGTCGGGTCGGCGGCGGTGACGTGCTCGTCGACGGTCGAGCCGTCGGGGTTGGTGAGCTTCGCCGCGAGGACCTTGTAGTCGGTGACGTGCTCGATGCCCGGGACCTTCTTGATGGCCTCCGCGGCCTGCGGCACGATCAGCTGGCCGGTGTTCGACTGGACGATGAAGTCCGTGCCGACCGACTTGTCCAGCTCGTCGGTGGCCGAGGCGACCATGGAGGAGCCGACGACGGAGAGACAGGCGACCAGGGCGAGGCCGATCATCAGGGCGGCGCCGGTCGCTCCCGTACGACGCGGGTTGCGCAGCGCGTTGCGCTCCGCCAGGCGTCCGACCGGGCCGAACAGCCGCAGGACGACGAGGCCGAGGACCCGGACGACCCCACCGGCGAGGAGCGGGCCGATCACGATGAACCCGATCAGGGTGAGGACCACGCCGAGGCCCAGGTAGAGCGAGCCCTCGCTCGCCTCGTCGGCCCGGGTCGTCGCCCACAGGGCGGCGGCGCCGGACCCGGTGAGGACCAGGCCGAGCACCGCCCGGATCCAGCCGGACCTGGTGTCGGCCGGGGTGCCGGCGTCGCGCAGGGCGGCCATCGGGGAGACCTTGCCGGCCCGGCGGGCCGGGACGTACGCGGCGAGGACGGTGACGACGATGCCGAGCGCCAGCCCGATCGCCGGGGTCGTCCAGGCGACCGTGAGGTCCCTGGTGGACAGTTCCATGCCGATGGCGCCCATGAGCTTCATCAGCCCCACGGCGAGGCCGATGCCCGCTGCGACGCCCAGGACCGATCCGACGACTCCCAGCAGGACCGCCTCGACGAGCACGGACCGGTTGACCTGCTTGCGGCTGGAGCCGATGGCCCGCATCAGACCGATCTCGCGGGTGCGCTGGGCGACCAGCATCGAGAACGTGTTGACGATCAGGAAGATGCCCACGAGGAAGGCGATCCCGGCGAAGCCGAGCATCGCGTACTTCATGACGTCCAGGAAGGAGCCCATGGAGTCCTTGTTGGCGGCGGCGGCCTCCTTCTGGGTCTGCAGCTTGTACGTCGCCGGGTCGCCCAGGGCCGCGGCCACGCCCTTCTTCAGCTCCGTGTCGCTCACGCCGGGTCCGGCGGTGACCGAGATGTGCGAGAAGACGCCGGAGGCGCCCAGCAGTTTCCGCTGCGCGGTGGCGGTGTCGAGGTAGACGACGGCCGCACCGGGGTTGGTGACGGTGAACGCGGCGATGCCGGAGATCTTCGCCCTGATGTCACCGGTGACGGCGATGGTGCGCACCTCGTCACCGAGCTTCAGGTGGTGCTTCTCGGCGGTGTCGGCGTCGATCATCGCCTCGGTCGGGCCGCGCGGGGCGTGCCCGGAGGTGATCTCCATGGAACGCAGGTCGTTGTCGGTCCAGTTGCCCGCGATGGTCGGCGCACCGGTGTCGGACCCGAGGTTCCTGTCGTGGCTGTCGACGAGCGTGACGGCCATGCTGACGACCGCGCCCTCGGCCTTCTCCACCCCGTCCACGCCGGCGATCTCGGCCACGACGGATGCCGGGAGCGCCTCGGGCTTGCCGTTCTCCGGGAAGTCGTCGGCGTCGGCCGCCGCCTTCGGGCTGACCGTCACGTCGGCGGACGTCGCGGCGAAGAGCTTGTCGAAGGTGGTGTTCATCGTGTCGGTGAAGACGAGCGTGCCGCACACGAACGCCACCGACAGCAGGACGGCGACGGCGGAGAGCGCCATCCGCCCCTTGTGCGCGAGGAAGTTGCGCATCGAGGTCTTCCACACGGTCATGACGTCCGCCCGCGCGCGTCGAAGTCCTTCATGCGGTCCAGGACCTGCTCGGCCGTCGGGTTCTGCATCTCGTCGACGAGGGAACCGTCCGCGAGGTAGATGACCCTGTCCGCGTAGGAGGCGGCCACCGGGTCGTGGGTGACCATGACGATGGTCTGGCCCAGCTCGTCGACCGAGGTGCGGAGGAAGGACAGCACCTCGGCGCCGGCCCGCGAGTCCAGGTTCCCGGTGGGCTCGTCACCGAAGATGATCTCGGGGCGGGCGGCGAGCGCCCTGGCCACCGCCACGCGCTGCTGCTGGCCGCCGGAGAGCTGTGTGGGCCGGTGCCCCAGCCGGTCGGCGAGGCCGACGGTCTCCACGACCTGCCGGAGCCAGTCGGCGTCGGGCCTACGGCCGGCGATGTCCATCGGCAGCGTGATGTTCTCGATGGCGTTCAGCGTCGGGAGGAGGTTGAACGCCTGGAAGATGAAACCGATGCGGTCCCGTCGCAGTTGCGTCAGCTTCTTGTCCTTGAGACCGGTGATCTCGGTGTCGGCGAGGTGGATCTGCCCCGAGGTCACCGTGTCCAGGCCGGCCAGGCAGTGCATCAGGGTCGACTTCCCGGACCCCGACGGGCCCATGATCGCCGTGAACTGCCCGCGGGCGATGTCGACGTCGACGTGGTCGAGCGCCACGACCCGGGTCTCCCCGGCGCCGTACGCCTTGACGACCTGCCGCGCCCTCGCAGCAACGGCCGTACGCCCTCCAGTGTCCCCGTGCCTGGGAATGGTCACAGCCGTTGTCACGGTTTTTCTCCTATGTCGGTCGATGCGCGGACGTCTCTGTGTACGTTCCGAGTCTCTGGTGGAAAGGGGTTCCGGCGCGCTGGTGCCCGGGCCCCTCTTCGTGGGGGGCTACCCCCACCCCGTTCCCTGTGGCCGGCCACATCCGCGATGTAGGAACACCGTAAGGAGCGGGGCCCCCGCCTCTCGTCCTCCGGCGGGAGGAACGGCCCCTGGACCCGACTACGTAGCTCCCCCTAGGGGTTCGAGCCCCTGGGACGAGGCCCGGCCAGGGGTCTCACGCCTCGGCCGACGACTCCCGCGAGGCCACGGGCGGTGAGACAGTGACCCCCAGGAAATAGATGCATAGGGAAGGGACCCCTGTGGGCGGCACGGACGGCATCGGCGACACGGACAGCCCGGAAGCGGTGCACGGCGAGGCCGCACCGGACGGGGCGTCCGACACGGCCCGCGGCCGCCGGCCGGTCGCCGCGGCACTCATGCTCGGCATGGGCCTCGCCGCCATCGACGGCACCATAGTCGCGACCGCCGTCCCGCAGATCGTCGGCGACCTCGGCGGCTTCTCCGTCTTCTCCTGGCTGTTCTCCGGCTACCTGCTCGCCGTGACCGTCACCCTGCCGGTGTACGGGAAGCTCTCCGACACCTTCGGCCGCAAGCCCGTCCTGATCGCCGGGATCATCCTCTTCCTGGCCGGCTCCCTGCTCTGCGCCGCCGCCTGGAACATGGCGGCGCTCATCGCCTTCCGCGTCGTCCAGGGCCTCGGCGGCGGCGCCCTCCAGGGGACCGTGCAGACCATCGCCGCCGACCTGTACCCGCTCAAGGAGCGGCCGAAGATCCAGGCGAAGCTGTCCACCGTGTGGGCGACCTCGGCCGTGGCCGGCCCCGCGGTGGGCGGGCTCCTCGCCGCGTACGCCGACTGGCGCTGGATCTTCCTGATCAACCTGCCGGTCGGCGCCGTGGCCCTCTGGCTGGTGGCCCGTCACCTCCACGAACCCGCCCGGCCGCGCCCCGCGGCCCGCCCCCGCGTCGACTGGGCGGGCGCCCTCGCGATCTTCGCGACCGGCGCGCTCCTGCTGACCGCACTCGTCCAGGGCGGAGTCGCCTGGCCCTGGCTCTCCGCCCCCTCGCTCGGGCTGCTGGGTGCGACCGCCGTACTGGGCGCCCTGACCGTCCTCATCGAGCGCCGCGCCGCCGAACCCGTCATCCCGGGCTGGGTCTGGCGGCGCCGCACCATCGCCTCGGTCAACCTCGCCCTCGGGGCGATGGGGCTGCTCATGGTCGCGCCGACCGTGTTCCTGCCGACCTACGCCCAGTCGGTCCTCGGACTCGGCCCGATCGCCGCCGGGTTCGTGCTGTCCGTGATGACCCTGAGCTGGCCCGTCTCCGCGGCACTCTCCGACCGGGTCTACAACCGCATCGGCTTCCGCCGCACCGCCGTCATCGGCATGTCCGGCGCCGTGCTGGTCCTGCTCTGCTTCCCGTTGCTGCCCTACCCCGGTGCCGCCTGGCAGCCCGCCCTGCTGATGCTGCTGCTCGGCGCGGCGCTGGGCCTCTTCCAGCTCCCGCTGATCGTCGGGGTCCAGTCGACCGTCGGCTGGACCGAACGCGGGACGACCACCGCCTCCGTGCTCTTCTGCCGCCAGGTCGGCCAGAGTCTGGGCGCCGCGCTCTTCGGCGCCGTCGCCAACGGGATACTCGCCTCCCGGCTGGCCGACGCCCCCGTCCCCGGACTCCCCGGCGACCTGGACGCGGTCTCGCGCGCCCTGGAGGACCCCTCGGCGCTCTCGGCCGCCGCGACGGACCACCTGCGCAGGGCCGTCGACACGGCCGTCGACCACGTGTTCGCCGGCGCCGCGGTCGCCGCCGCTCTCGCCCTGCTGGTGCTCGTCCTCCTCGCCCCACGCCGCTTCCCTGTCCTGACGGAGCACGAGAGCGCTCCCCGGACACCGAAGGACTAGACAACCGGCGCGCTACCTCAACGCCGCCGCTACGAAGCCGCCGAACCTCGGATCCTCGTCGGCGCCCCACCCGCCGGACACCGCTGACGACCCGGCGCGGCACGGGACCCTACTCCGCCGGGCCCGCGGCCACCCGGCCCGTCAACGCCGCCAGCGAACTGCGTACGTGCGCCATGTGCGCCTGCACCTCCTCGCGGCCCTCCTCGTGCTCCCGAAGCACCCTCTCCGTCTCCCGCACCACACGCTCCTCCGCCGCCCTGGCCCCCGACACCAGCTCCGCCGCCCGCGCCTCCGCGTCCTCCTGGCCGTGCCGGGCCGCCTCCTCCGCCTCGGCGAGCTCCCGCCGCGCCTGCGCGAGCAACGCCTCCCCGCGGTCCGTCAGTTCCTTCTCACGCCGCACCATCGCGGCATCCGCCCCGGCGATCTCCGCGTCCCCCGCCTTGCCCCGCTCGGCGTGCTCCTCGTCCTGGTGCGCCAGCACACCCGCCGTACGGCGACGCGTCTCCGCCATCTCCGCCTCCGCGGCACCACGCACCTCGGCGGCCTCCCGGCGCGCCTCCTCCACCGCAGCCACCCCGGCGTCCCGCGCCGCCGCCGACGCCTCCTGCGCACGGGCCTCCGCCGCTTCCCGCACGGACCCCGCCCACTCACGCGCCGCCCCACGGACCTCCCGGCCCGCGACGTCCGCCGCGTCACCCCACTCCTGCGCGTCCTCCACCGCCGCACTCCGTGCCGCGTCCGCCTCGGCCTCCGCCAACGCCAGGATCTGCTGCGCCCGCTCCCCCAGCGACTGATACGTCTGCGGCGCGAGCGACGCCACCACCTCACCCAGCCGCGCCGACTCCGCCTCCAGCTCCTCCGCCAGACCGGTCAGCCGCGCGATCCGCTCCAGGGCCCCGTCCCGCTCCGCCGACAGCGAGGCCACCATCCGGTCCACCTGCTCAGGGCGGTAACCACGCCCCCGCACACCCACGAACCCGTACGCGGACACCGGTCCACCACTCATCCCTGAAGCCCTCTTTCCCGCTCTCCGACTCCCCGACCATGAAGCAATACGTCAAGGATGCGGTAATTGGCACGGAAGTCGGAATCGATCAGCTGCATTCAGGACGGAAGCGACCCGCGTCACAGAACCCCGCACAAAAAGCGCCCGCCCCCACCAGGGGACGAGCGCCTCTCGCACACGACGGATCAGAACCGACCGGACCGCCTCACAGCAGCCCGTCCCACATCTGCTCCAGCAACACCGACCACCAGCCCTCCGGCGACGCCAGCGCCGCCGGATCGATCGCCACCAGCTGCGCCTGGAAATCGACCGTCCAACGGCCCGCCTGCTCCGGATTCAGCCCGAACCGCAGCCGCCACATCCGGCCCAGCAACGCCATCGACCGCACGAACTCCGGCAGCCCCGTGTTCACGAACTGCGGCGGCACCGGCTGACCACCCGGACCCGCCTCCACCGGAACGGCCACGATGTTCGCCGTCCCGTACTGCACACAGATCGCCCGGCCGAAGTCCGAACCCATCACCAGATACGAACCCGCGTCCGACGCCGGCTGCACCTGACGCTGCGCCGCCAGCTCCGCCAGCGTCGGCACCACCGGATGCCCCGGCTGCGCCCAGAAGAACGGCCCGAAATCGGCGGGCAGCCCCGCCCACATCAGCGTCCGCGCCACCACCTCCGGCACACCCTGACGGGACACCGCACGCTGATCGAAGCGCAGCACACCGGGACCGAACGCCCCGTGCAGCTCCTCCGCCAGTGCCTCCGGAGGCACCACCCCGGCCGGCGGCATCTGCGGCAACGGAGCCCGCACCGGAGCAGGCCGCGCCGGGCCGTCCGCCACCTGGTGCAACTCGCCCTGATGCGTCAGGAGATGCTGCATCCCCTGCTGCCGGCTCGCATGATCCGTACCGTACGGCGCCACACTCGTGATCCGGACCTGCGGCCAGGTCTCCCTGATCATCCGCGCACAGTAACCACCGGGCAGCTCACACGACTCCAGCTCCGTGTGCAGCTCGATGACCTGCTGCGGCGGCACGCCCATCGCGCGCAGCTCGTGCAGCATCTGCCACTCCGGATGCGGGGTACCCGGCGCCGAACGCCGGATCAACTGCTGCTCACTGCCGTCCGCCGCACGGAAGCGCAGCACGGCCTGATAGCCCGGACCGACCGTCGGCTGCCCCGCCGGCTGCTGCGGATAGCCGTACGCACCCGGAGGCGGCGGAGTGTGCGGACCCTGCCCCGGCATCCCGGGCGCACCGGGAGGACCCGGAGGCTGGGGCGCCCCCGGACCGACCTGGCCCGGACCCGCCAGCATCGTCGCGGCATGGTGCACCCCGCCGCCCGGAGGCGGCGTCGCACCCGGAGGAGGACCGGGAGGGCCGGGAGGACCGGGCGGAGGCGTGGACCCCGGAGGCGGCGGCGTCACACCCGCGCCGGGAGCACCCGGAGGCCCGGGAGGAGCGGGCGGACCGGGCGGCCCCGGAGGACGCGGCGCGTTCGGCCCGCCGATACTCGCGTCGGCGAACATCGTCGCGGCATGGTGCATCCCGCCCCCCGGAGGCGGCGTCGCACCGGGCGGTCCGGGAGGACCGGGAGGAGCAGGCGGCGGCGTCGCACCGGAGGGCTGCGCCCCCGGAGGGCCGAGCTGCGAGACGAGCTGCGTCGGCACGTAACCACCCGCGGGCGCACCGGGCGCGCCCGGCCCCGACGGCGGCGGAGTCGCCCCCGGAGGCACCCCGGGAACACCGGGCGCACCGGGCGGCGGCGGAGTCGTCGACCCCACCCCACGGGCACCACGCGGCGGCACCGTGGCCTTGCTCGTCGCGGCGTCCGCGATGTCCCGCGCACCGGCACCAGGAGCGCCGGGAGCACCGGGAGCAGGTGAGGCAGGAGCCGCAGGGCCCGGAACAGGAGACCCCGGAGGCGGCGCATGCGGATCCAGCCCGGGAACGACCGCCGTCGGCGGCAACTGGCTGCCACCCGACATCAGCGCCGTGGGCGCCTCCGCGGGGACGACCGGCGGCGGAACCCCGTCGTCGTCCGACCCGGACAACGGCGGCGCGAACACCGTCGCGGGCAGCGGCACCGCCCCCTCGTCCGACCCCCCGTTCGTGTCCGTACCCGCCCAGGGCGTCGCCCCGGCCGGCACCCCGTCGTTCGCCGTCGGCTCGTGATCCGCCTGCCCACCGGCAGCCGGCCACCGCGCACCCGAACCGTCCCGCGCCGGCGCGGGAACGGACGGAGCAGGAGGCTCGGGAGCAGCGGGCCCCGGAGCAGAAGACGCATCGGCATCGGCATCCGCACGCCGGTCCGGAATCCCCAGCTTGTCCGCCGCCTCCTGCAGCCACTCCGGCGGAGTCAGCAGGAACGACGTCTGATTCAGATCGATACGCTGCGGCGCCTCCGGAGCCGGCTGCGCCTCCCCCGACGCCCCGTAGTCCTCCTCGTACCGCCGTATCACCTCGCCCACCGGCAGCCCGGGCCACAACGTGGCCTCACCACTGTCCCGGGCGATCACCAACCGCTGACGGCCCCCGTCCGAGACAGGGCCCTCCGCGCGGTCCTCGGCCCACACCACGAAACCCAGCTCGAACTCACGGACCCGGACCTCACGGTGCTGATACGCGGGCACGTCACCGTTGACCCACTCATCCGCCCGCTCCTGCGCCTGCGCGAACGTCACCACCGCGCTCACCCCTCCACCGGGACGGCCCGCGCGAAGCCACCGTCCACCATCAGGTTCGCCACCGTCTCCAGCTCCGGCGGATTACCCGCGAGCCGCTGGAGGAACGCATCGAAATCCTCACCGCACGGCAGCAGCAGCCGGTCCACCCGCTCCTGCACACCCCAGCCGTCCTGATCCCGCGCGTCGTCGTACGCGCAGAACCACACCGACCCCACACCCTGGCCGCGCACCTTCACGGCCACGATGCCGCCCTGGACGAAAGCCACGCCCAGGAAGTCCTTGGTGAAGTGGTCCCGCAGACACTTGTTGACGTACACCAGATCGTTCACAGCCGCTTCCTCACGCACCGTGAAGAACGGCTGGTCCACCAGCAGACCCAGCTCCGCGTCCAGCGCAGCACCCACCGGAGCGGAACCACCCGCCGCCTTCAGGAACGACCGGTACGCACCCGGGAGCCGGTACCCAAGATCCTCCTCGACCTGAAGGATCTGCTGCTCACCCACCGCCACCGATGCCTTCGGCAGCCGGAAATGGGCGGGCCTGGTCTCCTGCAGCGGCCGCGTACCCCGTCGGTTCTGATCCACCGCCGTCGTCGCCAGCCCACCGTGATGGCGCAACAACGCCTTCACCTCGACGGGCACCAGCTCCATCCGCCGGCCACCCGCCACGTGATGCCACGTCCAGCCGTGCGGCGTCGCCACCGCGGGAATCGTGTCCCACAGCTCATGACCGCTCGCCGCCAGCGCCGCGTTCGCCGACACGTAGTCCGTCAGCCGCAACTCGTCGATACCGAAGCCCGGAGGAGGATCCGCGATCTCCGCGGCCGCACGCGCATACGGCGAAAGCACCGGATGGCCGTTCCCGTCCACGCGCACACCTCTGGGGTGGCGGGACGCCCGGACAGGGTCCGGGAAATGCACGACCTGCCCGGCATAGGCCGCGTTCGGTGGCGCGGATTGCTGCCCGAGCCGACCTGTCGTCATGGCGGTTGCCCCCTGCTGCGTCCGGTGTTCCGCACAGCCTATGCGGTGGCGCAACAAGGCCCCCCGCCCCCGCTCCTCCACTCACCCAACGTCACCGTGGCGTGACGGACACGCCACAACAGGACCCCCGCCCCGCGACACGAGGACACGTTTCACCCACCCAGCTTCCCCACCACCCTGCATATTTGGCAGGCTGTCCCCCGCAACTCGGGGGATTGCAGGGAGGGACACCAGCACCATGTACTCAGCACAAACAGTCACATCCGGAGACCCGCGTCTCAGTTGGAGCACCACCGAGCCCAGCCGAGCACCCCACCTCCAGCACCGCCGCGACGGCATCCTGCCCGCGGTGGCCGCAGCCCTGTCCGTACGCGGGGAGACACTCACCTGCACCGCGGGCAAGGGCGATCAGCCACCCGTCCTCCACCCACTCGTACAGGACTTCCTCGACACCCTCACCAGCAACCAGCGCGAACGCTTCACCGGACGCTGCCCCGAAGCCATACTCCTGTCACGCCAGCTCACCGCCGCCGACGACAGCCGCTCCAAACGGGCCCAGCGCAAGCCCCTCACCAACGGCGAAGCCCGCCGCGCACTCAAACACGCCCGCCTCACCGCCCGGCGCATCCGCGAGGACGGCGACCCCCTCCACGGCAGCTACGCACCCCCCTGCCGCTCCTGCACGGTGATGCTCGCCCACTTCGGCGTACGCCCCGTCGACCTCACCACGAGTGCGGCGGCCACCGCCGAGAAGGGCTGAACCCACCACCATGCGCGAGCGGACCGACCTACCCGGCCAGCAGAGCCGGACCTCCACCACCCGCTTCCCCGTCGCCGTCGACGCCGCACTCCGCGACGCCGGATGGCAACCCGGCCGCTGGGACATCCGCCAGGCCGAGGAATGGGCCGACGCCCTCCGCTCCCACGCCTCTCCCGCCGGACACCGGCACGCCGTCTTCCCCGCAGCCGTCGAAGCCTGGGCCGAATTCGGCGGACTCCGCATCACCTCCACCGCACCCGGCCGGCAGATCGCCGCCGCCGCCGTGCGCATCGACCCGCTCAGCGGGCTCCACCTGGCACGCACCCTCGGCGACCTCGGACGCGCGCTCGAGACCGAGGTCGCCCCCCTCGGCGAAGAAGGAGACGGCCAGGCGGTCCTCGCCATCGACAGCGAAGGCCGCGTCTACTCCATCGACCACACCGGCGACTGGTACCTCGGCTCCGACATCGACCGCGCCCTGGAAACCCTCATGACGGGCGTCCAGCCCTCCCGCCTCACCTCGGGCTGAGCGCCCCCCACACCGGGCCGAGCGCCGCCCCACACCTCACCGGCGTCCCGGCCCGCGCCCCCACGCCTCGCCGGGCCCCCTCACGCCTCCCGCGCGTCCGGCAGCACCGCCGACACCCGGAATCCCCCCGCATCCGTCGGCCCCGACACGAACACGCCCCCGAGCCCCAGCACCCGCTCCCGCATCCCCACCAGACCGTTGCCACCACTGGGCAGCCCCGCATCCGCCGTCACACCGTCCGTGGGGCCGTTCTCCACCTGCATCGCCACCTCGGCACCCCGATGCGCGAGCCGCACCCACGTCTTCGCACCCGCGGCGTGCTTGTGCACGTTCGTCAACGCCTCCTGCACCACCCGGTACGCCGTCTGCTCCACCTCCGGCGCGTACGGACGCAGCTCCCCCTCCACGGACAGCTCGACCGTCATCCCCGCCTCGCGCGACTGCGCCACCAGCGCGTCCACCTCGCGCAGCCGCGGACCGTCCTCCACCACCACCGCGGCAGCCATCGCGGCCACCCGCCCCACCGAGGCCAACGGCACCCGCCCCGCCTCCGGAGCCACCGACGCGTCCGAGCTCCGCAACACCCCGAGCATCTCCCGCAGCTCCGTCAACGCCTGCCGCCCCATGTCCCCGACCAGCGCGGCATTACGCACCGCCTTCGCCGGATCCTTCGGAGCCACCGCCTGCAACGCCGCCGCGTGCACCACCATCAGACTCACCCGGTGCGCCACCACGTCATGCATCTCCCGGGCGATCCGGGTCCGCTCCTCCGTACGCGCCCACTCGGCCCGCTCCTCCGCACGGTCCGCCAGCAGCGACAGCTCCCGCTCCAGCGAGTCCGCACGCTCCCGCAGGCTCTCCATCAGCCTGCGCCGGGCCCCGATGTACAGACCGAACAGCACCGAGGGCGCCGTCAGCCCCAGCGACATGAAGAGGGACACCACCGGGACGTACCAGACGCCCGGCCCGAAGTCCGCGTCGGCGTCCACGCTCTGCCGCAGCCGCACGTACGACACGATGAACGTGCCGACGAGCGTCATCCCCGTCAGGACCACCGTGATCCTGCGCGGCACCTCCGAAGCCGCCAGGGTGTACAGCCCGACGATCCCCATCAGGAAGCCCATCTCGGCCGGCGTCGTCGCTATCGACACCAGCACCACCGCGATCGGCCAGCGCCTGCGCAGCACCAGCACGGACCCCGCGAACAGCCCGAAGAGAACGGCCAGCGGCACCGGAAGCCCGGTGTCCCCGGCGAACTGCACCCCCTCGAGCGCACACTCCAGCGCCGAAACCAGCGCCAGCCCCACGTCCAGGGCGACACTGCGCCGCCGCTCCCACCACCAGTAGCCGCGGGTGGTCGGACCCGCCGCTTCCCGGTCTGCCCCCGTTGCGGTCATGGCATCCAGCCTACGGGCGGCCGCATCCCTTTTTCCGGAGACTCCATCAGCACGGAAAAGTGTCCGTTCGAGCAACAGAACGGGGCAGACCGCGCGATCCGGTGAACCGACGGACGGCCGTCGGGAAGCGCGGCCCCAGGACGGCGCGGAAGAACACCGGTGACAACCAACGAGGTTGCTCGACCGTCCACGCGACCAGAAGTGCGGAGCTCCATCGTCGCGCGGAGGGTGCCTGGTACGGCATAGTGTTGGGTGCCAATAGGGCGGGCTGGAGAAATGTCCGCTTTGATCCCCCATGGTGTAATTGGCAGCACAGTAGCTTTTGGTGCTATTTGTCCGGGTTCAAGTCCTGGTGGGGGAGCTTCTCGTGCGGGCCCCGACCTCACCGGTCGGGGCCCGCGTTCGTTTCGGGCATATACGCCCCCGGTATCCTGCGGGTGTCCACCACCCGAAGCCGAAGGGCAATCCCGTGAGCGTCCACCCTCCCCAAGTTCTCGGCTCCGCTCGAACAGGGGACGCACCACTGGCCGCCGTCGTCGTCCTCGCAGCGGGTGAGGGCACCCGCATGAAGTCGAAGACACCCAAGGTCCTGCACGAGATCTCCGGGCGCTCGCTCGTCGGGCACGTCGTCGCCGCCTCCCGTGAGCTCGACCCTCAGCACCTCGTCGTGGTCGTCGGCCACGCCGCCGAGCAGGTCACCGCGCACCTCTCCGCCGGCGAGACCCCCGTGCGCACCGCCTTCCAGGCCGAGCAGAACGGCACCGGTCACGCGGTCCGCATGGGCCTGGAGGAGCTCGGCGGCACCGTGGAGGGCACCGTCGTCGTGGTGTGCGGCGACACCCCGCTGCTCTCCGGCGAGACCCTCTCCGCGCTCGCCGCGACCCACACCGCGGACGCCAACGCCGTCACCGTGCTGACCGCCGAGGTCCCGGACTCGACCGGCTACGGCCGGATCGTCCGGGACGCGGCCACCGGGGCGGTCACCGAAATCGTCGAGCACAAGGACGCCACCGACGCGCAGCGCGCGATCCGGGAGATCAACTCCGGCGTCTTCGCCTTCGACGGCCGCCTGCTGAGTGACGCCCTGGGCAAGGTGCGCACGGACAACAGCCAGGGCGAGGAGTACCTCACCGACGTCCTGTCGATCCTGCGTGAGGCCGGGCACCGCGTGGGGGCGTCGGTGGCCGACGACCACCGCGAGATCCTCGGCATCAACAACCGCCTCCAGTTGGCCGAGGCCAGGCGGCTGCTCAACGAGCGTCTCCTGGAACGCGCGATGCTGGCGGGCGTGACGGTGGTGGACCCGGCGTCCACGCTGATCGACGCGACGGTGACGTACGAGCGCGACGCGATCGTGCACCCGGGTACGCAACTGCTGGGTGCGACCCACCTCGCCGAGGACGCCGAGGTGGGGCCGAACTCCCGGCTGAAGGACACCGTCGTGCACGCGGGCGCGCGGGTGGACAACACGGTCTCGGACGGTGCCGAGGTGGGCCCGGGCGCGACGGTCGGCCCGTTCGCCTACCTGCGGCCCGGTACGCGCATGGGCGCCAGGTCCAAGGCGGGTACGTACGTCGAGATGAAGAACGCCACGATCGGCGAGGGCACGAAGGTGCCTCACCTGAGTTACGTCGGGGACGCGACCATCGGCGACCACACCAACATCGGTGCGGCGAGCGTGTTCGTGAACTACGACGGGGTGGCCAAGCACCACACGACGATCGGGTCCCACTGCCGGACCGGGTCGGACAATATGTTTGTGGCGCCTGTCACGGTCGGGGACGGCGTTTACACCGCCGCGGGTTCGGTCATCACCAAGGACGTACCGTCCGGTTCACTGGCCGTGGCCCGGGGCCAGCAGCGGAATATCGAGGGCTGGGTCGCCCGGAAGCGTCCCGGGAGCGCGGCGGCTCAGGCCGCTCAGGCGGCCACGTCGGAGCCCGACGGCGAAAGCTGACCGGAAACAGGTGCGCCAAAGGCGGCGTACCGTGATAGATGCTCACCCATTTCGGCTGGCTCGTCGCACTTCGGGACCCATGCGTGCGGTGCCAGATACACGTCTGAGGAGACTGTGCTGTGACCGGGATCAAGACGACCGGCGAGAAGAAACTGATGCTCTTCTCCGGCCGCGCCCACCCCGAGCTGGCCGAGGAGGTCGCACACCAACTGGGTGTCGGTCTCGTGCCGACGAAGGCCTTCGATTTCGCCAACGGTGAGATCTACGTCCGCTTCCAGGAGTCCGCCCGTGGCGCCGACTGCTTCCTGATCCAGAGCCACACGGCTCCGATCAACAAGTGGATCATGGAGCAACTGATCATGCTGGACGCGCTGAAGCGCGCGTCGGCGCGGTCGGTGACGGTCATCGTGCCGTTCTACGGCTATGCCCGTCAGGACAAGAAGCACCGTGGCCGTGAGCCGATCTCGGCCCGTCTGGTGGCGGACCTGATGAAGACGGCGGGTGCGGACCGTGTCCTCACCGTCGATCTGCACACGGACCAGATCCAGGGCTTCTTCGACGGTCCGGTGGACCACCTGTTCGCGCTGCCGATCCTGGCCGACTACGTCGGTGCGAAGGTGGACCGGTCGAAGCTGACGATCGTGTCCCCGGACGCCGGCCGTGTGCGGGTCGCGGACCGCTGGTGCGACCGCCTGGACGCGCCGCTGGCGATCGTCCACAAGCGCCGCGACAAGGACGTGCCGAACCAGGTGAGCGTGCACGAGGTCGTCGGCAACGTCGAGGGCCGGGTGTGCGTGCTGGTCGACGACATGATCGACACGGGTGGCACGATCTGCGCCGCCGCGGACGCCCTGTTCGCGCACGGTGCCGAGGACGTCATAGTGACGGCGACGCACGGGGTGCTCTCCGGCCCCGCCGCGGACCGGCTGAAGAACTCCAAGGTCAGCGAGTTCGTGTTCACGGACACGCTGCCGACGCCGGGTGAGCTGGAGATCGACAAGATCACGGTGCTCTCGATCGCTCCGACGATCGCGCGTGCGGTGCGTGAGGTGTTCGAGGACGGTTCGGTGACGAGCCTCTTCGAGGAGCAGGGCTGATCACCTTCGGGTGACATCCCTCCGGAGGACGGCCTCCGGACGACCGCCTGCGGGTGATCGACTTTGGGCGCGGCCTCCCCGCCGGGTAGACTCAGTGAGTTGCTCGGCGAGGGAGGCCGTTCTCATGCGTGGTCATGGGAATCGGTGGTCCGTTATCGACGCGCTCTTCGTAGCAGGCCTGTCGTGGGCCGGGTGACCATCGGATTTTCGTCACCTTACGAGGAGTGCAGCATGGCTGAGATCAAGCTCGACGCAACGGTCCGTACGGAGTTCGGCAAGGGCGCTGCCCGTCGCACCCGTCGCGCCAACCTGGTTCCCGGAGTCGTCTACGGCCACGGTGCCGAGCCGGTCCACATCAACCTGCCGGGTCACGAGCTGCAGCTCGCCCTGCGTACCGCCAACGTCCTGATCGGTCTCGAGATCGACGGCAAGGACGCCCTGGTGATCCCCAAGGCCGTGCAGCGCAACGCCATCAAGGGCAACATCGAGCACGTCGACCTGCTGACCGTGAAGCGCGGCGAGAAGGTCAACGTCGAGATCGCGGTGCACGCCGAGGGCGACCTGGCGCCGGGCGCCAACCTGCTGGAGTACGTGCAGAACACCCTGCTCGTCGAGGCCGAGGCCACCCACATCCCCGAGTCGGTCACGGTCTCCGTCGCCGGTCTGGACGCGGGTGACTCGATCGCCGCGAAGGACATCGAGCTGCCCAAGGGTGCCGTGCTCGCCGGTGACGAGGACGCCATCGTGCTGCAGGTCGTCGCCGCGCAGGCCGAGGAGGCGCCTGCCGAGGGCGCCGAGGCCGCAGGCGCCGAGGCCTGAGCCTCGCCCCACCTGCTTGACTGACGGGGTGGCGGTTCCCTTCCGGGGGTTCCGCCGCCCCGTTTCCCTGTATCGACCGGTATGTACGCACTGCGAGGAGACCGAGCTCTGATGTCCGACGCCACCGACCCCTGGCTGATCGTGGGCCTCGGCAATCCCGGTCCCGACTATGCGGCGAACCGGCACAACGTGGGCTTCATGGTGGCCGATCTGCTGGCGGAGCGGATGGGCGGGAAGTTCAAGCGGGCACAGAAGGCGCAGGCGCAGGTGCTGGAGGGGCGGATCGGTCCGCCCGGGCCGTCGAGCCGTCGTGTGGTGCTGGCGAAGCCGATGTCGTACATGAATCTGTCGGGCGGTCCGGTGACGGCCCTGCGGGACTTCTACAAGGTGCCGACGGATCATGTGGTGGCGGTTCATGACGAGTTGGACATCGATTTCGGGATGCTGCGGCTGAAGCTGGGCGGGGGTGACAACGGGCACAACGGGCTGAAGTCGATGACGAAGGCGATGGGTCCGGATTATCACCGGGTGCGGTTCGGGATCGGCCGGCCGCCGGGGCGGATGCAGGTCGCGGACTTCGTGCTGAAGGATTTCTCGTCCGCGGAGCGCAAGGAGCTCGCGTATCTGGTGGACCGGTCGGCGGACGCGGTGGAGTCGTTGCTGGCGGAGGGTCTGGAGCGGGCCCAGTCCGCGTACAACTCCTGACATTCCTGTTGCTTCTCGGGTGTTTTTCGGCCACAGGTTGACCGACGGCAGGGCTCTGCCCAAGGATCTGCCCCCATGAAGCGGAGTTCCTCGCACCGACTGCTGGCCCATGGGCGTACGTTCGCCGCGGGCTGTGTCGTCCTGTTGTTGCTGGCCGCAGGTGTGTGGACGTCGTGGGAGACCGCGCACCACATCGTTCTGGCGAAGGGCCGTGAGCACGGGACGATGGTGGTGACGGCGTGCGGTGAGGACACCTGCACGGGGTCGTTCTCGCCGGACCCGGCTTCGTCCGACCGGCCCTCGGTCACGGTGGAGCGGTCCGTCGCGGCGAGGAAGGGGGATCGTTTCCCCGTCGTGGTGAAGCCCGGGACCGGGGACGTGGTGCGTACCGGGACACCGGGCTTTCTGCATTCCTGGGCGCCACTGGGCGGTGCGCTGGTGCTGGCCGCACTGGTGATCGGTGGCGGCATGCGGCTGACGCGGACGGCGTGGGGGGCGGGGATCGCGGGTGCGGCCCTGCTGACGGCGACCTTCGTCGCCCTCTGACAGGACCGCACCGCGCGGTCTTCCCCTGTGGGGGTCAGCCGGTGTTACGGAGTCCCGCGGCCACACCGTTGACGGTGAGCAGCAGGGCGCGGGCCAGGAGCGGGTCCGCTTCCTCGCCGCGTTCGGCGGCCTGGCGCTGGCGGGCGAGCAGGGACACCTGGAGGTAGGAGATCGGGTCCAGGTAGGCGTCACGGATGGCGAAGGTCTGCTGGAGCACCGGGCTGGTGCCGAGGAGTTCCTTGCCGCCGGTGACCTTGAGGACTTCCTGCACGGTGAGTTCGTGCTCGGCCTGGATGACGTCGAAGACGTGCTTGAGCTCGTCGGGCACGAGGGTGTCGACGTAGTGCCGGGCGATGCGCAGATCGGTCTTGGCGAGGGTCATCTCGACGTTGGAGAGGAAGTTCTGGAAGAAGTGCCACTGTTCGTGCATCTCGTCCAGGACGGTGTCGAGACCGGCTTCGCGCAGTGCCTTGAGGCCGGAGCCGACGCCGAACCAGCCGGGGACGATCTGGCGTGACTGGGTCCAGCCGAAGACCCACGGGATGGCGCGCAGGCCGTCGAGCGAGACGCCCGAGCCGGGGCGCCGGGAGGGCCGCGAGCCCAGGTGCAGGTCGGCGAGCTGGTCCACCGGGGTGGAGGCCAGGAAGTAGGCCGGCAGGTCCGGGTCCTCGACGAGCTTGCGGTAGGCGTCGTGGGCGGCGTCGGAGACGGTGTCCATGGCCGCGTCCCAGCGGGCCAGCGCCTCGTCGGACTGGCGGGGTGCGGTGTGCAGGGCGGAGGCCTGGAGGGTGGCCGCGACGGTCAGCTCCAGGTTCTCCCGTGCCAGTGCCGGGATGAGGTACTTGTCGGAGATGACCTCGCCCTGCTCGGTCACCTTGATCTCGCCCTCCAGGGTCCCCCAGGGCTGCGCGAGGATCGCGTCGTGCGAGGGGCCGCCGCCGCGGCCGACGGTGCCGCCGCGGCCGTGGAAGAGGCGCAGGCGTACGCCGTAGCGGTGGGCCACGTCGCGGAGCCGGCGCTGGGCGCGGTGGATCTCCCACTGCGAGGTGGTGATGCCGCCGAACTTGGAGGAGTCGGAGTAGCCGAGCATGACCTCCTGGACGTCGCCGCGGAGTGAGACGAGGCGTCGGTAGGAGGGGTCGGCGAGCATCTCGTCGAGGATGACGTCGGCGGCCTTGAGCTCGTCGGTGGTCTCCAGGAGCGGGACGATGCCGATCTTGGCCCAGCCGCCGTGGAGGTCGATGAGGCCGGCCTCGCGGGCGAGGACGGCGGCTGCGAAGACGTCGTCGGCGCCCTGGCACATCGAGATGATGTAGGACTCGATGACTTCGGGGCCGAAGCGTTCGAAGGCCTGCTTGATGGTGTGGAAGACGCCGAGGGTCTTCTCGCCGGCGGCGTCGAGCGGGGCCGGGGTGGGTGCGAGGGGGCGGCGGGAGCGGAGTTCCTTGGCGAGGAGCTTCTGCCGGTAGTCGCGGGGCATGTCGGTGTAGCGCCAGGATTCCTCGCCGAGGCGGTCGAAGAGCTGGCCGAGGGTGTGGTGGTGGGCGTCGGCGTGCTCGCGGACGTCCATGGTGGCGAGCTGGAGGCCGAACGCGGTGAGCGTGCGGATGGTGCGGTTCATGCGGCCGTCGGCGAAGAGTCCGCCGCGGTGTTCGCGCAGGGAGGTCTGGATGAGCGCCAGGTCGGCGATGAGCTCGGCGGTGCCGAGGTAGTCGCAGCCGGGGCGGTGGGGCGTGCCGGAGGCGAGGCGCTCGCGGGTGTTGACGAGCTTCTGGCGTACGCAGGTGGCCTTGAGCCGGTAGGGCTCCTCGGCGTTCAGCCGCTTGTAGCGGGGGCTGATCTCGGGGAGGCGCTCCAGGTCGGTCTGGAGCGAGGTGAGGAGCTCGTCGGTGGCTCCGGTGTAGCGGATGGAGTTGGAGAGCAGTCCGCGCAGCTGGTCGACGAGTTCGAGGGCGTCGGTGATGCCGTGCTCGTGCTGGAGGATGAGCACGTCCCAGGTGACGGTGGGCGTGACGTTGGGGTTGCCGTCGCGGTCGCCTCCGATCCAGGTGCCGAAGGTGAGCGGGCGGGTGTCGGCGGGCAGTTCGACGCCGACGCGCTCCAGCTCCGCGGCCAGGTCCTCCAGGACGTCGCCCACCGCGTTGGCGTGGAGTTCGTCGAGGTAGTAGATGGCGTTGCGGGCCTCGTCGGCGGGCTCCGGGCGGACGACGCGGAGTTCGTCGGTCTGCCAGATGAGGTCGATGTTCTCGGCCAGCCGGATGTCCTGGCGTCGTCGGTCGGCCTCGATGACGGGCGTTTCGAGGAGTTCGGCGATGCGGCGGAGCTTGTTGAGCACGGAGCGCCGTGCGGCCTCGGTGGGGTGCGCGGTGAAGACGGGCCGGACGTTGAGGTTCTTGACCGTCTCGCGCAGGTGCTCGGGGTCGGCGTCCTTGAGGCGGTCGGCGGTGCGGGCGAGGAGCCCGCCCTCGGCGGACCGGCGGTCGCGCATCTCGTGGGCGCGGTGGACCTGCTCGGTGACGTTGGCGAGGTGGAAGTAGGTGGAGAAGGCGCGCACGAGCTGCGCGGCGGTCTCCAGGTCCGTGTCGCCGAGGAGCGCGGCCGCTGCCTCGCCGTCCTCGCGGGTCAGGGCGCGGACTCGCTCGACGAGGTCGAGGAGGTCCTGGCCCTCCTGTCGTACGAGGGTCTCGCCCAGCAGGTCTCCGAGGCGGCGGATGTCTGCCCGCAGTTCGGTGTTGGCGGCAGGGGTCTGGTCGGCACTGCTCACAGTGTGCGGCTCCTTGCAGTGGTTGAGCACGTCTGTCAGGGGAGGCCGGGGCGCTCGCGGTGCTGACGGGTCACCCCGGGTGTGCAGAGTGCGGACCGCGCTGTCCGACGCACCCAGGATAGGTGTCCGGCCGTCCGGCGTGCTCGCTGCCCTGCGGGGTGGCCCGGATCGGGGGTACCCGAGGAGTGGGAGGCCTCGCCGCACAAGGGTTGTCGCGGTGGTGGTCGCGTGTCGTGAGCCTCTTCGCTGCCATACTTACGTTGCCGTAGGTTACGGAAGCGTAGCCCACTCATACCGTCATATTTTTCCTCACCTCACAGGGGACTCCCCAATGCCCACCAGCCCCGAAGTGATCGACGACGGCCTGCCCACGGCGGCAGGCGGCCCAGCGGCCCCCTCGGCCACGCTGGGCGGCGACAAGAAGCGCTCGGTCGAGCAGCTCGCGCTGCTGCTGTTCATCGTGGTGCCGTTCGCGGCCCTGGTCGCGGCGGTGCCGCTGGCCTGGGGCCGCGGTGTCAGCTGGCTCGACCTGGGTCTCCTGGTGGTCATGTACTACTGGGGCTGCCACGGCGTGACGATCGGGTTCCACCGCTACTTCACGCACGGCTCCTTCAAGGCGAACCGCGCCCTGCGCCTCACCCTGGCCGTCGCCGGCTCGATGGCGGTCGAGGGCCCGCTGGTGCGCTGGGTGGCCGACCACCGCAAGCACCACCGGTTCTCCGACGCCGAGGGCGACCCGCACTCGCCGTGGAGGTTCGGCGAGAACCTCCCCGCACTGATGAAGGGCCTTTGGTGGGCCCACATCGGCTGGATGTTCAACGAGGAGCAGACGCCGCAGCAGAAGTACGCCCCCGACCTGGTCAGGGACCCGGCGATCCGCGCGATCTCGCGTCACTTCCTCAGCTTCACGATCCTCTCGCTGGCGATCCCCCCGCTGGTCGGCGGCCTGGTCACCATGTCGTGGTGGGGGGCGTTCACCGCCTTCTTCTGGGGTTCGCTGGTCCGTGTCGCGCTGCTGCACCACGTGACCTGGTCGATCAACTCGATCTGTCACGCGGTCGGCAAGCGGCCCTTCAAGTCCCGTGACAGGTCCGGCAACGTGTGGTGGCTGGCGGTGCTCTCGTGCGGCGAGTCCTGGCACAACCTGCACCACGCGGACCCCACGAGCGCGCGTCACGGGGTGATGCGGGGGCAGATCGACTCCAGCGCCCGGCTGATCCGCTGGTTCGAGAAGCTGGGCTGGGCGCACGACGTCCGGTGGCCCGACGCCTCGCGTATCGCCTCCCGGCGCAAGCCCGCGGCCGCCGACCCTGCATGATTGACGACGTGGCGACCGACGGAAGCACCAGCGGCGAGAAGAGCATGCCCGCACCGACCCGACGGGCCCGGCGGGTCCGGATGACGGGTAAGGAGCGCCGCGAGCAACTGCTGGACATCGGGCGCACCCTGTTCGCCGACAAGGGCTTCGAGGGCACCTCCGTGGAGGAGATCGCGGCGCGCGCCGGAGTCTCCAAGCCGGTGGTGTACGAGCACTTCGGCGGTAAGGAGGGCCTGTACGCCGTCGTGGTCGACCGTGAGATGCGTCAGCTGCTGGACCTGGTCACGGGGGCGCTCACCGCCGGTCATCCGCGTGAGCTGCTGGAGCAGGCGGCGTTCGCGCTGCTCGACTACATCGAGACGTACACGGACGGTTTCCGGATCCTGGTCCGTGACTCCCCGGTCGCACAGTCCACGGGCACCTTCGCGTCGCTGATCAGCGACATCGCCACGCAGGTCGAGGACATCCTGGGCCTGGAGTTCAAGGCCCGGGGCTTCGACCCGAAGCTGGCCCCGCTGTACGCCCAGGCCCTGGTCGGGATGGTGGCGCTGACCGGCCAGTGGTGGCTGGACGTGCGGAAGCCGAAGAAGGCCGAGGTGGCCGCCCATCTGGTGAATCTGGCGTGGCACGGGCTGGAGAACCTGGAGTCGAAGCCGCGCCTGATAGGGCACCGGAAGAACTGAGCCCGGCCGCGGTGCACGCGTGATCACTCGTTGTGATGACGGAGCGGCGGACCGGACCCTACTGTGGTGGAGCAGGACCAGAATCCCGTCCATGGGAGGAATCATGACCGCCGAGCCGATCACCGGGCACAGCAGCCGCTGGCCGGTGCCCCCGCAGGACGGATACACCGTGGACGACCTGTTCACGCTGCCCGATCTCCCGCCGCACACGGAATTGCTCGACGGGAGCCTGGTTTTTGTGAGTCCGCAGCGCATCTTTCACAGCCGGATGATCGACCTGCTGACGTACGGGTTGCGCAGCGGTGCGCCACGCGACTTGAAGATCGTCAGGGAGATGACCGTCGTCCTCGACCGGCGCAACGCGCCCGAGCCGGATGTCTGCGTCGTGCGGGCCGAGGCTGTCACCGGGCGGGAGCTGACCCGTTTCGAGGCGGCGGACGTGCTCCTCGCCGTCGAGGTGGTCTCCCCCGACTCCGAGGCCCGCGACCGTGACACCAAGCCGCAGAAGTACGCCGCGGCGGGCATCCCGAACTTCTGGCTGGTCGAGATGGCCGGGAGCGACCGGCATCCGGTGGTGCGGGTCTACGAACTGGACCCCGTGAACAAGGCGTACGCCCTGACGGGCATCCATCACGACCGGCTGAAGACCGGGGTCCCGTTCCCCGTGGATCTCGACATCTCGCCGGAGGCCCTGGACGCGTTGTGACGCCCGGCCGCGGCGGTCACCCGGCGGTGCGGGTGACGGCGAAGATCCGGCGGAACGGGAAGACCGTGCCGTGCGGGCCCGCCGGGTAGGCGGTGCGCAGCAGGTCGCGGTACTCGGTGAGGAAGGCGTCGCGGGCCTCGGGGTCGTCGGCGAGGGCGTCGAGGACGGGGCGCAGGCCGGTGCCCTTGACCCAGTCGAGGACGGGGTCCTCGCCCTGGAGGAGGTGCAGGTAGGTGGTCTCCCAGACGTCGGCGGTGCGCCCGGGCGCGGTGAGCTGCTCCAGGTAGTGCGACGGGGTGTGTACGGCGTCTCCGTGACGCAGGAGGCCTCCGAGGCGGTCGTGCCAGCGGGGGGATTCGGCGAGTTCCCGCATGAGGGTGTGGCTGGGGGCGTCGAAGTTGCCGGGGACCTGGAAGGCGAGGGTTCCGCCGGGGGTGAGGGCGTCCAGCCAGTGGGGGAAGCGGGCGGTGTGGCCCGGGACCCACTGGAGGAGAGCGTTGGAGACGATGAGGTCGTAGGTCTCGGTGGGTGTCCAGGTGCCGGCGTCGGCCTCGGCGAAGTCGAGGAGGGGGCCGGTGTGGGTGCGGGCACGTTCGAGCATCTGGGGTGAGCTGTCGTATCCCGTGACGCGGGCGGCGGGCCAGCGCTCGCCGAGGAGCGCGGTGACGTTGCCGGCGCCGCACCCGAGGTCGGCGATGCGGGGTGCCGGTTCGTGCGGCAGGGGCCCGATGCGGGCCAGGAGGTCGTGGAAGGGCCGGGTGCGGTGGTCGGCGTGGCGAAGGTACTGCTGCGGGTCCCAGGTGGGTGCGGTCATGGGGTCAGGATCACCACGAGGGTATCTTGATGTCAAGACACTTGAATTCAAGAGACTTCATGTCGAGGGACCCTCTACACTGATCGACATGGAGGACGAGGTCGACCGACTGGTCGCTGCATGGCGCCGCGAGCGCCCCGACCTCGATGTGGAACCACTCGAGGTCCTGAGCCGCGTCTCCCGCCTGGCCCGGCATCTGGACAGGGCCCGCAGGATCGCTTTCGCCGAGCACCAGCTGGAGCCCTGGGAATTCGACGTCCTGACGTCGCTGCGCCGCGCCGGAGCCCCGTACCAGCTCTCCCCCGGCCAGTTGCTCACGCAGACGCTGGTCACCTCGGGCACGATGACCAACCGCATCGACCGTCTGACGAAGAAGAACCTGGTCGAACGGCTGCCCGACCCGAACGACCGCCGCGGCGTCCTGGTCCGGCTGACCGACCTGGGCCGCGACAAGGCCGACCAGTCGCTGGCCGGGCTGCTCGACCAGGAGCGCGCCATCCTGGGCGAGCTCTCCCGCCGGCAGCGGGCCGAACTCGCCGGACTGCTACGCCAGCTGACCGCCCCGTTCGACAACATCCCCGGTTAGCGAGGCTGGTCCCACCCCGGCCCGCCGGGCCAGCGCCACGGCGGCCAGGGTCGAGTGCACGCCCAGCTTCCCCAGCACGTTCTGCATGTGCGTGCGCACCGTGTGCGGGGACAGGAAGAGCCGCTCCGCGACCGCCTTCCGGCCCAGACCCGCCACCATGCAGCGCAGGACCTCACGCTCGCGGGGCGTCAGAGACTCGACGAGCTGCTCGCTCTCGGTGCGGTGCCTGCGGGCGGTTGTCAGCTCCCGCAGCACACCCGTCAGCAGGGCCGCCGGCAGATGCGTCTCGTCGCGCAGCACGCCCCGTATGACGGTCAGCAGACGCTGCAACGAGCAGTCCTTGGCCACCCAGCCCGAGGCCCCGGCATGCAGGGCGGCCGCGGCCCTGCGCGGATCGTCCCTCTCGGCGAGCACCACCGTCCGGATGTGCGGCTGCCCCGATCGCACCCCGGCGACCAGCGAGATGCCGTCGACCGGGCCGGCGGCCTGTACGCCCTCCGGTGCGCCGCGCGGCGCGGGAACGGTGCGGGCACCGCCCTGGGCGAGTATGCCCAGGTCGGCGTCGACCAGCATCACGTCGTAGCGGCGCCCCTCGGCGGCCGCACGCTCCAGACACCGCTGCGCGGCGGGACCACTGCCCGCCGCGGACACTTCGACGTCCGGTTCGGCCGCGAGCGCCGCGGCGAGGGACTCGGCAAAGATGCGGTGGTCGTCGACCACCAGAACCCGGATACGCGCCACAGACACCCCCATGCTGTGTGAACTCCTGGGGCGCCCCGTACATGGCCGGCCCCGGCGGGGACGGACCGCGACGGACACGACACCCGGAGCGCTCCGGTGAACCGCCTGCGCACGGCCGCCGCCGTGTGCCGGCCGCCACCCGCCCCGGGTGTCGTATCCGACTGTCTCGTCCCCTGAAACGACACCGGCCCCCACCGGTGCTGAGCATCAGCGTACGGGGGGCGGTGGGTGCCGGAAGGGGATTCGCAGAACTGACCACCCGACGTGTTTAGGGTGTTGTTCATGTTCCGTCTTGAGACCGAAGTGGACAAGGAACGTCGTATTCTGCTGGGCCGTCGGCTGCACGCCGACAACTGGGACGGTTCACCGGAGCTGCGTGCCCTGCACTCCACCTCCGCCGAGCACGAAGTCCCGCTGGACGTCTGGCTCCTGGACGACGCGGGCGGGCTGGCCGCCGGGCTGAGCGGGCGGACCTGGGCCTACTGGCTCCATGTGGACCTGCTCTGGGTCGACGGCCGCCACCGCGGCCTCGGCCTCGGCTCGCGGCTCCTCGCCGAGGCGGAGCGCCTCGCCCGCGACGACCGGGCCTGTACCCGCTCCCGGCTGGAGACCTGGGGCTTCCAGGCCCCGGACTTCTACCGGAAGCAGGGGTACGAGGTGGTCGGTGAGATCGAGGACTACCCGCCCGGCGTCGCGGAGTTCATCCTGGTCAAGCAGCTGGAGCGACCCGCCGGCCCCCCGCCGAAGGCACCGCGGGGAAGACTCCCGGGGTGGCGTGCCCGGCTACGGAGAAGGCCTCCGTGACGGCCTTGGCGACGGTGTCGGCCGTCGCCTCCTCCACCAGGACGATCGCCGAGCCGCCGAAGCCGCCGCCGGTCATCCGGGCCCCGAGCGCCCCGGCCGCGTTCGCCGCCGAGACCACGAGGTCCAGCTCCTGGCACGAGACCCGCAGATCGTCGCGCAGTGAGGCGTGGCCCTCGTTGAGGACCGGGCCCGCCGCGCGCACGTCGCCCGCGTCGAGCAGCGCGATGATCTGCTCGACACGGTGGTTGTCGCTCACCACATGGCGGACGTACCGCACGACCGACTCGTCCTCGCCGGCCGCCGCGAGGGTCTCCAGCGCGGTGCCCAGGTCCTCGAACGGGAGGTCGCGCAGCATGTCGATCCCGAGCGCCCGGGCTCCCGCCTCGCAGCCTGCCCGGCGCTCCGCGTACGCGCCGTCGCCGAGGGCGTGCTTGACGCGGGTGTCGACGACGAGCAGCTGCAGCCCGTGCGCGGCGAGGTCGAAGGGGACCTGGCGCTGGGTGAGATCGCGGGTGTCGAGGTACAGCGCGTGGCCCTCGGTGCAGCACGCCGAGGCCATCTGGTCCATGATCCCGCAGGGCACGCCGACGAAGTCGTTCTCGGCGCGCTGGCCGAGCACGGCGACCTCCGGGGCGCTGAGGCCCAGCTCGAAGAGGTCGTTCAGGGCGAGCGCGGTGACGACCTCCAGGGCGGCCGAGGAGGAGAGACCGGCGCCGACCGGCACCGTGGAGGTGAGCTGGATGTCCGCGCCGGTGACCGCGTGGCCGGCCTCGCGGAGCGCCCAGACGACACCCGCGGGGTAGGCGGCCCAGCCGTGGCCGGAGTGCGGGGTGAGTTCGTCCACACGCAGGGAGACGACCCCGCCCGGCACGTCGGTGGAGTGCAGGCGCAGCTGTCCGTCCGTGCGGCGGGCGACGGCGGCGCGGGCGTGGTGCGGGAGGGCGAGCGGCATGACGAAGCCACCGTTGAAGTCGGTGTACTCACCGATCAGGTTCACTCGTCCGGGTGCTGCCCATATCCCCTCGGGGGCGGTCCCGTACAACTCGGTGAAGGAGGCGGTCAGCTCGGCGTTGTCGGTCATGGTGCGGTGGGTTCCTCTCGGCGGGCGAACGTCCACGCGTCGGCGACGATGGCGGCCAGGTCGGGGCGCGACGGCTGCCAGCCGAGCCGCTTCCTGGCGGTGTCGGCGGAGGCGACGAGGACGGCCGGGTCGCCGCCGCGACGGGGTGCGGCGACCTCGGGGACCGGGTGGCCGGTGACCTGGCGGACGGTCTCGATGACCTCGCGCACGGAGAAGCCGTTGCCGTTGCCGAGGTTGCAGATGAGGTGCTCGCCCGCGGTGGCCGCGTCCAGGGCCAGCAGGTGGGCCTCTGCGAGGTCGGCGACGTGGATGTAGTCGCGTACGCAGGTACCGTCCGGTGTCGGGTAGTCGTCGCCGTAGACGGAGATGGACGCGCGCTGTCCGAGGGCGACCTGGAGGACCAGCGGGATGAGGTGCGACTCGGGGTCGTGGCGCTCGCCGCTGTTGCCGTAGGCGCCCGCGACGTTGAAGTACCGCAGCGAGACGGCGGCCAGCCCGTGCGCGGCCGCCTCACCGCTGATCATGTGGTCGACGGCGAGCTTGGAGGCGCCGTAGGGGTTGGTCGGGGCGGTCGGGTCGGTCTCCGTGATGGGGCTGGAGACGGGCTCGCCGTAGGTCGCCGCGGTGGAGGAGAAGACGAGCGTCCGCACACCCGCGTCGCGCATGGCGGCGAGCAGGGAGGTGGTGCCGCCGACGTTGTTCACCCAGTACTTCTCGGGATCGACGACGGACTCGCCGACCTGGGAGAACGCGGCGAAGTGCAGCACGCCGTCGTAGGAGGGGTCCAGCCACTCGGCGGCGTCCTGGATGCGGCCCTCGAAGAACTCCGCCCCCTGGGGGACGCCCTCACGGAAGCCCGTCGACAGGTCGTCGAGGACGGTGACGGTGTGTCCCGCCTCCAGCAGGTGTGCCGTCACGACACTGCCGACGTATCCCGCGCCGCCCGTCACCAGGTACTTCTTCGCGGTGTTGCTCACTCGCTCGCTACCTCTCGCAGTCGCTGGGCCGCGGCCTCCGGCGGCACGTCGTTGATGAACACGTTCATGCCTGACTCGGAGCCCGCGAGGAACTTCAGTTTGCCGGAGGTCCGCCGGATGGTGAAAAGCTCGAGATGCAGCGCGAACTCCTCACGGCCGGGGGCCCGGAAGGGCGCCTGGTGCCAGGCCGAGATGTACGGCGTCGGCGGCTCCCCGGGCCCGAAGATCCGGTCGAATCGCCTCAAGAGTTCCAGATAGACCTGTGGGAACTCCGTGCGTGCTGCCTCGTCGAGTTCCCGCAGGTCCGCGACGCGGCGGCGCGGGTGGAGGTGGACCTCGTAGGGCCAGTGCGCGGCGTACGGCACGAAGGCGACCCAGTGCTCGCCCTCCAGGACCACGCGCTCCCCGTCGGCGAGTTCCCGTGCGACGACGTCGTCGAAGAGGTTCCGGCCGGTCTCGGCGCGGTGGGTCTCCATCGAGCGGAGCATCTGCTCGGTTCGCGGGGTGACGAAGGGGTAGCCGTAGATCTGTCCGTGCGGGTGGCCGAGGGTGACGCCGATCTCGGCGCCCCGGTTCTCGAAACAGAACACCTGGGCGACCTGCGGAAGCTCGGCGAGGTCGGCCGTCCTGTCGGTCCACGCCTCCAGGACCAGGGCCGCCTGGTCCTCGGTGAGACCGGCGAAGGACACGTCGTGGTCGGAGGTGAAGCAGACGACCTCGCAGCGGCCGGAGTCACCGGCGAGGGAGGGGAAGCGGTTCTCGAAGACGGCGACGTCGTAGTCGGTGTCGGGGATCTCGCTGTGGCGGCCCTCCCGCGAGGGGCAGAGCGGGCACTCGTCGGCCGGCGGGTGGTAGGTGCGCCCCTGCCGGTGCGAGGCGATGGCCACCGAGTCGCCGAGCAGGGGATCGCGGCGGATCTCCGAGGACGTCGAGACGGCGTCCAGCGGCCGCGGATCGACGGCGTCGCGGACTGTGTCGTCCGCGGAGTCGTAGTAGATCAGCTCGCGGCCGTCGGCGAGGGTCGTAACCGTCTTCTTCACCAGGCTCCTCCATGTGAGGCCCTCTAAACAGAACCGAACATAACAAATCACAAGTCAACACAGTGCGTCAATGCCGCTGAGTCCTGTGGGCACCCCACCCTCACGGAGGGCCAGACTCGGACATTTCAACTCGTCCGATCACGATCAAACAAAGAACGCCACTCGAACTGTTCAGTTTCTGAACACAAAGGCGTAGGTTCCCTCGGGTTCAGTTCGCGCAACGAAGCGAGTACCCCCCATGCAATATCTGGCCGAAGGGCTCCGGCTCCCCACGAACGGGCTCGACTACACAATTCTGGCGATCTACTTCGTCGTGGTGCTCGGCATCGGCTTCGCCGCCCGGGCCAGCGTGAAGACGAGTCTCGACTTCTCCTCTCCGGACGTTCACTGCCCGCCTGGGTGACCGGCCTGGCCTTCGTCGCGGCGAACCTCGGTGCCACCGAGATCCTCGGCATGGCGGCCACCGGCGCGCAGTACGGCGTCGCGGTCGTGCACTGGTACTGGATCGGCGCCATCCCCGCCATGGTCTTCCTCGGCCTGGTGATGATGCCCTTCTACTACCGGTCGAAGGTCCGCTCCGTGCCGGAGTTCCTGCTCCAGCGCTTCGACAGGTCGGCCCACCTGCTGAGCTCCATACTCTTCGCCTTCGCGGCGATCCTGATCGCGGGCGTGAACCTCTACGCCCTGTCGATCGTCGTGGAGGCGCTGCTGGGCTGGGACCGCTGGATCGCGATCGTCGTCGCCGGCGTCTTCGTCCTGCTCTACATCACCATCGGAGGACTCTCCTCCGCGATCTACAACGAGGTGCTGCAGTTCTTCGTCATCCTCGCCGCGCTGATCCCTCTCACCATCCTGGGCCTCAAGCGTGTCGGCGGCTGGGACGGCCTCAGCGGCTCGCTGGAGAAGCAGCACGGCGCGGACTTCATGTCCGCCTGGGGCGGCACCGGCATCGGTGACGTCAACCCGCTCGGCGCCAACTGGCTGACGATCATCCTCGGGCTGGGCTTCGTGCTCTCCTTCGGCTACTGGACCACCAACTTCGCCGAGGTGCAGCGCGCCCTGTCGGCGAAGAACCTGTCCGCCGCGAAGCGCACCCCGCTGATCGCCGCCTTCCCGAAGATCTTCATCGTGTTCGTGGTGATGATCCCGGGCCTGGTCGCCGCTGTCGTCGTCCCGAACATCGGGTCGAAGGAGTCGGGCCTCACGTACAACGACGCCATCCCGCTGCTGATGCGGGAACTGCTCCCCAACGGTGTGCTCGGTATCGCGGTGACCGGTCTGCTGGCCGCGTTCATGGCCGGTATGGCGGCCAACGTGTCGTCGTTCAACACGGTGTTCACCACGGACATCTGGCAGCGCCACGTGAAGAAGGACCAGTCGGACGAGTACTACCTGCGCTTCGGCCGGGTGATCACCGCGGTGGGTGTGCTGGCCTCGATCGGCACGGCGTTCATCGCCGCCAGCTTCTCCAACATCATGACGTACCTGCAGACGCTGTTCTCGTTCTTCAACGTCCCGATGTTCGTCGTCTTCATCATCGGCATGTTCTGGAAGCGCGCCTCCATGAAGTCCGGCGTCTGGGGCCTCGTCGCCGGCACCACGGCCGCGATGGTGAACTACTTCGTCTTCTACGAGCAGGGCATCATCGACATCCCGTCCGACCAGGGCGCCAACTTCGTCTCCGCCATCGTCGGATTCGTGGCCGGCGCGGTCGTCATGGTCGTCGTCACCCTCTTCACCGCTCCGAAGCCCGACGCCGAACTGGCCGGTCTGGTCTACGGGACGGAGTCCCCGGACGCCGACGAGGCACCGGACGAGGGTGACAGCGCCTGGTACCGCAAGCCCGCCCTGCTCGGCTGGGGCGCCATCGTCCTCGCCGCCCTCTGCTACCTGCCCTACTCGCTCTGATCGGAGGCACTCACCATGTCCGACCTGCACAAGGAAGTCTCCGAACTGGAGCGCACGTCCGCGACCGCGGCCCGGCTCTTCGACATCCGGCGGATCATCGGCGGTCTCTTCGTGGTCTACGGAGTGATCGTCACCATCGCCGGGATCAACCCCTCCGAAGCCGACCTGAAGAAGGCCGAGGGCATCCACATCAACCTGTGGACGGGCCTGGCCATGCTGGCGCTCGGGCTCTTCTTCCTGATCTGGATGAAGCTGCGCCCGGTCCAGGTGGCCCAGGAGACCCCCGGCACGCCGGAGAGCTGACCGGCGCCACCACCCCGCGGGGGCCGGACGATCACGCGTTCACGCGAGGCCGTCCGGCCCCTGCGGCGTTCCCGCCGCCGCCCGGTCGAGCAGCCCCGTGCGGGCGGCGAGTGCGGCGGCCTCCAGCCGGGAGCCGACGCCCAGCTTCATCAGCACCCGCTGCACATGCGTACGCGCGGTGCTCGGCGCGATGCCCATGCCGGCCGCGATCAGCCGGGTGTCCTCACCCTCGGCGACCCTGACCAGCACCTCGACCTCACGCGGGGTCAGCATCCTCAGCAGCCGCTGCCCTTCGTCGTCCGGCTGGACCGCAGGGTGCAGCAGCTCGGCGAACGCGCCCCGCAGGAGCTGCGGGGCCACCGCGACCTCTCCCGCACGGGCCTTGACCATGGCGCGCTCCACGCCCTCTATGCGTTCGTCGTGGCGCACGTAGCCGGCCGCTCCCGCGGCGAAGGCGGCGGCGATCCCGCGCGGGTTCGGCACCGGGCCGAGCACCACCACGGCCACCTGGGGGCGCTCCCGTCCGATCCTCGTGATCGGGTCGAACGCCCCGGGTTCGGCGGGCGCGGCCGTGCCGAACAGGCAGACCTCCGGCGCCCTGCTGATCACCAGTTCCGCTGCACCGGACGTCGGCGCGGCCGCCGCGAGCACCCGGTGTCCGCGCAATTTCAGTGCCGAGGCGAGTGCCTCGGCGAGCAGACGGTGGTCATCGACCACCATGAGCCGCACGCCCATCGGAAAAAGCCCCCATGTGTACAGCGCTGTACCGCTGCGTGTCCCTGAACAGGCCCCCCGGCCCCTCTGACCCGGCAAGCTACACGCTTGTTCGACGCCATGCGCCCATTACCGGGCAGGAGCCCCCCGGATTGCCGAATTCTGCGTCGTTCAGGGCCGGGTGCACGTCGGAAAACGACCGGCCCTGCCGGTCGATGATCAACCAGCAGGGCCGTCACGGATGACCCGGGAACGGGCCGGGCGGGTCAGTCGGTGCTGAAGGAGACGACGAGGAACTGCTTGTCGTCCAGCGAACTGGACTTGCTGGGCTCGCTGACCATCTTCTCGGAGATGAACAGCCGCCCCTTCTCGTAGATGAACTCGGCGTAGTCCACGGAGAAGCTGGTCTCCGCTTCGCGCACCGCCTCGTCGTCCGGGTTCACCATCAGCACGGTCTCCTTGAAGGTGGAGCCGTCGATGGACACGATCTGACCGCCCTTGTCGTACGGGGGCCGCTTGTAGGCGATGACGTTCGTGCCGTCCATCCGCAGCGGGGTCAGCGTGTAGCGGTCGCCCGCGTCCGCCCTTCCGCCGACGAGCTTGCCGGTGGTGAGGTCGAACGCGACGATCTCGTTGGTGTCGCCGTACTCGCCGCCGCCCTCGTGCTCCTCGGTCGGCACGTAGATCCGGTTGTTGCCGACGGCCAGGGAGCCGCACTGCTCGACCTCGGTGGAGCCGCAGTCCGCGGCGTACTTGTCCGCGTCGGCCGAGATGCGGACGATGAGCTTGCCGGTGGCCGCGTCGATGGAGAAGAAGTCCGAGATGCTGCTGCCGTCACCCGCGGTGTCACCGACATCGGCCGCGACGACGAGCGGCTTGGTGGAGACGATGCTCGCGTACTCGACGCCGGGCGGCATGGAGTAGGAGGAGAGGGGCGCGCCGGTGGACGGGTCCAGCGCCTGGATCGTCAGCTGGGGGTCGTCGTAACTGCCGCACTTGCGGACCACCGCGAGAGCCTCGCCGCCGCCGTAGCCCATGTCGTAGCAGTTGTTGGTGTCGGCCTTGGGCTTCCAGAGCTCGGCTCCGTCGGCGAGGTTGAACGCGGCGCCGCCGCTGGTGCCGCCCGCGGCGACGGTGGAACCGCTGAGCGTGACCTCGCCGAACCTGACGGGCCGGTCACCGCTGGACGCCGAGGTGACGGACTTGCTCCACATGAGCTTGCCGGTGGCGAGGTCGAGCGCGCCGACCTGGTTGCACGAGGGGTACTTGTCCGAGGCGCTCGGCTTGCCCTCCTCGAAGGCGATGGCGGTCTTGTAGTCCTTGCTCATGTGCCGGGACGCGGCGCAGACCTGGCCCTTCAGCGGGATCGACCAGACCTTGGTGCCCTTGGCGAGGTCGTAGCCCACGACCTCGTACGCGCCGGTCTTCACGTACACCTTGTCCGTGGCCCAGGAGCTGGCCACGACCGTGGTGTCGGTGACCTTGGGGTGGGGCAGCTGGAAGGCGACCTTGGCCTTGGTGTCGGACGGGGCCTTCTCGGTACCGCCGGCCAGGCCGTCGCCCTCGCCGCCCTTGTCCTCGCCGCCGTTCGTCCCGGCCGAGGCCGCCTCGTCCTTCTTGCCGCCCTCGTCACCGCTGCTGGAGGCGTAGAAGACCCCGCCGCCGACGATCAGCACCACGGCGACGGCCGCGGCGACGATGATCTGCATCCGGGTGCTGAACTTCTTGCCGCCGCCGGGCTGCTGGGGCGCGCCGTACTGCGGCTGCATCGGTGCGGTCGGGTAGCCGTACCCCTGCTGCGGGTGCATGCCGGGCTGTCCGGGCGGCGGTCCCTGCGGGAAGCCGTAGCCGGGCTGGGTCGGCGGCTGCCCCGGGGGCGGGGTCTGCGGGTAGCCGTACCCCGGGTTCTGCGGCGGCGGGGCCCCGTAGCCACCGGCGGGCGGAGGCGGAGGCGAACCGTAGCCGCCCGCGGGCGGGGTGGGCGGGCTGCCGTAGCCACCGGCAGGCGGGGTGGGCGGGCTGCCGTAGCCGCCCGCCGGCGGGGTGGGCGGCGTGGCCGGGGGCTGCTTGGCGAGCGGGTCGGCGGGCGGCGGGGTGGGTGCGCCGAATCCGCCGGGCGGCGTGTCCTGCGGGGAGCCGAAACCGCCCTGGGGCGGCTCGTTGGGGGGCTGGGGCGGCTGGGTCATGGCGTACGTACCTCTGCGGGGTCTGAGGAGAAAGGGCTGCGGTTGCCGTGGTCGGCCGTCACTTGCCGAAGGCCATCATGGTCGTCTGCTCCTTCTCCTCCTCGTCGTTGCTCGCGCTGACGCGATCGCTGACGATGAAGGAACGGCCGCCCGCGTAGACGATCTTCGACGAGAAGAAGTTCTCGATCCGGGTCGTCGAGTCCGGGTGCTGGAGCAGCACCTTCGGTGCGCCACCGGTGGGTGCGATCGTGGCGATCGCCCCGCCCTTGTCGTACGAGGGCTCCAGGTAGACCAGGACGTTGCCGCCCTCCATGCGCAGCGGCTTCATGGTGCGTTCGGCGGGCGCCGCGGACTTCCACTTGGTCTTGCCGGTGTTCAGGTCGAACGCGATGACCTTGTTCGTGCGGCCGGAGCCGCTGGTGTCGTCCTCGGTCATCATGTAGAAGGTGTTGGCGTCGGCGGCGATGCCGCTGCAGCCTTCGAGCTTCTCCCCGAAAATGGCGAAGTCGCTTCCGCAGTCGACGGAGGGGTTGTCCCCCTTGTCACTGATCAGCTGGGACCTGAGCGTCCCGTTCTCCTTGAGCGCGAGGATGCCCCACTTCTTCTCCTCGCGCTGGGTGAGCGAGACGACGAGGGGGTTCACCGAGTAGACCTTCTCGACCTCCCAGCCCCGCTTGGGCTGGTACGACCACTTGGCCTTGCCGGTGGTCGGGTCGATCTCCTGGATCTGGTGCTGGGGGTTGTTCACGTCGTCGGTGCGGCAACTGGTGGCGGCGATGAGCTTGGGGCCGCCGGCGAAGGCGAACGGCTTGCAGTTGCCCGACGGATTGCCGAACAGCTCCTTGCCGTCGCTGACCCGGTAGGCGTTGGAGTTGCTGGTGCGGCCGACGGTCACGGTGTCACCGCTGATCGCGAGACCGATGTCGGACATCAGGTCCCAGGTGCCGTTCTTCTTGACCGACGTCTTCCAGCCGGCCTTGCCGGTGTTGAGGTCGATCATCTGCAGATCGGCGCAGTCGGCCTTCTCCGTGGTGCCGTTCATCACGCCGATGACGATCTTGCCGTCGGCCGTGGGGTTCCCGGGCGCCGCGCACATGTCGGCGGGCAGCGGCAGGCTCCACTTCTGCTTGCCGTCGGCCACCGAGTAGCCGTTGACCGAGCGGTACATGCCCTTGACGATCGTGTCGCCGACGATCCACGGGCCGTAGACGTCCTTGCCGTTGCGCGGCAGGTCGACGTCGTTCTTCGTCAGCCAGAGGACCTTCGCCTCGCCGTCCTTGCGCCCGGCGTTGAGGTCGTCGTTCACCTCACGGCCGTCGCCCTTGCCGTCGCCCTGGTCGACCTCGGCCGACTCGCTCGGGTCCACGGGGGCGCCGCTGGTCTTGGCGACGGGGTCCTTCTTGTCGTCGTCGCCGCTCGTGAGGAGGAAGATGCCACCGCCGACGACGAGGAGCGCGGCGAGCGCCGCACCGATGACGACGGCGGGCTTGCCCTTGAAGGGGCCGCCGCCGGAACCGCCGGGCGCGGGAGCGCCGGGGTACTGCTGCTGCGGGTAGCCGTAACCGGGCTGCTGGCCGTAGGGGCCGGGCTGCTGGCCGTAGGGCCCGGGCTGCTGCGCGTACGGACCGGACGGGGCGCCGTACGGGCCGGGTTGCTGGGCGTACGGGCCGGGTGCCGCCTGGCCGGGCGCCTGGGGGTAGCCGTAACCGGGCTGTGCCCCGGGTGCCTGCGGGTAGCCGTAGCCCGGCTGCGCCGGGGGCGTCTGCGGAGCACCGGCGGGCGGCGTCTGCGGAGGGGCGGGCGGCATCTGCGGCGGAGTCGGCGGCTGGGACGGCTGGGGAGTGCCCTGCGGTTCCTGCGGAGCCCCGAAGCCCCCCTGCGGCGGTTGCTGGCTGGGCGGCTGGGTCATCAGCACGTCCCCCTTCGTGCGGTCCGGTGCCCGTTCCGGTCTCCCCCGCGATTCCGCTGGGCTCAGAGGATCAGGTGCAAGAAATCTCTGAATTCCCCCCGGAAAGGAGCGAATCGGGCATGGCTTCCGCGGCGTTACGACAGTCGAGCGGGGCTTCTTTGTACCACCCGCACCACACCCGGCAGCGGTTCGGTCCATGCCCTGTTCCCAAGGGAGGACCGGGCCGTGATGCCGTCGTTACGCGCCTGTCGTGGCCATGCGGGGCGCTCGCTCCCGATGCTCCGTCAACTGTGCCCGAGCGGGGCGACTTTCACGGAACCCTCGCAGTCACCCCGCCATTCACCGACGAACAGCACCCCGGGCCCCGCCTCCTCCGCCTCCCCACCGATCCGCCGCGGGAGGAGGAGGGAACGTTCGTAGCGGCAGGTGACCTTCGGCAGAAGGAGGGAGGTCTCGGTCCCGGCCGCCGGCCCCGGATGCTTCATCAGGGTCGTGCACGCCCCGTCAGGCGTCCTCGGCCAGCTCCAGCCAGCGCATCTCCAGCACGTCCCGCTCCGCGACCAGTTCACGCAGCTCGGCGTCGAGCTTGGCGACCTTCTCGAAGTCGGTGGCGTTGTCGGCGATCTGCGCGTGCAGCGACGTCTCCTTCGTCGACATCTTCTCCAGCTGCCGCTCGACCTTCTGCAGCTCCTTCTTCGCGGCGCGCGCCGCCTGCGGCGAGACGGTCTCGACCGGCGCCGCCTTGGGCGCCGAGGACCCCGCGAAGGACGCGGGCGTCGCCGTCTCCTCCATCCGCTGCCTGCGCTCGATGTACTCGTCGATGCCGCGCGGCAGCATCCGCAGCGCGCGGTCGCCGAGGAGCGCCATCACCTTGTCCGTGGTGCGCTCGATGAAGAACCGGTCGTGGGAGATCACGATCATCGATCCGGGCCAGCCGTCGAGGAGGTCCTCCAGCTGGGTCAGCGTCTCGATGTCCAGGTCGTTGGTGGGCTCGTCGAGGAAGAGGACGTTGGGCTCGTCCATCAGGAGACGCAGGATCTGCAGACGCCGCCGCTCACCACCGGACAGGTCGCCGACCGGGGTCCACTGCTTCTCCTTGGCGAAGCCGAACTGCTCGCAGAGCTGTCCGGCCGTCATCTCACGGCCCTTGCCGAGATCGACGCGGTCGCGCACCTGCTGGACGGCTTCGAGCACCCGCAGGTTCTTGTCGAGCTCCGTGACCTCCTGGGAGAGGTAGGCGAGCTTGACCGTCTTGCCGACGACGACCTTCCCCTCGGCGGGCTGTACGTCGCCCTGGCTGCGGGACGCCTCGGCGAGCGCACGCAGCAGCGAGGTCTTGCCCGCGCCGTTCACGCCGACCAGACCGATGCGGTCGCCGGGGCCCAGCTGCCAGGTGAGGTGGGTGAGCAGGGTCTTGGGACCGGCCTGGACGGTCACGTCCTCCAGGTCGAAGACGGTCTTGCCGAGCCGCGCGTTGGCGAACTTCATGAGCTCGCTCGTGTCGCGCGGGGGCGGCACGTCGGCGATCAGTTCGTTGGCGGCCTCGATGCGGTAGCGCGGCTTGGACGTCCGGGCGGGGGCACCGCGCCGCAGCCAGGCCAGCTCCTTGCGCATCAGGTTCTGCCGCTTGGACTCCTCGGTCGCGGCGATGCGCTCCCGCTCCGCCCGGGCGAACACGTAGTCGCTGTAGCCGCCCTCGTACTCATGGACCGAGCCGCGCTGGACGTCCCACATGCGGGTGCAGACCTGGTCCAGGAACCACCGGTCGTGGGTGACGCAGACGAGCGCGGAGCGCCGGGCCCGCAGGTGTCCGGCGAGCCAGGAGATCCCCTCGACGTCGAGGTGGTTGGTGGGCTCGTCCAGGACGATCAGGTCCGGCTCGCCGATCAGCAGCTTCGCCAGGGCGATCCGGCGCCGCTCACCGCCGGAGAGCGGGGCGATGACGGTGTCCAGGCCGTGCTCGAAGCCGGGGAGCGCGAGGCCGCCGAAGAGCCCGGTCAGCACGTCGCGGATCTTGGCGCTGCCCGCCCACTCGTGGTCCGCGAGGTCGCCGATCACCTCGTGCCGGATCGTGGCCTTCGGATCCAGCGAGTCGTGCTGCGTGAGGACACCGAGGCGCAGCCCGCCGTTGTGGGTGACCCGGCCGGTGTCCGCGTCCTCCAGCTTGGCGAGCATCCGGATGAGCGTCGTCTTGCCGTCGCCGTTACGGCCGACGACGCCGATCCGGTCGCCCTCGGACACCCCGAGGGATACACCGTCGAGCAGGGCACGGGTGCCGTACACCTTGCTGACCTGCTCGACATTGACCAGATTGACGGCCATTTCACTCCTGCCTCGGGGATCCCTGCGTCGGGGACCGCTCGACGTCCCAGAATAGTCGCCACGCGGGGTGCGATAGCGTGCGGCGATCGATCATGGGGCGTAACCCCAGGTCGGAGCGGTTCGGATCATCTCTGGGGTGGGGACTTCATGATGCGTCGTGCAATACGGGCCCTGCTTCCGGCGGCCCTGACGACGGTGGTGCTGGCCGGCTGTTCGTCGCCGTCCGGCGGCGGGGAGACGGGCAGCGGGAACGGGGACGGTGCTCCTTCGAGGGCCGCGGAGAGCGGTGCCGTGGAGAAGGGTGTCACGCTCGGCGCCCCCGGCTCGGCGTGCGAGCTGCCGGTGACATTCGACCTGGCGGCGGACTGGAAGCCGCAGGCCGTGGAGGTGGATCCCGGCTCCGACTTCGCGGAACTGGGGCAGCAGGGCTCGGCCACGATGGTCTGTGAGATCGACGCCAAGCCGGCCGGGAACATCGGCTACATCCGTGTGTGGCGGGGGGAGGGTTCCGGCACCGCCCCGCGCGCCGCGCTGGAGGACTTCCTGGCCGGCGACCCGAACGCGGCCAAGGCCTCCTACGAGGAGACCGAGGCGGGACGGGTGGCGGCCTCGGAGGTCAGCTACACGGTGCGCTCCGAGCTGACGGAGGAGAAGCCGGAGCGGGCCTTCGCGGTCGCCACCCCGGACGGCCCGGTCGTGGTGCACCTGGGCGGGCTGGACTCCACGGAGCACGAGGAGATGCTCCCGGCGTACGAGCTGGCGAGGAAGACGCTGAAGCTGGGCTGAGAGTCTGCGGCTGAGGGTCTGCGGGAGTCTGCCGGACATCTCCCGTGCGCATACGGTCGCGCCGCGCGAGGGCGGCAGCGCGACCGTACTCGGTTCCCGTACGAGTACCGGGGGTCAGACGACGGTGGCCCCCGGAGCGGGTGACGGCGCCACCCGGGCGCTGCGGCACGTGCCCGACGCCAGCAGGGCGTCGGCGACCTTGCGCGCCGACTCCTCGTCGGCGGTCAGGAACGCCGTGGTCGGCCCGGACCCGGAGACGAGTGCGGCCAGGGCGCCCGCGGCGGTGCCCGCCGCGAGGGTGTCGGCCAGCGAGGGGCGCAGGGAGAGCGCGGCGGCCTGGAGGTCGTTGACGAGGGCGTCCGCGAGCGCGTTGACGTCCCCCTTGCGCAGTGCGGTCAGGAGCGCGGGGGAGGCGGCAGGCTCGGGGACGTCGGTGCCGGCGGTCAGGCGGTCGAACTCGCCGTACACGGCCGGCGTGGAGAGTCCGCCGTCGGCGACGGCGAAGACCCAGTGGAAGGTGCCGCCGACCTCGACCGTGGTCAGCCGCTCGCCCCGGCCGACGCCGAGCGCCGCCCCGCCGACCAGGCTGAACGGCACGTCGCTGCCCAGCTCCGCGCAGATCTCCAGGAGTTCCTCACGGCTCGCGCCGGTGCCCCACAGGGTGTCGCAGGCCAGCAGGGCCGCGGCGCCGTCGGCGCTGCCGCCCGCCATGCCGCCGGCCACGGGGATGTCCTTGGCGATGTGGATGTGCACATCGGGCGCGATGCCGTGCAGGCCGGCCAGGGCGATCGCGGCGCGGGCCGCGAGGTTCGTGGCGTCCAGCGGCACCTGTGCGGCGTCCGGTCCCTCGCAGGTGACGCGCAGGTCGTCGGCCGGGGTGACGGTGACCTCGTCGTACAGGCCGACGGCGAGGAAGACGTTGGCCAGGTCGTGGAAGCCGTCGGGGCGGGGGGCGCCCACCGCGAGCTGCACGTTCACCTTGGCGGGTACGCGGACGGTGACGCTGCGGGTCATGCGGAGGGCTCCGGCTTGTTCTCGGCGATGGCGGCGAACTCCTCGACGGTGAGCGCCTCGCCCCGGGCCTGCGGCGAGATCCCCGCGGCGGTGAGGGCGGCCTCGGCGGCGGGCGCGGAGCCCGCCCAGCCCGACAGGGCCGCGCGCAGCGTCTTGCGGCGCTGGGCGAAGGCGGCGTCCACGACGGCGAAGACCTCGGTCCTGCTCGCGGTCGTGCGGATGGGTTCCGTACGCCGGACCAGGGACACCAGCCCCGAGTCGACGTTGGGCGCGGGCCAGAACACCGTGCGGCCGATCGACCCGGCGCGCTTGACGTCGGCGTACCAGTTGGCCTTGACCGACGGCACGCCGTACACCTTGTTGCCGGGCCTGGCGGCCAGCCGGTCGGCGACCTCGGCCTGCACCATCACGAGCGTCCGCTCGATGCTGGGGAAACGCTCCAGCATGGTGAGCAGGACCGGCACGGCGACGTTGTACGGCAGGTTGGCGACGAGCGCGGTCGGCGCCGGGCCCGGCAGCTCGGTGACGAGCATCGCGTCCGAGTGGACCAGGGCGAAGCGGTCGACGCGCCCGGGCAGCCGGGCGGCGACCGTGGCCGGCAGGGCGCCTGCGAGCACGTCGTCGATCTCCACGGCGACGACCCGGTCTGCGGCCTCCAACAGGGCCAGGGTCAGCGAGCCCAGACCGGGCCCGACCTCGACCACCACGTCGTCGGGCCGCACCTCGGCGGTCCGTACGATCCTGCGGACCGTGTTGGCGTCGATGACGAAGTTCTGGCCGCGCTGCTTGGTGGGGCGTACGCCCAGCGCTGCGGCCAGCTCGCGGATGTCTGCGGGGCCCAGGAGGGCGTCGGGCTCAGTGGTGCTCACCCGTTAAGCCTACGGCCGCCGTGGGGCCCGGGGGCCACGGCCCGGCACGGGCCCGGAGCCGCGTGTCCCACGCCGGACGACGATCTCGTCGCCGTCGTCGAGCCCGGTGGCGGGGGCCGGGGCGACGGTGTCCCGGGCACCGACCGTGACGCCTTCCGCGTCGAGGAGCTCCCCGACGTCGTCGGCGAAGGTGTGCAGGGTGCGCGAGGTCCCGTCGACGCTGACGTGGACGGCCTTGTCCTGGGCGAGGAACACGACGGTCCCGCCGGCCAGGACGGCGACGACCAGGGCGCGCGGAACGATCCGCCGCAGGCTCTCCGGGGCAGCCCGGTGCCGTGGGGCCGCCCGGTGCCCGGCGGGTTCACGGCGCGGGGCGGGCAGCCGGGGCGCCGTCGGGGTGTCGAGGACGGTGGGGTCGTGGACCTGCGGGAAGCCCGGTGGCAACCGGGCGACGATCGTCCGCTCCTCGTGGAGGGAGCGCGGCGGAGCCGGGGGCGGGGCGGGGACCCGCGCCACGGCCCGCGCCGTGCGCCGACTGCCGCGCGGCGCGCGGTGACTGCCCTGCGAATGGCCCACGACGCTCCAGACGTTCCGGCCTGCCGACCCCGTTGCGCGGGCACGATAGCCGAGATTCCGCCACCCCCCGGAGTCGTACGATTACCCCACGTGTCGGGTGGGCCACGCGCGGGCCGACGTGGGCACGGACGTCAGAAGTCGAACGCCCGTGCGGTGTTGTCGTAGACGGCGGCGGCCAGGGTGTCCTCGTCCGTGCCCCGCACCTCGGCCATGGCGCGCAGCGTCACCGGAATCAGGTAAGGCGCGTTGGGCCGGCCGCGGTACGGCGCGGGGGTGAGGAAGGGCGCGTCCGTCTCTACGAGCACGAGCTCGGTGGGGGCGACGGCCAGCGCGTCGCGCAGCGGCTGCGCGTTCTTGAAGGTGACGTTGCCGGCGAAGGACATGAAGTAGCCGGCCGCCGCGCAGATCCGGGCCATCTCGGCGTCCCCGGAGTAGCAGTGGAAGACGGTCCGCTCCGGGGCGCCCGCGTCGGCGAGGACACGCAGCACGTCCGCGTGGGCCTCCCGGTCGTGGATGACCAGGGCCTTGCCGTGCCGCTTGGCGATCTCGATGTGCGCCCGGAAGGACTCCTCCTGGGCGGCGATGCCCTCGGGGCCCGTACGGAAGAAGTCGAGGCCGGTCTCCCCGACCGCGCGTACGTGGGCGAGTGCGGCCAGGGCGTCGATCTCGGCGAGGGCCTCGTCGAGGGCCGCCTTCCCGCCGGGCTCGCGCGCGCCCTGGCGGGCCGTGCCCTCGGGGTCGCCGTGCACGATGCGGGGCGCCTCGTTGGGGTGCAGGGCGACGGAGGCGTGGACGGACGGGTGGGCGGCTGCGGTCTCGGCGGCCCAGTGCGAGCCCTTCACGTCGCAGCCCACCTGGACGACGGTGGTGACGTTGACCGCCGCGGCGCGGGCCAGGCCCTCCTCGACGGTTCCGTCCTGCATGTCCAGGTGGGTGTGCGAATCGGCGACCGGAACCCTGAGGGGTTCGGGGAGCGGCGGGGCTTCGGTACGGCTCATGCCCCCGACTCTACGAGGGCATGAGCTCCCGCTCACCGCCGGTGGAAGGGACGCAGCAGGTCGGACAGGTGCCAGTGGTGTGCCTCGGGTCCGGGGGCGCGGACCGCCGCGACGGCCATCTCCTCGGCCGCCGTCTCCTCGCCGGGCTTCTTCGGTCGTACGGTCTGCTGGGGGCGGAGCAGTTGCTGGACGGTGGAGACCCGGCCGGCCCGCATGATCCGGACCACGTGGCCGCCGCACTTCGCGCAGGTGGGTGTGGACAGCGGCGAGGGCACACGCAGCCCGTCCGCCTTGTAGACCACGTAGGCGTTGCCCGAGTGGTCGACGTGGTGCTCTATGTCGTAGGCCTGTTCCCAGCCGAATCCACACCGCATGCAGGCGAAGGCATACGCCTCGTGCACGGTGGGTGCTGCGATCTCACTCATGCCTGCTCCTCTTGTCCGATGGACAAGCACTCCGGACAAGCACTCCGGATGGTGCGTTCCACCCTCAAGTGGACGCCCTCACCGGCGGCGGGGCACCAGGTCTGCCGAGTGTTGGAACGCTTTTGGCCGATCCGTGGCCGAGGGGCCCGGTTTCCGGCTAGGGCTTTACATTTCAGGCTAGTCCCTTGCCCTGTTCCTGGCCGGTCCGAGCCGCGTTCTTTGCCGCCACCACCGCATCGAAGACCTCGCGCTTGGGCAGCCCCGCCTCGGCCGCGACCGCCGCGATGGCCTCCTTGCGCCGCTCCCCCGCCTCCTCGCGCACCTGCACCCTGCGCACCAGCTCGGCGGGGTCCAGGTTCTCGTTCCCCGAGTCCGTGGCGCCCTCGACGACGACGGTGATCTCACCGCGCACACCCTCGGCCGCCCAGGCGGCCAGATCGCCGAGGGGGCCGCGCTTGACCTCCTCGTACGTCTTGGTCAGTTCCCGGCACACGGCGGCCCTGCGGTCCGCGCCGAACACCTCGGCCATCGCGGCCAGGGTGTCGTCCAGCCGGTGCGGGGCCTCGAAGAAGACCATCGTGCGGCGCTCGTCGGCGACCTCGCGCAGCTTCCCGAGCCGCTCGCCCGCCTTGCGCGGCAGGAAGCCCTCGAAGCAGAAGCGGTCCACGGGCAGGGCGGACAGTGCGAGTGCGGTCAGCACGGCGGAGGGTCCCGGCACGGCGGTGACCTTGATGTCCTGCTCCACGGCGGCGGCGACCAGCCGGTAGCCGGGGTCGGAGACCGACGGCATGCCCGCGTCGGTGACGAGGAGGACCCGCGCCCCGCCGGCCAGCGCCTCGACGAGTTCGGGCGTGCGCGCGGACTCGTTGCCCTCGAAGTAGGACACGACACGCCCCGTCGTGTGGATGCCCAGTGCCTGGGTGAGCCTGCGCAGCCGCCGGGTGTCCTCGGCGGCCACGACGTCGGCCGTCTCCAGTTCCGTGGCGAGCCGTGGCGGGGCGTCCGCCACGTCACCGATGGGGGTCCCTGCGAGTACGAGCGTTCCAGTCGTTCCAGTCACATCGCCCATCCTCCCAGCACGGGCGGCACCACTCGCACAGATGCGTTCCCTACGATGGCGCGGTGACGAGTACTGCGCCCGAAGCCCAGCAGGGCAACGACGCCGGGGATCACGCCGGCGAACAGCCGCCTTCCTGGCAGCAGCGGCTGCGCCGCTTCGGCCATTCCCCACGGCCGGAGACGGGGCTGCGCGAGCGCCTGGTCCCGCCCTACACCCGCCCCGGCGGCCAGTTCTGGAACGTGCTCGCGGTGCCCCCGACCCTCGCCGGGCACCTGGTGCGCTGGTCGGCCTGGGGCGGTCCGCTCCTGGTGGCGCTGGTGGCCGGGGTGCTGCGGTTCTGGAACCTGGGCAGTCCGAAGGCGGTGATATTCGACGAGACGTACTACGCCAAGGACGCCTGGGCCCTGGTCAACCAGGGGTACGAGGGTTCCTGGCCCAAGGACGTCGACAAGCTGATCCTTAAGGACCCGTCCTCCGTGGACATCCCGGTGGACCCGGGCTACGTCGTCCATCCGCCTGTCGGCAAGTGGATCATCGGGTTCGGTGAGCAGCTCTTCGGCTTCACCCCGTTCGGCTGGCGCTTCATGGTGGCCCTGCTCGGCACCCTCTCGGTGCTGATGCTGTGCCGCATCGGCCGCAGGCTGTTCCGCTCGACGTTCCTGGGCTGCCTGGCGGGCACCCTGCTGGCCGTGGACGGACTGCACTTCGTGATGAGCCGCACCGCGCTGCTCGACCTGGTGCTGATGTTCTTCGTCGTCGCGGCCTTCGGCTGCCTCCTCGTCGACCGTGACCGGTCCCGCCGCAGACTGGCCGCGGCGCTCCCGGTCGACGAGGACGGGATCCTGCGGCCGGACGCCCACATTGCCGAAACGCTCCGCCTCGGATGGCGCCCGTGGCGGATCACGGCCGGCCTGATGCTCGGCCTGGCCTTCGCCACGAAGTGGAACGGGCTCTACATCCTGGCCGCGTTCGGCGTGATGGCGGTGCTCTGGGACGTCGGCGCGAGGCGCACGGCGGGCGCGGTGCAGCCGTACCGGGCGGTGGCCCTCAGGGACCTGCTGCCCGCGTTCGTCTCCACCGTGCCGGTCGCGATCGGCACGTACCTGGTCTCGTGGACCGGCTGGATCGTCACGGACAAGGGGTACTACCGCAACTGGGCGGCCACCGAGGGCAGGGGCGGCAGCTGGACCTGGCTGCCGGACTGGCTGCGCAGCCTGTGGCACTACGAGTACCAGGTCTACGAGTTCCACGTCGGCCTGACCTCCGGCCACACCTACCAGTCCAATCCGTGGAGCTGGATCGTGCTGGGCCGCCCCGTCTCGTACTTCTACGAGGAGCAGACGGGCTGTCTCACGTCCGGGACCGGCAAGTGCGCCCGCGAGGTCCTGGCGCTCGGCACACCGCTGCTCTGGTGGACGGCGTGCGTGGCGCTGCTGTACGTCCTGTGGCGCTGGTTCTTCCGCCGCGACTGGCGGGCGGGCGCGATCGCGTGCGGCGTGGCGGCCGGCTGGGTCCCCTGGTTCCTCTACCAGGAGCGGACGATCTTCCTCTTCTACGCGGTCGTGTTCGTGCCGTTCCTGTGCCTGGCGGTCACGATGATGATCGGCGCCCTCATCGGCCCGGCGGTCGGCGCGGGCACCGGCTCCCGTCCGGGAAAGGACACCACCGACCCGACGGGCGAGCGCAGACGCACACTGGGCACGATCGCGGCGGGTGTCCTGGTGCTGCTGATCATCTGGAACTTCGTCTACTTCTGGCCGATCTACACGGGCACGTCGATCCCGGACACGTCCTGGCGCGACCGGATGTGGCTGGACACCTGGGTGTAGGCCGCCCGGTCGCGAGAGACGCGCGGGACAGCCCGCCGCCCGTTCACGGACCACTGCCGAGTGGTCCCGCGAACGGGCGGCGGGCTGTCGTCGTGAGCGGGTCCTGGCACCCGTTCCGGACTCCCCGGCCCCGGAGTGGCCGGAACCTGACAGCAGGCGCGGAAAGCGCTCTCTCGCGGTGCGTCGCGGTCCGGTAACAACCGCCACAGGGCCCACCCGTGTCCCGTACAGTGCCGGAGGAATGCTCCCTTGAACACGTTCAAGTGAGCTTACGGGGAGGGGACCTGACAGGTGCGCAGTGGAGCGAAGGTCGCGATGGTCGGCGGGGTGTTCGTGCTGGTGGCCGGGGGGCTCGGCTACGGCGTGTACGACGTGGTGCTGGGGGGCGGCGACGGCGGGGGCACGGAGACCGCCTCCGCGTCGTCGGAGGTGAGGACCGGGCCGCCGGACAAGGAGGAGATCGAGGAGACCGCCAGGAGCTTCCTCGGAGCCTGGGCGTCCGGCGACGCGTCGGCCGCGGCACTCCTCACGAACAACGAGGCCGTCTCCGAGCAGCTGCTGGCCGGCTACTCGTCGGACGCCCACGTCACGAAAGCGGTGATCACACCGGGCCCCGCCGTCGGCACGAAGGTGCCGTACACGGTGAAGGCGACGGTGTCGTACGAGGGCAGGACCAAGCCCTGGTCGTACTCCTCCGAACTGACCGTGGTGCGCGGCCTGACCAGCGGCAAGGCGCTGGTCGACTGGCAGCCCACGGTGATCCATCCGCAGCTGTCCGACGGGGCGGTGCTGAGGACGGGCGAGTCGTCGACGGCCGCGATCGAGGCCGTCGACCGCGACGGCAAGGTGCTCGACAAGGAGAAGTACCCGTCGCTGGGGCCGATCCTCGACAGCCTGCGCGAGAAGTACGGCGACAGCACCGGCGGGTCCCCGGGCATCGAGACCTGGATCGAGCCCGAGGGCGGGTCCGCGGCGAACACCACGCTGCTGACGCTCGCCGAGGGGAAGCCCGGCAAGCTGCAGACCACGCTCGACGCGGACGCCCAGGCGGCGGCCGAGAAGGCGGTCAAGCAGTTCAGCGGGGCCTCCGTGGTGGCCGTGCGGCCGTCCACGGGATCCATCCGCGCCGTCGCGAACAACCCGGCGACCGGCTTCAACGCGGCGATGCAGGGCAAGCAGGCACCCGGCTCCACGCTGAAGATCATGACCGCGGCGATGCTGATGGACAAGGGACTCGTCTCGGCGAACAGCCCGGTCGAGTGCCCGAAGGAAGCGACCTGGCAGAGCCGGACGTTCCACAACCTCGAGTACTTCGAGCTCCCGCCCACCGACACGTTCACCACGAGCTTCGCCCGCTCGTGCAACACCGCCTTCATCAAACTGATCGACGACACCAAGGACGACACCGCGCTCGCCAAGGAGGCACGGGACGTCTTCGGGATCGGCCTGGACTGGAAGACCGGTGTCGTCTCGTTCGACGGAAGCGTGCCCGAGGAGACCGGCGGTGAGGCGGCCGCCCAGTACATCGGCCAGGGCACCGTCCAGATGAACGCGCTCAACATCGCGTCCATCACGGCGACCGCCCGCACCGGTACGTTCCACCAGCCGGTGATCGTCCCTCAGGACCTGGACGACCGGCAGCTCGCGACCGCGTCCCGCTCGCTGTCGCAGAACGTCACGCGGCAGCTGAACGACATGATGCGGGCCACCGCCTCCTGGGGCACCGGCAAGGCGGCCATGGCCTCGGTCGGCGGCGACAAGGGCGCCAAGACGGGCTCCGCCGAGGTCGACGGACAGGGCACGTCCAACAGCTGGTTCACCGGCTTCAGCAACGACCTCGCGGCAGCGGCGGTCGTCCAGTCCGGCGGCCACGGCGGCGACGCGGCGGGCCCGGTGGTGGCGGCGGTGCTGCGCGCGGGGTCGTGACCCCCGGGACGCGCAGAGGATGACCGGCCGGGCCGGAGGCGGATCACGCCTCCGGCCCGGCCCGCTTTCCGCCGTCACCCCGTCCGCGCCGCCGGCGCGCGGCGACCGCCTCGGGGTCGATGTCCGGGAGGGACCACTGCTCCGCGAGCGCGAGGCTGGTGGCTCGGCCGTCCGCCACGTGCTCGTGGGCCAGCCGGGCCGCACGGTCGGCGTCACGCGCGGCGATGGCCTCGTACATGCGCTGGTGTTCCGCGCACTGCCGGTCCGGGTCCCGCTGCGCCGTCAGCCGGAAGAGCCAGTGCATGCGAGCCTCCAGGGGCCGCATCACGCCGCTGAGCAGCGTGTTGGCCGCGAGCTCGACGATGTCGGCGTGGAAGGCCGCGTTGGCCGCCGCGATCGCGGCACGGTCGTGTGCGCGCGTCGCGGCGCGGGCGGCCTCCAGCCCGCCGGCCAGCCGGGCCAGTCCGTCCTCGTCCGCCCGCTCCGCCGCCAGCCGGGCCGCGAGGGACTCCAGCGACTCCCGTACGTCGAAGAGGTCGCGTACGTCGGCGGGCGTGAAGGGGGCGACCAGCGCGCCCCGGTGCGGCACCAGCAGGACGAGCCCGTCTGCCGCCAGGAGCCTCAGCGCCTCGCGCAAGGGGATGCGCGAGACCTCCAGCTCCGCGGCCAGGTCGCGTTCCACGAGCCTTTCCCCCGGCTGGAGTTCGACCTCGATGATGCGCCGGCGCAGGGTCTCGTACGCAAGGTCGCGCAGCGAGGGGCGCCCCGCGTCGGACGGTCGGGCTGCTGTCACCAAGGCTTTCCCTCCGGATTCGGAACGGTCCCACCGTATGCGGGCCGCGCGGCCGCTCCGCTACTGCTAACCGCTCGCTAACACGGCGGCAACAAACGACCCGGAAACTGGGGCGCCATAGCGGTATACCACTAACCGGCTCGCGGGCCCCGTCCTCTGGAGGCATCCCAGTGGCACCTTCCCGACCTCTCCTCAGTCCCGTCGCCGTCGCCACGGCCGTCGTGTCGGGGCTGCTCCTGCTGACCGCCTGCGGCGGGTCCTCCGCGGCCGACGGGGGGAAGGACGACGGCACGCTCAAGGTCGGCGTCCTCTTCCCCGGCTCGCTCTCCGACGACGGCTTCATGGGCTCGGCCCACCTCGGCTACCAGCGGGCGGCGAAGGAGCACGCCGGCGCGGTGGAGTTCAGCAAGGTCGAGCAGGTGGCGACCGCGGACTACGAGAAGGCCCTGGTCCGCTTCGCCACCACCTCCGACCTGGTCATCTCCATCGGCGGCCAGACCGACGCCGACGTGCGCAACGTCGCGGCGCGCTTCCCCCGGGTGAAGTTCGTCGAGATCGGCGGACCGGCCGACGGCAAGCCCCTGGCGAACCTCTCGCTGTACGACCCGCAGCAGGCCGAGGGCGCCTTCCTCGCGGGAGCGGCGTCCGCACTGCTCTCGAAGAGCGGGACGGTCGGATTCATCGGCGGCGCGGAACTCCCGGCGATCGTGAACGCCGCCGAGGAGTACAGCCGGGGCGCCGAGGCGGCCGACCCTGACGTGAAGGTCCTCGCGCCGCAGTACGTCGGCGACTTCAACGACGTCGCCAAGGCCAAGCAGTCCGCGCTCGCCGACTTCGGCGCCGGCGCGGACGTCCTGGGGCAGGTCCTCAACCTCGGCCACAAGGGGGTCGCGCAGGCGGCGGGGCAGCGCGACGGAGCGCTCATCGGCGGCCCGATCGCCCACGAGTGCGGGAGCGACCCGGCGTACGCCGGATATGTGGAGACGGACATCGGCGCGGAGATCGAGTACGCGGTGGACCACCTGGTCGCCGGCGACTGGAAGGCGGAGGCCGTCCACTTCGGGCTGACCTTCGCGGAGCCGCGCAACGACATCGTGCTCTGCGACGCCAGCGACCCCGCGGTCGGCGAGAAGCTCGACGAGCTGAAGCGGAAGATCGCGTCCGGCGAGATCAGGACCCGATGAGCACGGCGGCTCCCGCGCTGGAGATCACCGGACTCACCAAGTCCTTCGGCACGATGCGGGCCCTGGACGAGGTGGACCTCGTCGTCGAGTCGGGCACGGTCCACTGCGTGCTCGGGGAGAACGGCGCCGGCAAGTCGACCCTGTGCCATGTCGTGGGCGGCTCGCTGGTCCCGGACGAGGGAGGTCTGCGGCTGTACGGATCGCCCTACGCTCCCCGCCGGCCCGCCGACGCGCTCGCCGCCGGGATCGCCATGGTCCACCAGCACTTCAGCCTCGTCCCCACCCTGACCGTGGAGGAGAACCTGCGCCTGCTGCGCCTGCGGGACCTGCCGCGGCGGGTGGCGCGGGTGCGCGACGAGTACGGACTCGAACTCGAACTCGGCGCACGGGTGGGTGAGCTGCCCGTCGGTGTGCGCCAGCGCGTCGAGATCGTCAAGGCGCTTCTGCGGGAGCCCCGGCTCCTCGTGCTGGACGAGCCGACGGGCGTCCTCGGACCAGCCGAGACGGACGCCCTGCTCGCGACCTGCCGGCTGATCGCCGGGTCGGGCCACGCGGTGGTCCTGGTGACGCACAAGCTCGGCGAGGTGGCGCGGGCCGGGGACGCGGCGACCGTGCTGCGCGGGGGCCGGGTCTCCGGCGGCGGGCCGCTGTCCGAACTCCCGCCGGAGCGGCTGGTACCGCTGATGATCGGCCGTCCCGCGGGCTCACTGGACGCGGGACCGGCCGGGACGATCGGGCTGGCCCCCGAGGAGAGCGGGCCGGGGAAGGACGCGGCACCGCGGCCCGGTGCCACCGCTCCTCACGGACGTACCGGGGCGGCGCTGCGCCTGCGGGACGTCGGTGTGCGGCGGGCCGACGGGACCTCCGCGCTGGGCGGGGTCCGTCTGGACGTCGGGTTCGGGGAGGTCGTCGGCGTCGCCGGTGTGGAGGGCAACGGTCAGAGCGAGCTCATGGCACTGCTCGGCGGCTCGCTCGCCCCCACCTCGGGGAGCGTGGAGCTCGACGGGCGGGACCTCACCCGGGCCACGCCGCGTGAGCGGAGCCGTGCCGGGCTGGGTGTGGTGCCCGAGGACCGCCTCCACGAGGGGTGCGTCCCGCAACTACGGGTCTCGGACAACCTGTTCCTCGGCCGGCTCGACCGGTTCCGCCGCTACGGGGTGTTCCTGGACCGCCGGGCCATGGGCCGCGCGGCGGACGAGGTGCTCACCGGGCACGGAATCCGGGCGGCGGGCCCGGGGGCCCTGATGTCGTCCCTGTCCGGCGGGAACCAGCAGAAGGTCGTGCTGGCACGGGAGTTGGCGCTCGATCCGCTGGTCTGTCTGGCGGCGGCCCAGCCCACCCGCGGCCTGGACATCGGGGCGGTGGGCGCCGTGCACGCCCGCATCCGCGACGCGGCGGCCGCCGGGACGGGCGTCCTCGTGGTCTCCAGCGAGCTGTCCGAACTCCTGGTCCTGTGCGACCGGATCGTCGTGGCGTACCGGGGCGAGCTGCTGGGCCCCGTCGACCCGTCGGCGCCGGACGCCCGGGACCGCATCGGAGCCCTGATGCTCGGCGCGCACACCCCGGAACCCGGTGAGGGCGACGCGGCCCGCACACCCGGAGCCGTGCCGCACACCCCGGAACCGGGCGGGAGCGACGCGACCCGCACACCCGGAGCCGTGCGCTGAACCACCCACGCAGCACCCGCGTCCCGGCCGGCACCCCCGGCCCGGCGCGTGCCTCACGACACCTCAAGGAGCCGCCATGTCACCACCGACACCTGCCCTGTCCACCCCCGCGCCGGCTCCACGCACGGCCGCCGCCCGCATCGCCCCCGCCCTGAGGCACCCCGTCACCGTCGGCGTCCTGGCGGTCGTGCTCGCGGGCGCGGTCGGGCTGGGACTCGTCGAGGGGGCCGGAACAGCGCCCGCGGTCGCCTGGGACGCCCTCGTCGAGGGCATGTTCGGATCGCCTTACGCCGTGGGGAGTTCGCTGAACTCGGCCGCCGTACTGGCGCTCATCGCCACCGGGTTCACCGTCGCCCACCGCGCGGGACTGGTGAACGTGGGCGGCGAGGGGCAGCTGTGCGCGGGCGGGCTGGCCGCCGCCGCCGTGGGGACCGCGCTGCCCTCCGGAGTCCCGGCGGCGCTCGGAGTGCCGCTGGTCCTCGTCGCGGGAGCCGTGGCGGGTGGCGCCTGGGCCGGGATCGCCGGGCTGCTGCGGGCGAAGCGCGGCACCAGCGAGGTCATCACCACACTGCTGCTGAACTTCGTCGGGGTGGGGCTGGTCTCGGTGGCCGTCCACGAGGAGGCGCTGCTGCGCCAGCCCGTGACCTCGTCCGAGACGCTGCCGCAGTCGGCGCCGCTGCCCGAAGGGGCGCGGCTGCCGCTGATCGGCGGCATCGAGTCACCGGCCACCGCGATCGTCGTGATCGCGGCCGTCGCGGCCCTGGTCACCGGCCTGGTGCTGCGGCACACCGCCATCGGTCTGCGGCTGCGGTCCGTGGGGCACTCCCCCGCCGCCTCGGCCCGGCTCGGGCTCCCCGTGACGCGCCTGGAGACGGGCGGCCTGGCCGTCGCCGGCGCCGCCGCCGGGCTCGCGGGCGCGTCCCTCGTCGCCATCGCCCCGTACATGCTGGCCGAGCACTTCTCCTCCGGCTACGGCTTCTCCGGGCTGGTGGTGGGCCTGCTCGCACGCGGCTCGCTCACCGCCGTGGCCGCCGTGTCGCTGCTCTTCGGCTTCCTGACCAACGGCGGCATCAACCTGCAGCTCGCGGCGGGGGTCCCCGCCTCCTCCGTGCAGATCGTGCAGAGCCTGCTCGTCCTGTTCGTCGCCGCGGCCATGTTCGGAACCACACGCAACGGGAGGGCCTCATGAGCACGGTCGTCGAGGAGCTCGCCTCCGGTGGGGTGCGGCTTGCGGTGCCCCTCCTGCTCGCCTCGTCGGGGGAGCTGCTGAGCGAACGCGCGGGCGTGCTCAACCTCTCCGTCGAAGGCATGATGCTGACCGGCGCGTTCGCGGGCGCGGCCGGCGCCCTGGCCTCCGGGAGCGCGGGCGTGGGGGTGCTGGCCGCCCTGGTCGCCGGCCTGCTGTTCGCCGCGCTGCAGGCCCTGCTCAGCGTCGTACTGCGCGCGGACCAGATCGTCACCGGCATCACCGCGAACGCCCTGGCGCTCGGGGCCACGACGTACGGCTCCCGTGTGCTGTTCGGCGACGGGGCGGCGGACTCCGTGCCCGGGTTCGACCCGGTCGCCGTGCCCGTCCTGCACAGCATCCCCGTGCTGGGGCCGGCCCTCTTCGAGCAGACCGTCCTCGGTTACGCCGCCTTCGCCGTGGCCGCCGCACTTGCCCTGGGGTTCAGCAGGCGCACGGGGTGGGGCCTGGCCGTCGACGCGATCGGGGAGGACGCGACCACCGCCGACCGCTGCGGGCTCCCGGTACGCGCCGTCCGCTTCGCCGCCGTGCTGCTCACCGGGGCCGTGTCCGGCCTGGCGGGCGCCCAGCTGGCCCTGTCGGAGGTGCACGCCTTCAGCGACAACATCACCGGCGGCATCGGCTACCTCGCGGTCGTCGCGGTGATCGCCGGACGCTGGCGGGCCTGGCCCACGATCCTGGCCTGCCTCTTCTTCGGCGTCGCGCAGTCGCTCCAGTTCGCCGCGCCGGCCCTCGGGCTGCATCTGTCCGCGCCTCTCCTGACCACGCTGCCGTACGTCGTCGCGCTGCTCGCGGTCAGCGGGCTGGTCGGCCGCAGCCGGGCGCCCTCGGGGCTCACCACCCCCTTCCTGCGCGGCAACTGACCGCCGCCCCGGCACCCGCATCACTCCCCTTCTGAGGACTCACGACATGACGCTGATCCTGACCCGCTCCGACATCGCCGCGCTGCTCGCGGACGCACGGGAGGACATCGAGAGGGCGGTGGAGAACTGCCACCTGGATCTGGCCCTGGGCAGAGCCGTCCTGCCGGCCCCGCCGGCGATGCCGCTCCCGGGTTCGGACGGGACCTTCCTCGCCATGGCGTCGGCGTCCGCGCCCGCCGGTCTCGCCACCGTGAAACTGCTGGCCGACCTCCCCGGCAACCGCGAGCGGGGCCTGCCCGTGCAGCGGTCGGCCGTCCTCGCCGTGTCCGCGGACACCGGCGCCTGCGAGGCACTGCTCGACGGGGCCGAGGTGACCCGGGCGAGGACCGCCGCCGCCACCGCCGTCGCCACCCGCGCACTCGCCCGGAAGGACGCGCGCGTCCTGGGGCTCGTCGGGACCGGCCCGCTGGCCCGGGCCCACGCCCGCGCCCTGCTGCCGGGCCGCGCCTACGAACGGATCGTGCTGTGGGGGCGCGACGCCGGCCGGAGCCACGAACTGGCCGCCTGGATCCGTACGGAGCTCGGCGTCGACGCCCAGGTGCTGGCCGGGCCGCGGGAGGTGACGGAGGCCTCGGACGTCCTGTGCACGCTGACGCCGTCGCGGGAACCGCTGATCCGGGGCGCGTGGCTCTCCCCCGGCCAGCACGTCAACGCGGTCGGCGCCCCGCCACGCCCCGACCACCGGGAGATCGACACGGAGGGCGTCGTACGCTGCCGGATCGTCGTCGACGCCTGGACGACGGCCCGCGCGAAGTCCGGCGAGGTCCTGATCCCGCTCGCCGAGGGGGCGCTCACCGAGGACGACTTCCGCCGTGAGCTCGGCGACGTCCTCGCGGGGACCGAGCCCGGCCGGACGGCGGACACCGATCTCACGCTGTTCAACTCGGTGGGTGTAGGCCTCCAGGACCTGGCGGTGGCCCGGCTGCTGATCGACGCCGCGACCGAGCGCGGCACGGGCACCCGGATCGAGCTGAGCGGCTGAGGCCCGCGCGGGGACGGGTGCGGCGGTCCGGGCGATGACCGGCGCAGCCGCCGGAAAGGCTGTGGTCGGCGGCGGGGCCGTTTCAGTAGCGTGCGGGGTATGAGCACTTCCGACACCACCCCCGCCGCGACCACGTCCGAGGCCCATCCCCGGTTCGCCGAGGCGCTGAGGGAGCTGGGCCTCGAAGTCGAGGTACGCCGCTTCCCCGACGCCACCCGCACCGCGGTCGAGGCCGCCACGGCGATCGGCTGCGAGCTCAGCCAGATCGTCAAGTCCCTGATCTTCGAGGCGGACGGCGTGCCCGTCCTGGTCCTGATGGACGGCTCCTCCCGGGTGGACCTGGAGCTCGTGCGCGGGGAGCTGGGCGCGGCGAAGGTCCAGCGGGCCCGTGCCGACCTCGTCCGCGAGACCACCGGCTACGCGATCGGCGGCGTGCCGCCCTTCGGCCACCGCACGAAGACCCGGGTGCTGGCCGACCGGGGGCTGCTCGGCCATGCCGAGGTGTGGGCGGCGGCGGGCCATCCGCACGCCGTCTTCCGGATCGCTCCCGCCGACCTGGTCGATCGCGCGGGCGGCACCCTCGTGGACGTGCGTGAGCGGACCGCGTGACCCCGCTGGTGGCGGCGGCCGTCCTGGCCGCCGCGATCACGCACGCGAGCTGGAACGCCATCGCCCACGCGATACGCGACCAGCTGCTGTCCTTCACCCTGATCTCCGGCGGCGGGGCGCTGATCGGGGCGGTACTGGTCTGTCCCGCGCCGCTTCCCGCGGCCGGTGCCTGGCCGTACCTGCTCGCCTCGGCGGGCCTGCACATGGCGTACATGCTGCTGTTGATGCGCTCGTTCACCCTGGGCGACTTCGGCCAGATGTACCCGATCGCCCGGGGTACGGCCCCGCTCGTCGTGACGGTGCTGGCAGCCGTCCTCATCGGTGAGATCCCGGACGGCTGGGCGACGGCGGGGGTGGCCGTGGCCTCGGCCGGGCTCGTCGGGCTGGCGCTGTGGGGCATCCGGGGCGCCGGCAGCCGGCCCCACCGGCCGGCCGTCCTGGCGGCCCTCGCGACGGGCCTGGCCATCGCCGGCTACACCACGGTCGACGGGGTCGGGGTACGCGCCTCGGGAACACCCGTCGGCTACATCGGCTGGCTGATGATCGCGCAGGGCCTGGCCATCCCCGCGTACGCCTACATGCGCAGGCGGGGCGAACTCCTTTCTCAGCTGAGGCCGTTCATGGCGCGGGGCCTTCTCGGCGCGGCCCTGTCGGTCGCGGCCTACGGTCTCGTCCTGTGGGCCCAGACGAAGGCCCCGCTCGCCCCGGTCGCCGCGCTGCGGGAGTCCTCGATCATCGTGGGTGCCGCGATAGGGACGCTCTTCTTCAAGGAGCGCTTCGGGGCTCCGCGGATCGCGGCGGCCGGACTCATGGTGGTGGGCATCGGCCTGATGCTGCACACGAGTTGAGCCGGCGCCCGTCCGCCGGGCCCCCCGTCACCCGGGCACGACGGCGGAGGCGGCCAGTTCCACGACCACCTCGTCGTCCTCGGCCTCGCCCGTCGGCCGGAACCCGAGCGAGGTCCAGAGCGCCGCGGCGCCGGTGTTGTCAGGGTCGTAGGACAGCCGGACCACCTCGCAGCCCTCGCGGCCCGCGAGCCACTCCGCGAGCGTGCGCGCGGCGGCGCGCCCGATCCACGCGCCCTGCTCGGGCCCGTCGATCAGCACCCCGCCGATCCAGTACGAACCGTCCTCGTCCCGGGCCCACATCACATGGCCGAGCGGGGCGTCCCCGGCGTGCACGGCGAGTGAGTGCCAGGTGTCCTCGCGCGAGGTGAGGAGCAGATAGCGGGCCGCGAGCGCGGGGGAGAAGTCGCGCTGCTCGTCGAGCGGCGCGACGTCCGCGACCGCACGCCAGGTGTCGTCGGTGACCTCGCGCAGGGTGACGGGGCGGCCGGTCCGGTCGGTGTAACCGTGGTCGATCATCGGGGGAGAGTAGAGCGCGGGCCGCCGCCCCCGCTACCGGGTTTCGGACTCCCCCGTCATCGCCTTGCGGAACCCCGTGTTGACGGCGAGGAGACCGCCGTCGACCCGCAGCGTGATCCCCGTGATCCACTGCGCGTCCCGGGAGGCGAGGAAGGCGACGGCGGACGCGATGTCCTCCGGTTCGCCGATCCGGCCGAGCGGGTAGAGGGCGCTCGCCCTCGCGAGCGCCTCTTCGCGGCCCGCCCAGCCCTCCGTGCGGATCGTGCCGGGGGCGACGAGGTTGACGCGGACACCGCGTGGTCCCGCGTGGCCGGCGAGCGTACGGGTCAGGCTGGCCAGGCCCGCCTTGGCCGCGCTGTAGGCGTGCCCGCCGAAGTCCTGTTCGCCGTTGACCGAGCCGATGTTGACGACGGCGCCCCGGCCCGAGGCGACCAGGTGCGGCAGCGCGGCACGGGAGCAGCGGTAGGGGCCGTTCAGGGTGATGTCGAGGGTGCGGGCCCAGGGTTCGTCGGCCTCGTCCTCGAAGAGCGGGGCGTCGTCGTGGTTGGCGTAGGCGTTGTTGACCAGGACGTCGAGCCGGCCGAAGGCGGTGACCGCGTGGGCCACCGCCGCGTCCACCGCCGCCCGGTCCCCGACGTCGCAGGCAAGGGACTCGGCGGTGCCGCCCGTCTCGCGTATCGCGGCAGCGGTGCGCTCGGCGCGTCCGCCGTCCAGGTCGGTGACCAGGACGGCCGCGCCCTCGGAGGCCAGCCGGCGGGCGGTGGCCGCCCCGATGCCCTGTCCCGCGCCGGTGAGGAGCGCGGCGTACCCGTGGAAGCGAGGAGGAGTCATAGCGCCGACCGTACTGCCCTGACCAGGGCCTGGGCACGGGGATCGGCGGTGACTCCCTTCTGCAGACCGTTCGTCACATAGCCGAGTGCGATGCCCGATTCGGGGTCGGCGAAGCCGAGCGAGCCTCCGCGGCCGGGGTGCCCGAACGATCCGGGGCCCAGGAGCGGTGCGGACGGGCCGTGCAGCATGTAGCCCAGCCCGAAACGGGTGTTGACGACCAGCACACGGTCCGGCCCGGCGGACTCCTCGGTGCGGGCCAGGGTGAGCGTGGCGGGGGCGAACAGCCGGTGCCCGTCGACCTCGCCGATCATGGCGGCGTAGCAGCGGGCGAGACCGCGTGCGGTCGCCACGCCGTTGGACGCGGGGAGTTCGGCCGCGCGGTAGCCCGGGTCGTTCTCGTCGGGGAAGGGGTCGATCGCCCCGAAGGCGCGCCGGGTGAGCGAGGCCGGGTCGCCGTAGGCGTCGACGACGGACCGCTTCGGGCGCATCCGCAGGGCGCCGCTGCCCTCGGCCGGCGGGGGTTCGACGGGGCCGATCCGTCCGATCCGGTGTGCCTCGTCCTCGGGGAGCCCGAACCAGAAGTCCAGGCCGAGCGGGCGGGCGATCTCCTCGGCGACCCAGCGGCCGATGGTCCGCCCGGTGACCCGGCGGACCAGTTCCCCGACGAGCCAGCTGTGGGTCTGTGCCTGGTACCCGTGGTCGGTGCCGGGCTCCCACTGGGGCCGCTGCTCGGCCACGGCTCTGGGCCCCGACACCTGGTCGGCGGCCTCCTCGGGTGTCAGCGTCGTGTCGAGGGCGACCACCCCGGACCGGTGGGCGAGGAGGTGGCGCACGAGGACGCGCTCCTTGCCGTTCGCCTTGAACTCCGGCCAGTAGGTGCCGACGGGGGCGTCGAGGTCCACCTGCCCGCGCTGGTGCAGCAGCAGCGGCACGGCGGCCGCGACTCCCTTTCCGGCCGAGCGGACGACCTGCACGGTGTCCACGGCCCAGGGTTCGGCGCCGTCGACGTCTCTCGTACCGGCCCACAGGTCCACGACCTTGCGGCCGTGGTGGTAGAGCGCGACGGCTGCCCCCCGTTCGCCGCGCTGTTCGAAGTTACGGACGAAGGCGTCCCGTACCGCCTCGAATCCCGGTGCCACCGTGCCCCGTACGTCCACGCCTGCTCCCGCGCTCCCGCTCATCCCCCCATGGTGCATCGCGTCCCTGGTGGAACGGGTGGCGGGTCACCATCTGTTCACGGACGCGGAACCGACACGGAACGCGGGTCGAAGCCGAAGGGCAGCTCCAGCCGGTGTTCGCGCATGAGCGCGTCGTCGCACAGCAGGTCCTGCGTCCGGTCGTCGGCGGCGATCACCCCGTCGCTGAGGACGACGGCGCGCGGGCAGAGTTCGAGGGCGTACGGCAGGTCGTGGGTGACCATCAGCACGGTGACGTCCAGGGACCGCAGGATGTCGGCGAGTTCGCGCCGGGAGGCCGGGTCCAGGTTGGAGGAGGGCTCGTCCAGGACGAGGATCTCCGGCTCCATTGCGAGGACCGTGGCGACGGCGACGCGGCGGCGCTGGCCGAAGGAGAGGTGGTGCGGGGGCCGTGCCGCGTACTCCGCCATGCCGACCCGCTCCAGGGCGGTCATGACCCGCTGCTCCAGCTCCGGTCCGCGCAGCCCTGCCGAGGCCGGGCCGAAGGCGACGTCCTCGCGGACGGTCGGCATGAAGAGCTGGTCGTCGGGGTCCTGGAAGACGATGCCGACGCGGCGCCTGATCTCCGCCAGGTTCTTCTTCTCCACGGGGAGCCCGGCGACGCGGACGGTTCCGGCGCCCGCGTCGAGGATGCCGTTCAGGTGGAGCACGAGGGTGGTCTTGCCCGCGCCGTTGGGCCCGAGGAGGGCCACGCGTTCGCCGCGGGCCACGGTCAGGTCGACGCCGAAGAGGGCCTGGTGACCGTCGGGGTAGGCATAGGCGAGGCCGCTGACCTCGAGGGACGGCGCGGTGGCGGGGGGCAGGCTCATACGGTCCATCCCAGCAGACAGACGACGAGGGCGAGCACGGGGAGTGCCGCGGCGTGCGCCCACTGGGTCCGGGTCGCGGTCACCTCGTCGATCACCGGCATGGTGCCGGTGTAGCCGCGGCTGACCATCGCGAGGTGGACGCGTTCGCCCCGCTCGTAGGACCGGATGAAGAGGGCGCCCGCGGTCTTGGCGAGGACGCCCCAGTGCCGTACGCCGCTCGCCTCGAAGCCGCGGGAGCGCCGGGCGATCGACATCCGTCGCAGCTCGTCGCTGATCACGTCGCCGTAGCGGATCATGAAGGACGCGATCTGGACGAGCAGCGGCGGCAGGCGCAGCCGCTGGAGGCCGAGCAGCAGGGCGCGCAGCTCGGTGGTGGAGGCCAGGATCACCGAGGCGGCGACGCCGAGGGTGCCCTTGGCCAGGACGTTCCACGCGCCCCAGAGTCCGGGGACGCTGACGGAGACACCGAGGAGTTCGGTCTGCTCACCGGGTACGACGAACGGCATGAGCAGCGCGAACGCGACGAACGGCACCTCGATGACCAGGCGCTTCAGGAGGAACCCGGGCGAGATCCGGGCGACGGCGGCGACGGCGGCGAGCAGCGCCGCGTACAGCGCGAACGCCCAGACCGCCTCGCGCGGGGTGGAGACGACGGCCACGACGAAGCAGAGGACGGCGGCGAGCTTGCAGTGCGGGGGGAGCTCGTGGACGGGTGTGTGCCCGTGCCGGTAGAGCTTGTGCGCGTGGCCGGCGCCCATGTCAGACGGACCCGGTGGTGCGGGCGTCCGGCCCCTCGGGCGTGCGGCGGCTGCGCACCGCCCAGAAGACACCGGTGCCGACGACGACGGTGACGCCCACCCCGATCACTCCGGCGAGGCCCCCGGAGAGGCGGGCGTCGGTGACGTCCTTGACGCCGTAGTCGGCGAGCGGGGAGTCCGCCGCGCCGTGTTCCTGGACCTTCTCGTCGATGCCCTTGTCCGCGGCGACCTTCTCCAGGCCGTCGGGGTTCGCGGAGGCGTAGAAGGAGACGAAGCCCGCGAGGACGAGCGCGGCGGCCAGGCCGGTGGCCCAGACCTTGCGCGTGGAGCGTGCCGCGACGGGCGCGGGGGCGGCGGCCGGTGCGTCGACGAGTTCGCCGTCGACCCGGAGCTTGAGCGGGGCGCCGGTTCCGCGGGCACCGTGCACGAGGTCGGGGCGCACCGCGATCACGGCGCCGACGGTCAGGGCGGTGATCGCCGCCTCCCCGATGCCGATCAGGACGTGGACGCCGACCATCGCGGTGAGGACCTTGCCGATGGGTACGTCGGTGGTCCCGCCGATCGCGTAGATCAGCGTGAAGGCGAGAGCGGCGGCCGGCACGGAGACGAGCGCGGCCACGAAGGCCGCGGCGGTCGTCGAGCGGCGGGTGCGGGGCAGCACACGGGTCAGCCCGCGGAAGAGGGCGTAGGCGACGACGACGGTGACGACCCCCATCACCGTGATGTTCACGCCGAGCGCGGTGAGGCCGCCGTCGGCGAAGAGGATGCCCTGCATCAGCAGGACGACCGCTATGCAGAGCACCCCGGTGTACGGCCCGACCAGTATCGCCGCCAGGGCACCGCCCAGGAGGTGGCCGCTGGTGCCCGCCGCGACGGGGAAGTTCAGCATCTGCACGGCGAAGATGAACGCGGCGACGAGCCCGGCCAGCGGGGCCGTCCGCTGGTCCAGTTCACGCCGGGCGCCACGGAGGCCGACGGCGACCGCACCGGCGGCGACGACACCTGCGGCGGCGGACACGGGTGCGTCGATGAAACCGTCGGGTACATGCATGGAGTGGCTCCGCTTTCGGGCGTTACTGCTGGCGGGGTCGGAAAACGCTCCACTATAGAGCCTTCTTGCAAAGGGTTCGCAAGAGCGCAGCGATGACAACTGACCCCACCCCCGACATGCCCAAATAGGAAATTATGGGACATTAGGGGGAGAGATTTTCACACAGGAGGAGCCGGCCATGTCCCTCGTGATCCAAGAGCACGCCCGAGCCCGGCTCATCACCGACGGCCCCGACCCACGCCGGGTCCCGGTCGAACTGCGTTACGACCCCGAGGATCCGGACACCGTGCGGGTCCGGATGCCCGGGGGCGTCGACCGGTCCTTCGCCCTCGACCTCCTGGAACGCGGCCTGCGCTCCCCCGCCACCCGCGGCGACATAGGGATATGGCCGTGCGGCCGCGCCCAGCTGGTTCTCGAACTGCACGCGAAGGACGGCGTCGCCGTCTTCCAGTTCGACAGGGCGCCCTTCATCCGCTTCCTGTCGCAGATCGACGCGAGGACGGCGAAGCACCCGGCGACCGCCAGGACGACCAAGACCACCAGGACGACCAGGACGGACGAGGCGACCACGGCGGCCGGCGCCGCACGGGCCACAGCCACCCCCGCCTGACACCGAAGGCCCGGACGGCGCGGGCACCCCGGGCCACCGGACGCGCGAGAGCCCCCGTGCCGCGTGCACGGGGGCTCTCCTCGGCCCCGGCCCCCCGTCCCCACAGGTAACCGGCGCTCCGGGGCGCGTTCCGCTCATCCGCTCGGACGCGGCCCCGGGGTCGTGGGGTGCGCGCCGCGGCTCGCACCGCGACGCGCACCGTCGGTCATGCGCGGACCAGCTCCCGCTCCCCGCCGCCCTCGGCCGGGCCTTCGGAGAGGTCCTTGCGCAGGCCCTCGCCCTCCACGTCCACGTTGGGCAGGACGCGGTCCAGCCAGCGCGGCAGCCACCAGGCGCGCCTGCCGAGCAGCGCGAGCACCGCGGGCACGACGGCCATGCGGACCACGAAGGCGTCGAAGAAGACCGCGATGGCGAGCGAGAAGCCGATCATCTTGATCATCTGCTCGGAGGAGCCGATGAAGCCGGCGAAGACGGCCATCATGATCACCGCGGCCGCCGTGACCACCCGGGCCCCGTGCTTGAAGCCGGTGACGATCGCCTGGCCGGGCGTCTCCCCGTGGACGTACGCCTCCCGCATCCGCGTGACCAGGAAGACCTCGTAGTCCATGGCGAGACCGAACACCACACCGACCATGAAGATCGGCATCATGCTCATGATCGGGCCGGTCTGCTCGACCCCGAAGAGCGATCCGAGCCAGCCCCACTGGAAGACCGCGACGACGGCGCCGAGCGCGGCGACCACGGAGAGCAGGAAGCCCAGGGCCGCCTTGAGCGGGACGAGGATCGAGCGGAAGACCACCATCAGCAGCAGGAACGCCAGGCCGACGACGAGCGCCAGGTAGGGCAGCAGCGCGCTGTTCATCTTCTCGGAGAAGTCGATGTTCATCGCCGTGGCACCGGTGACCAGCAACTCGGCGCCGGTGTCGTCCTTGATCTGCGGACCCGCGTCACGGATCGCGTGGACGACGTCCTCGGTCTCCGTGGAGCTCGGCCGGTCCTGCGGGATGACCGTGATGGTCGCCGCGTCGCCGGCCTTGTTGAAGGCGGCCGGGGTGACGGCGGCGACGTGGCCGATGCCCTCGATCTCCTGCGAGACGCGGTCGACGGCGCTCTTCCCGTCCGAAGCGCCCTTCGTGTCCACGACGACGAGCAGCGGACCGTTGAACCCGGGGCCGAAGCCGTCGGAGAGCATGTCGTACGCCTGGCGCTGCGTGGTCGACTTCGGCTGGGCGCCGTCGTCCGGCAGACCCATCTCCAGCGAGGCGGCCGGTACGGCGATGGCGCCCAGGCCGAGGACACCGACCAGCAGCACCCACACCGGCCTGCGCAGCACGAACCGCGCCCAGCGGGTGCCCATGTTCGGCTTCGCCTCGGGCTTGTTCTCCGCCTCGGCGGCCTTGCGCGCCTTGCGCCCCATGACCCGCTTGCCCGCGAAGCCCAGCATCGCCGGGACGAGGGTGAGCGCGATGAGGACGGCGATCGCGACCGTACCGGCGGCGGCGAAGCCCATCTTGGACAGCATCGGGATGTTGACGACGGCAAGGCCCACCAGGGCGATGACGACCGTCAGACCGGCGAAGACGACGGCGGATCCCGCCGTGCCGACGGCCCGGCCGGCGGCCTCCTCGCGCTCCCGGCCCTCGGCCAGCTCGGCGCGGTAGCGGGAGACGATGAACAGCGCGTAGTCGATACCGACCGCGAGGCCGATCATCATCGCGAGCGTGGAGGTCGTGGAGCCGAGGTCCAGCACGTTCGCCAGGGCGGTGATCGTGGACACGCCGATCCCGACCCCGATCAGGGCGGTGAGCAGCGGCAGCCCGGCGGCGATCAGGGACCCGAAGGTGATCACCAGCACCACGGCGGCGATGGCGACGCCGATGATCTCGGTGGCTCCGGTCTCCGGCATCACCTGGAGCGCGTCACCGCCGATCTCCACCTTCATGCCGCTGTTCTGCGCGTCGTGGCCGGCGTCCTCCAGCGCCTCCCTCGTCCCGTCGGTCAGCTCCATCGAGCTGACCTTGTAGGAGACGGAGATGTACGCGGTGGAGCCGTCCTCGCTGACCGCCTTGGCGGCGAAGGGGTCGGCGACCGAGGCGATCTGGTCCGAGCCGGACTTCAGATCGCCGACGATGTCCTGGATCTCGGCCTTGTTGGCCGCCGAGGTCACCTTCTCGTCCCCGGGCGCCTTGAACACGACCCGGGCGGTCGCGCCGTCGGCGCTGCCTCCGGGGAAGCGCTCGTCGAGCAGGTCGAAGGCCCTCTGGGCTTCCGTCCCGGGGATCGAGAAGGAGCTGGAGGTGGCGGTGGACGCGGAGGCGGCACCGAATCCGGCGAGCGCCAGCAGCGCGACCCAGATCAGGGCGACGTAACGGCGGCGTCGGAACGCGAGCCGTCCGATTTTGTACAGGAATGTGGCCACGGAGGGGTACTCCCGGTCGGGTCGTGGAGTGAAAAAGGGCGTGAGGAACCAGCCCGACGACGAGAGCGGCGTGTCAGGTGGAGCGTCGGGGAGTCAGTTCTTACGGAGGGTCGTGCGGTGAAAGGAAAGCGGGGACGTCAGACGCCGAGGGCGGGGAACACCACGGCTTCCGCGTAGTCGATGAGGAACGCCTGGTCGACCGTCCGGTCCTCGACCAGCTCGCGAGCGGCGAAGGCACCGATGATCATGTGCGCGAGATAGGGCAGAGCCGGGTTGTCCGGACTCACCTCGCCCCGGTCCACGGCCCGTCTGACCATCAGTCCGAGACCGGTGAGTTCCGGCTCGATCATCAGGTCACGAAGCGCCTGGAGGAGGTCGGGGTTGCTGTGGACCGCCTGACCGAGCCCCCGCAGGAGCGCGGAGTTCTTCTCCATCTGGCAGTCGTCGGTCCGCCGGAGCGTGGCGGTGAAGTCCCCGCGCAGCGAACCGGTGTCGATCTCGCCGAGTTGCACCGGCTTGTTGTGCCGCAGCGCCTTGACGACCAGCTCGGCCTTGCTCCCCCACTGGCGGTAGAGGGTGGCCTTGCTGGAACGGGTACGGGCGGCAACGGCGTCCATGGTCAGGGCTTCATAGCCGACCTCGCCGAGCAGATCGAGCACGGCGGCGTACAGCTCACCCTCGCGCTCGGGTGTGAGCCGGCTGCGTGCCATGGTCGACCTCCTCCGAAACTGCGCCTGCTGGATGGTACGTCAGCCGAAGATCAACTAACGGAACGAAACTGTTTCGTACACTTCGAAGGTACTCCCCGTTCGAGCGAAACGAGACAGTTACGCTTGTGTCCTGCACCACAAGTTGCCGCGGGCCCTTCGCGCGGAAAGCATTGGAGGGTGAGTGACGACGTCGCGTATCTCCGTTTCCCGCACCTCCACAAGGACTTGCTCTGCTTCGCGGCGGAGGACGACCTATGGGTCGCTCCCCTCGCCCCGGCAGGACAGCGGCCCGGCCGGGCGTGGCGGCTGACCGTCGACCGGACCAGGGTCGGTCATCCGCGCTTCTCGCCCGACGGCAGCCGTATCGCCTACACGACCTGGCGCACCCTCGATCCCGAGATCCACCTCGTCCCCGTCGAGGGCGGGCCCGCCCGCAGACTCACCTACTGGGGATCGACCGATGCCCGGGTCTGCGGCTGGAGCCCCGACCCCGGGGACTCGTCGCAGATCCTGGCCGTCTCCTCGCACAACCAGCCGTTCTCCTACTTCTCGTGGGCGTACAGCGTCCCGACCGACGGCAGCCCCGGCGGAAAACTCCCCTGGGGGCCCGTCTCCGACATCGCGGTCGCCGACATCGACGGCGAGCGGCGGACCCTGCTGCTCACCGGGAAGCCGCCGCACGAGCCCGCGGCCTGGAAGCGGTACCGGGGCGGCGCCATGGGCCGGCTGTGGCTGCACGGCGAACGGCTGCTGCCGGACATCGGCGGCCACCTGGACGCGCCCATGTTCGTCGGGCGCCGGATCGCCTTCCTCTCCGACCACGAGGGCGTCGGCAATCTGTACTCCTGTCTGATGGACGGCAGTGATCTGCGCCGGCACACCGACCACGACGCGTTCTACGCCCGGCACGCCTCCAGCGACGGCCGCCGGGTCGTCTACCAGTGCGGCGGGGACCTGTGGCTGGTCGAGGACCTGGAGTCGCCGGACGCGGTGCCCCGGAAGCTGGAGGTGCGGCTCGGCGGCCCCCGGACCGGCCGGCGTACGTACCAGGTGCCGGCGTCCAGCCATGTCGACTCGCTGTCCGTCGACGAGACGGGCCGCGCGAGCGCCGTCTCCGTGCGCGGCAGCCTGTACTGGCTCACCCACCGCGACGGCCCGGCCCGCACGATCGCCGACACCCCCGGGGTACGGGTCCGGCTGCCGGAGATGCTGGGCAGCAGCGGACGGGTCGCGTACGTCACCGACGCGGAGGGCGACGACGCGGTCGAGATCGCCTACCTACCCCGGGCCAGCGGCGACCGTCCGCCCCGACGGCTGGCAGCCGGACGGCTGGGCAGGATCCACGAGATGGTCTCCGACCCGGAGGGCGAGCGGCTGGCCGTCGCGTCGAACGACGGCCGGCTGCTCCTGCTGGACACCACGGAGGACGACGTCGAACCGGCCGTGGACCTCCTGGGCCCGGACGGGGATCCCCCTGAAGGGCCCGTACCGCCCGAAGAGCCGGACCAGGGCGTGGCCCCGCCGAGGACCGTCGCCCCGCTGGACGTCCTCACCAGGACGGCCGACCCCGGCGATGCGCCGCAGGGCGCCGGGCCATCGGACGACGGGGACGGGCCTCCTGACGGCGGAACCCCGGACGAGGCTCCGGCGGACGGAACCCCGGACGACGGGCTCACCGAGCTCATCCGCTCCGTGAACGGCCCGGTCCGCGATCTGGCGTTCTCCCCGGACGGCCACTGGCTGACCTGGTCGCACCCCGGCATCGGCCGCTCGCTGCGGCAGATCAAACTCGCCCGGATCACCGGCCCCGGCGCCCCGGTGATGGTGGACGTCACCAACGGCCGCTTCGAGGACGAGAACCCCGTCTTCACGGGCGACGGCCGCTATCTCGCGTTCCTGTCCTGGCGCGGCTTCGACCCGGTGTACGACGTCCACACCGGCGACCTCTCCTTCCCGCTGGGCTGCCGCCCGTATCTGGTCCCCCTCTCCTCGGCCACCCCCTCCCCCTTCGCCCTGCTCCCGGACGGACGTCCGGCGGCGGGCGGCCTGGACCCGGTGGACGTCCCCGAGGGCCCGGTCGAGGGAACGACGGTCATCGTGGAGTTCGAGGGGCTGGAGAACAGGGTGACCCCGTTCCCGGTGTCGGCGTCGAAGTACTCGGCGCTCCAGCCGGTCAGCGGCGGCGGTCTCGTCTGGCTGCGCTGGCCGATCTCCGGCGCACTGGGCGAGACGTTCGCGAACCCGGCGGACATGTCGGGCCGCCCCACGCTGGAACACTTCAACATCGCCAAGGCCCGCAAGACCGAACTGGTCGGCCACCTGGACTGGTTCGCGGTCAGCGGGGACGCGACCCGGCTGGTCGTCATGGACGACGGCGAACTGCGCGCCGTGCCCTCCAACGAGAGCGGCGACAACGACACGACGGTCTTCCTCGACCTGCGCCGCATCCTGCACGACGTCGACCCGGCGGCCGAGTGGCGCCAGGCGTACGGGGAGGCGGGGCGGATCATCCGGTCCTACTTCTGGGAACCCGACATGTGCGGCATCGACTGGGAGGGCGTGCTGGACCAGTACCGGCCCCTGGTCGAACGGGTCTCCTCCCCCGACGAGTTCGCCGATCTGCTGCGCGAGGTACTCGGCGAGCTGGGCACCTCCCATGCCTACGTCTCGCCCGCCCGCCGCAACGAGGGACCCCCGCACTACCAGCGGGCGATCGGGCTGCTGGGCGCCAACCTCGTGTGCAGGGACGGCGAGTGGATGGTCCAGCGCATCCTGCCGGGCGACTCCTCGGACTCGAAGGCGCGGTCACCGCTCGCCGGTGCGGGCATCCGGGACGGCGCCGTCCTCACCCACGTCGACGGCCGGCAGGTGGACCCGGTCGCGGGACCGTACCCGCTGCTGACGGCGGCGGGCGGCACCACGGTGGAGCTGACGTTCCGCCCGGCCGGAGGCGAGTGCGGCGGCCGGTCACGCCGTATCGCGATCGTCCCCCTGGTCGACGAGCGTCCGCTGCGCTACCAGGACTGGGTCGCCAAACGGCGCGAGGTCGTACGGGAGTTGAGCCACGGCAAGTGCGGATACCTGCACATCCCCGACATGGGCGGCTCCGGCTGGGCGCAGTTCAACCGCGATCTGCGGCTGGAGGTGTCGCGCCCGGCACTGATCGTGGACGTACGGGGCAACGCGGGCGGCCACATCAGCGAGCTGGTCGTCGAGAAGCTCACCCGTACCATCCTCGGCTGGGACCTGACCCGCAACGCCCAGGCGGTCTCGTACGCCTCCAACGCCCCCCGGGGCCCGGTCGTCGCCCTCGCGGACGAAGCCACGTCCTCCGACGGCGACATGATCACCGCCGCGTTCCGGCTGCTGAAGCTGGGACCGGTGGTGGGCCAGCGCACCTGGGGCGGAGTGGTCGGGATGACCGGGCGGCACCGGCTCGGCGACGGCACGGTGATCACGGTGCCGATGAACGCGGCCTGGTTCGACACCTACGGCTGGTCCGTCGAGAACCACGGTGTCGAGCCCGACCTGGAGGCGCTGCGCACCCCGCTCGACTGGGCCGAGGGGCGCCACGCGGTGCTGGACGACGCCGTCAGGGTGGCCCTGGACCTCCTGGCCGCCCACCCGGCGGCGACACCCCCCAGCTACGACACCGCCCCGAATCTGCGCAGGCCCCCGCTCCCCCCGAGGTGACCTGCCGGGCCGCCCCTCCGGGGCAGGTTCAACCGGCCCTGGACGCACGAGAAGGGGCGTACCCGGCACCCGGGTACGCCCCAACAGACCGCGGACGTCAGACGCGTCGGCCGTCAGCGCTCGGAGCGCTCACGCGCCTGCTCGCCGGCGTCGCGCGCCCGGTCCCGCGCCTCGGGCCGACGGCCCTGCGCCTGGTCCTGGGCACGCTCCGGGCGGCCGGCGGAGCGCTCGCGCGCCTCGGGCCGCTTGCCGCCCGCCTTCTGCTGCTTGGCCTGGTCGGCGAGCTCCTGCGCCTTGTCCTTGAACTGGTCTGCGATACCCATGCTGTTCACTCCTATGTGGGTGCGTGGGGTCGGCCCCGGTGGGACCTCGCTCAGACTTACACACCCGGACATTCACCGCATTTCGATCATCCGCCCTGGACGCGCTCCGTCTGATCGGCCCGTCCTCCGGCCCCCACGAGCCCCTTGCCGACGCCGTCGAGCCGGGGCCCGAAGCGCTTCATCTCGCGCTGCCCCACGGTCCCTATCACCGTCGGCAGGTACCCCCGGATCGACTGCATCCCGCGCAGCCACCACTGGGCGTAGACGTGCGCGGAGCGCCGTTCGATCCCCGCCACGATCCGGTCGACCGCCGGGCCCAGGGGGTAGGTGCGGTTCGTCGGCCACGGCAGCCGCTGCCTCAACTCCCGCATGACGTCGTCCTCGTCGGCGCCGCGCACCATGTCGGTGTCGGTCCAGGACAGATAGCCGACCCCGACCTTCACGCCCCGGTAGCCGACCTCGCCGCGCAGACAGTGGGCGAACGCCTCCACGCCGGACTTGGACGCGCAGTACGCGCTCATCATCGGCGCCGGGGTGATCGCGGCCAGCGACGCTATCTGCAGGAAGTAGCCGCGGCTCTCCATCAGCACCGGCAGGAAGGCCCGCGCGGTGACCGCGCCGCCTATCAGGTTCACCTCGATGACCCGCCGCCACGCCTCCGGGTCCGAGTCGACGAGCGGCCCCCCGGTGGCGACACCGGCGTTGGCGACGACGACGTCGATCTTCCCGAAGCGCTGCTTGACCTCTTCGGCGACCCGGCTCATCGCCACGTGGTCGGTGACGTCGGCGTGCCAGTGGTCGCTCTCGGAGTGCAGCCGCTCCGAGACCTTCTTCAGCTCGTCCGGCTCCAGGCCGACCAGCGCCAGCGTGGCGCCCCGCGCCGAGAGCTTCCGGGCCAGCAGTTCGCCCACTCCCCGCGCCGCGCCCGTGACGACGACGACCTGTCCTTCGAGACTGCGCCTGCCGCTCATGCGACCTCCTCCTCGCTCACGGCTTCCGCCGTGCTGCCCGCACCTTCAAGAGTGACGTACGAGGCCACCAGCTCGCGGAGCTTCGCCGTGACCACCTCGGGCGCCTCGACCGGTGTCATGTGCCCCATGCCCGCCAGTTCGGTGAGCCCGAGGCTGTGCGGCAGCGCCGCCTCGACGGCCCTCGCGTGCACGGGCGGCGTCAGCCGGTCCTCCGTACCCGCGATCACCGCGGTCGGCAGCCGCAGCTCACGCAGCCGCGCCTCCAGGTCCAGCTCCGCGAGCACGTGCCCCCAGGCGACACGTGCCCCGCGGGGACACGCATGCACGATCCTGGCACAGATATCCACGCGTTCCGGGGCAGAACCACGTCCCATCGTGGCGTACTTGAGGATCATCTTCGAAACCGCGTTGACCGGCCCGAGGGGCGCACGCGCGCCGAGCACCGCCGCGGTCATCCGGGTCCGGAGGGCACCGGCCCGCAGCGGGAGCACCAGCGACTCGGCCGTCAGCCGCGAGCTGCCGGTGCTGCACAGCAGCACGGCCGCCCCGTGCTCCCGTACGGCGTCACGTCCGGCGGCCGCCATCAGCGTCATCCCGCCCATGGAGTGCCCGCCGAGCACCGCCTTCCGCCCCGGTTCGAGCGTGGCTTCGAGAACCGCTTCGAGGTCGTCGGCCAGTGCGCGCGTGCTGTATCCGCCGGGGCCGGCCTCGGGGCTGCGGCCGTGGCCCCGCTGGTCGTAGACGACGACCCGGTGGTCCACCGCCAGATCGCGCACCTGCGCGTCCCAGAAGCGGGTGTTGCAGGTCCAGCCATGGGCCAGGACCACGGCGGGCGCGTCCTCGGGCCCGTGCAGTTCGACGTGGACGCGCGCACCGTCGGCCGAGACGACACTCAGCTCGCGTACGGGCACGGGTGCGGACATGTCCGCCGCCTGCGTCAGCCGGCTCATCGTGCGGCCTCCTCGGTCACGGCCTGCGCCGCGGTTCGGGTGAGTGCGGGGGGACGGACGACCTCGTACTCACCGAGGTCGACCGATCGGGTGGCCCGCCGGAACTCGGCAGTCGTGCCCGGCCAGACCGTGGTGTTGCGGCCGTTGGCGTCGAGGTACCAGCTGGTGCAGCCCCCGGTGTTCCAGACGGTCCGCTTCATCCGCTCCTGGACCCGCCGGTTCCAGGCGCCGACGGCGGAGGGCCTCGCGTCGAGTGCGGCGCGGCCCCCCAGGACGTCCAGCTGGCGCAGGTAGTCGGCCATGTAGTTCAGCTGGGACTCGATCATGAGGATCATGGAGGAGTTCCCGAGCCCCGTGTTGGGGCCGATGATCGTCATCCAGTTGGGGAAGCCCGCGGCGGTCGCACCCCGCAGCGCCTGCATCTCGTCCTTCCAGGACTCGGCGAGGGTGATGCCGTCGGCGCCGACGACCCGGCTGGCGATCGGCATGTCCGTCACATGGAATCCGGTGCCGAGGACGATCACGTCGGCCTCGGTCTCCGAGCCGTCCGACCCGACCAGGGTCGATCCCCGCACCTCGGACAGACCGGAGTCGACCACGTCGACATTCGGCTGCGCGAGCGCCGGGTAGTAGGCGTTGGAGAGCAGGATGCGCTTGCAGCCGATGCGGTACGAGGGCGTCAGCTTGGCCCGCAGGGCGGGGTCCTTGATGGCACGCGCCATGTTGGACTTGGCTATCGACTCGACGAGCCCGAGCTGGTTGGGATGCTTGGTGAAGGCCCCCACCTGCAACTCCCGGATCCCCCAGAGGAGTCCGCGGCGCGCGGTGGCGGTGAGGGGGAGCGCCCTGTGCAGCCACTTCTCGGCGCCGCTGATGGCACGGTCCATGCGCGGCATCACCCAGGGCGGGGTCCGTTGGAAGAGGGTGAGCCGGCCTTCGGCTGGATCTCCGGGACGATCTGGATCGCGGAGGCGCCGGTGCCGATCACCGCGACGCGCTTGCCGCTCAGGTCGTAGTCGTGGTCCCACTGCGCGGAGTGGAAGACCTTGCCGGGGAAGTCGGCCAGCCCGGGGATGTCCGGCAGCTTCGGGTCCGACAGCGGCCCGGTGGCGGACACGACCGTGTCGGCGGTGATCGTGGAGCCGTTGGCCGTCTCGATCACCCAGTGCAGCTCGTCGTTGTCCCAGCGCATGACGGTGACTTCGTGGTCGAGCCTGATGTGCGGGCGCAGCCCGAAGGTGTCGGCCACGTGCTCCAGGTAGGCGCGGATGTGCTGCTGTCCGGAGAAGGTGCGCGGCCAGTCGGGGTTGGGCGCGAACGAGAACGAGTACAGGTGGGACGGTACGTCGCAGGCGCAGCCCGGGTAGCTGTTGTCTCGCCAGGTGCCGCCGACGGAACCGGCGCGTTCGAGGACCAGGAAGTCGGTGATGCCTTCGCGACGGAGGCGGACCGCGGCTCCGAGTCCCCCGAATCCGGATCCGATCACCGCCACTCGTACGTGCTCGTGCTGGGCCATGCTGCCGCCTCCCCGCGGTACGTGCCACGACTCTGCCAGCAATCACTGGCATGGTTGGGAGGGTAGAGCAGCTCCGTACCGATGGGTAGGGGGCGGGACGAGGAAAGTTACCGGCGGTACAACATAGGGTGCGGGGGTGGCTGAAGGACGCGAGCACCGTGAGTACCGCATGGAGGAGCTGGCCGAGGAGGCCGGCATCACCGTGCGCACCCTGCGCTTCTACCGGGAGCGCGGCCTGATCCAGCCACCCCGCCGCGAGGGCCGCATCGCCTGGTACGACGACCACCACCTGGCCCGGCTGCGCACCATCACGGGCCTGCTGGAACGGGGCCACACCCTCAACGGCATCGCCGACCTCGCCGCCACCTTCGACAGCGGCCGCGACGTCGCCGAGGTCCTGGGCCTGGGCGAACCCACCGAGGAGACCCCGGTCCGGCTCACACCCGAGCAACTCGCCGACTACTTCAAGGACCAGGCCACGGCGGAGAACCTCTCCGCCTCCATGGAGCTTGGCTACCTGGGGATCGACGGCGACGAGATCGTCCACATCAGCCGGCGTCTCCTGGACGCCTCGTCCGAACTGGTACGGGCCGGCGTCCCGCTCGACGCCGTGCTCTCCTCGGGCCGCCAGGTGCGTGAGCACGCCGACGCCCTGGCCGACCTCTTCGTACGCGTCCTGCGCACCCACACCGCCGACAGCGATCCGGAGCAACTGCGCACGCTCGCACACGCGGTGGTCGACGCCGAGCTGTCGATGGCTCTGGACCGCAGACTGCGTGAGGACAAGACCCCGGACGGGCCCGGGGAATGACGCCGGACCCCAGGAGTGACGCGGGTCAGCCCGCCGTCGGCCCCTGCGGCGCCGGGGGACGCACGAACGTGTGGCTCCGCTCCACCTTCGCCACGTGCAGCGTGTAGCTCTCGTACCACTCGGCCCGCCCGCGCTCCTGCGCCTCACGGTGCTCGGCGTGGGTCCGCCACGCCGTGAGCGCGTCGGCGTCACGGAAGTACCCGACGGTGATGCCCAGCCCGCCGGGCGTCTGCGCGTGGTCCATCCCCAGATACCCGGGGATGCCCTTCACCAGCTCCTCCATGCGCGCGTCGGTCTCGCCGTAGCCGTCCTGGCTCGGAGTGCGGACCACGGTGAAGACAGCCACGTAGTAGGGCGGTTCAGGGGCCTCGACGGGCGCGACAGGCTCTGAGGAGTGAGCGCTCATGGCGTCACCGTAGAGCGGGCGCACCGGCCGATCCAGCGCCTTCACCGAACAGGCCGGACACCGTGACGCACCGGCCGGTACGTCACGGGCGTACGTACCGGTGCGTCACGGCCGTTCGTAGGTGACCGTCACCGGCGCGTGGTCGCTCCACCGCTCGCCGTGCGTGGCGGCACGCTCCACCCACGCCTTCGCCGCGCGCCCGGCGAGGCCCGGGGTCGCCACCTGGTAGTCGATCCTCCAGCCCGCGTCGTTGTCGAAGGCCCGGCCTCGGTAGGACCACCAGGAATAAGGGCCATCCTGCTCCGGATGCAGCGCGCGGACCACGTCCACGTACGCCGCCTCGTCGAACACGCGGGTCAGCCACTCCCTCTCCTCGGGGAGGAAGCCGGAGTTCTTCTTGTTGGACTTCCAGTTCTTGAGGTCGGCCTCGCGGTGGGCGATGTTCCAGTCGCCGCAGACCACCACCTCACGACCGCCGGCGGCGGCCCGCGCCTTCAGCCCCTGGAGATAGGGAAGGAAGGCCGCCATGAAGCGCTCCTTCTCCTCCTGCCGCTCCGTGCCGACCTCACCGGACGGCAGGTAGAGGCTGGCGACCGTCACCCCGGGGAGATCCACCTCGACGTAGCGGCCGGAGGTGTCGAACTCCTCGCTCCCCGGCACCTCGAACCCGCCGAACCCGATCTGGACACGCTCCGGCGCGCGCCGCGTGAGGATGCCCACACCCGCACGCCCCTTTGCCGCCGCCGGGGCGTACACGGCGTGCCAGCCCTCGGGCTCACGCACCTCCTCCGGGAGCTGCTGCGCCTCCGCGCGGACCTCCTGGAGGCAGATCACCTCGGCCTCGGTCCGCCCCAGCCACTCGACGAAGCCCTTCTTCGCGGCGGCACGGATCCCGTTCACGTTCACGGTGGTAACAGTCAGCATCCAGGTACAGTACCTACGCGGGGCGTGCGCATACATGTACCATTATCCGCATGAATATCCAGCCGCGGCCGTTCGATCACCCCGACGCCGTGAAACTCAACGACTTGGTGCAGCTCGAGTACGCCGAGCGTTACGGCGACGAGGGCGACGTCACACCGCTCGACGCCACCATGTTCGACCCCCCGCACGGGCTGTATCTGCTCACCTACGACGAGCAGGACCGTCCGCTGGCCACCGGCGGCTGGCGCAGCCAGGAGCGGAACCCGGAGGGCTACTCCGACGGCGACGCCGAGATCAAGCGCATGTTCGTGATCGCCGAGGGCCGCGGCCGGGGCCTCGCGCGCCGTGTCCTCGCCGCCCTGGAGGCCGACGCACGCGCCGCAGGCCGGACCCGCATGGTCCTGGAGACCGGGGACCAGCAGCCCGAGGCGATCGCGCTGTACACGTCGAGCGGCTACACGGTCTGCGAGAAGTTCGGCCACTACCGCACGTACGACAGCAGCATCTGCATGGCCAAGCCGCTGGTCGAGCCCTCCTGAGACGCCTGCCTGCGTCAGCCTGAGGCGGTCCGCGACCGCTCAGGGCACCCGCGCCACCCCGACGTGGAACCCGCTCCGCTCGTACACCGGGGCCGGCTCCTCCCGGTACCACTCGGGTGCGGTGACCAGCCCCGGCTCGACGAGTTCCAGCCCCTCGAAGAACGGCTCGACCTCGGCGCGCGTACGCATGCGCAACGCGATCGCGCCCTTCCTGTACGCGGACTCCGTCTCCTTCCTGAGCTCCGGATGCTGGTCGGCGGTCCCGTGCGAGAGAACCAGGTGACTCCCCGCGGGCAGCGCCTCGACCAGGGTGCGGGTGATGCCGTAGGGATCCTGCTCGTCGGGCAGGAAGTGCATCAGCGCGATGAGGGACAGCGCGACGGGCCTGGTGAAGTCCAGCAGCTTCGCGGCCCGTTCGAGGATCTCCTCCGGCTGCCGCACATCGGCGTGGATGTAGTCGGTGGCGCCCTCCGGACTGCTCACCAGCAGCGCCTCCGCGTGACGCAGCACGATCGGGTCGTTGTCCGCGTAGACGACCCTGGCGTGCGGGGTGACGGCCTGGACGACCTGATGCAGGTTGGGGGCGGTGGGGATGCCGGTACCGATGTCCAGGAACTGGTCGACACCCTGCCCGGCGAGCCAGGCGGACGCCCGGTGCATGAACGCCCGGTTCCGGGCCGCGTTCGCCCTCGCCTCGGCGGGCAGCTTCTCCGCGACCTCCTGATCGACCGGGTAGTTGTCCTTCCCGCCGAGCAGCCAGTCGTAGACCCGTGCCGGGTGCGGCTTGCCGGTGTCGATACGGGAGCTGGGTATACCGGCTGTCACAGGGCGCCCTCCATACGGAACCACGGACACACGACCCGCGCCTGACCTGCGCGACCCTCAACAGCGTTCACCAGGAGGGCGGGTGAGCGAGGACGGCCCAGGCTACCGTCCGGCCGCCCTGACGGAAGGGGTCACTCCTCCCCCGGCCCCGATCGCGGGCGAGGCGTCGATCTCGGCCCACACGGTCTTGCCCGGCGCTCCGTCGCGGGGCACCACACCCCACGCCTGGGCGAGCGCCCCCACGATCACCAGCCCCCTGCCCGGCTCCGCCTCCGACCTCGACCTCGACCTCGACCTCGACAGGCCTGGCAGGCTTCCGTCCGGGACGGGCCACCGCTCACCCCGCGTGTCCGAGACCTCCACACGGATGCTGCCCCGCGCCGGCCGTACCAGCCTGAGCAAGGCCCCTCGTCCCGGCACCAGCCCGTGCGTGACCGCGTTGGCGGCCAGCTCGCCGACGACCAGGCTGACGGTGTCGTTCGCCTCGGTGCCGTAGCGGTGACCCCACTCGTGGACACGGTGCGAGGCCAGCCGCCGGGCGAGACGGGCACCACGCGGGGTGGCGTAGAAGCGGAGCTCGAAGGTGTCGCCCGAGGGCTGCGCGGGAGTCGTCATACGCCGAAGATCCCGCGCCCCGGACAGCCCTGACCAGCACCGACACCCGTACGGAACGGCTCTGTCGGGGCACACCCGGTCCGGGACGGGGCTGTACGGCAGGCACGCCCGCTCACCCGCACGGAGTGCGTGCCGGGAAACCGCCTCGCGCCGGACCCGGCCGGTCATAACCTGCTGCCCTGATGCCACTGAGGGCGGACCGGGAGCGAGGAAGCATGGACGGTGCGGTGACGGTGACCGGTACCGCCGAGAGCCCCGTGGACCCGGGCGCAGGATTCCTGCGCAGCTTCGGCCGCCAGGTGAAGCTGCTGCGCGAGGCTGCGGGACTCACCCAGGCGGAACTGGGAACGAGCGTCGGCTACGGCGAAGCGCACATCGCCTCGGTCGAGCAGGGACGGCGCATCCCGAAGCCCGAGATGGTCGAGGCGATGGACCGCGCGGTGGGCGGGCGCGGGGTTCTGGTGGCGATGAAGGGAGAGGTGGAACGGGCTCGTTACCCGTCGTTCTTCCGGCAGTACGTCCGCCTGGAGGCAGAGGCAGCCCAACTGCACGCCTACGACAGCCATGTGGTGAAGGGCCTGCTCCAGACGGAGGAGTACGCACGGGCGGTGTTCGAGATGTGGCGCCCCCTCCTGGACGCCGACACGGTGGAGCAGCGAGTGGCCGCACGCATGGAGCGACAGAGGCTCTTCTCACGCCGACCGGCTCCGCTGCTGAGCTTCGTCATCGAAGAGACCGTCCTCCGACGCCCGCTCGGCGGACGGATTGTCCTGCGCGCCCAGTTGGAGCAACTCCTGCTCCATGGCCACGAGCGCAACATCGAGATCCAGGTCATGCCGACCGAACGGGAGGAACATGCCGGGCTGGCGGGGGCGTTCACGTTGCTACACATCGGGGATCGGCGCAGGATGGCGTACATGGAGGTGCAGAACGAGAGCGCACTGCACTCGGATCCGAAGAAGGTCGGCGCCTTCGAGTCCACCTACGGAGTGCTCCGCGCGCAAGCGCTCACTCCGAGGGAGTCGCTGACCTTCATCAAGAAGCTGTTGGGAGAGCAATGAAGACTGAACTGCCGGCGTCGCCGACGGACGCGCCGAACTGGTTCAAGAGCAGCTACAGCGCGGGCAACGGGGGCGACTGCGTCGAGGTGGCGGCAACCCCCACCTCCGTCCACGTCCGCGACTCCAAGCACACGGACGGGCCGGTCCTGACGGTCGGGCAGGGTCAGTGGGCCGCGTTCGTGCGGATGACGGCGCGAGGCTGAGCCCCGTCCCGACTCAGGGCATCCGCAGCTTGTCGCGGAGGATCCGCACATGGGCCTCGATGTCCCGCTCGGCGACCGGTACGTCAGACGTCGGGACCGCCCCTTCCGGGGCCCGGCGGCAGGCGCGGCAGAGGCCGTCGGGCAGGGCTTCGGCCGGTCCGGGGCGCCCGCATTCCGTGCATTCGACCAGGACGGTGCGTACGGACGCGGCCGGAGCGGCGACGGCCTCCGGCAGTCGCGCCGGAACCTTGTCGGTGAGGCGGCGACGGACGAAGCCGACCGGCGAACCGATCCGGTCGGGCAGTCCGGAGATCAGGGCCCGGGTGACGTACTCGGCGTCCACGCCGCGCTCGAACCAGGCCGCCGCCAGGCCCTCCAGGACGGCGCAGTCGGCGGCGGAGAGCGCCAGACGCGGTTCCACACGCCCGAGTCGGGCCAGGGCCAGGTACGCCGGGGACGGCCCCTCGGCGGCAGCGGCGACCGGAGCTTCAGGGACGCGCTGCCGGGGAACGGCGGGCGTCGCACTCTCCGGCTCCGTGGGCGCCGCCTCCACGGCGGCCTGTCCGACGGCGGCCTGTCCGGGAGTCCCGTCGGCGTCCGACGCGAGCTGCGCCGCCCACCACTCGTTGTCGCGGGCGGTGCGGGACCAGAAGGTGAGGGTGACCCAGCGGCTCTGCCCGAGGCTCTCCACACGGCAGCGCACATGTCGGAGGTGCCCGGCCACGGCCAGCCGCCTGAGCGCGGTGCCGATGGCCATCTGGCCGTACAGCGGAAGGTCCTTGGCCAGGGACTTGATGTCCATGGCGGCCCCGTCGGGCAGGTGGTCGACGTAACCGGCGAGATACCGCTCCCGCTCGGGCAGCAGGGCGAAGTCAGCGGGACCGGGGAGGCGTTGACCGGGCGCGGATCGCTTGCCGTAGCCGGTGCGGGCCTGGCGGTACGGGCGCGAGGGTGCGGGTGCGTGCGGGGCGGAGCTAAGGTGCTGGGCAGCCACGAGATCGTCTTTCTTGGTTGCGATCTTGAGGTCAGACCCCGGCCGGTGCGCTAACACCGCGTCGGGGTCGACGCGTTGTGGGCACCGTAAACAGTCGCGACTCTGCGCCGCAACTCGCTCACGATTAGTCATACTTGCTGGCCGTGACGGGGTGGGGAGGGTGGGGAGGTTTCCTCAACCCCCTTTTTCCACCCCCCGGATGAACAACAGGGCTCGACCCCCGGACCTCGGATCCCGGCTCCCGAAGCCCGAAGCTCAAGCGCCGGACAGGGGACCGTTCATGGCCCCTCGAACGAGTGATGCGGCGATTCCGGAGCTCGGGCCCCGAGCTTCGGGGCCCGAGCTTCTCGTCAGAACGCGGCGAGGCGGTCCACCAGCAGGCCCACCCTGACCTCGGTGTGCTCCGGCGGGAGCCGTCCCGCCCGGGTCAAGGTGACCAGCCCGTGCAGGGCCGCCCAGAACGTCTCGGTGTACAGCCCCGGGTGGACACCGTCGCCCGCGACTTCGCCGAGGGTCTCCAGCAGGGCGGCGAAGGCGTCCTTCAAGGGCTCCGGCGTGTCCTCCCGTGCGTACGCGAGACCGCCGTCGAGCTGGAAGATGGCGTCGTAGACCGCCGGGTTGCGTGCGGCGAAGTCGAGGTAGGCGCGGGCGAGGGCGGTGACCCGGGCGCGCGGCCCGTCCGCGGCGGAGGTCGCGGCCCGCACCGCCGCGGCCATCTCTGTGGCACCTTCCAGGGCGACCGCGCCGATGATCTCGCGCTTGCCCCGGAAATGGCTGTAGAGGACGGGCTGACTGTATTCGATGCGCTCGGCGAGCCGACGGGTGGTGACCGCGTCCCAGCCCTGCTGCTCGGCGAGTTCGCGGGCCGTGGCCACGATGAGGCGCTCGCGGCCCGCCCGCTCACGCTCCTTGCGTTCCTGGACTGACATGTCGCGACCCTAGCACCGCTAGACAATCGAGCGGCAGCAGGACTAGCGTTGCTTCATCAGCTAGCAACGCTAGATCCCAGGGGGCTCGGCATGCTCGACGCACTTCAGGTCTTCACCGTCGTGGTCGTCGGTGTGATGGTGGGGGTGGAGTTCTCCGTCGCCTTCGTCATGAACCGCATCTTCGACGCACTGCCCGGCGACGGCGGCCAGCTCGGCCGCGCTCACGGAGGCCGGATGCTCGGCGCCGTGATGCCGTTCTGGTACATCGGCTCGCTCGTCCTCGTCGCGGTCCGGGCCGTCGCGGGGTGGCACCACGACGGCACCGGCCTCACCGTCACCGCCGGCGCGCTGCTGATCGTCAGCGTGATCATGTCGGTCCTGCTGCTCGTCCCGATCAACAACAGGGGCAAGACGTGGACCCCGGAGAACCGGCCCGAGGACTGGAAGGAGCAGATGAACCGCTGGGACCGCTTCCACTACGTCCGCGTCGCCGTCATCGTCGCCGCCTTCACCCTGCTGGTCGCCGCCGTCGCCTGAGCCTGCGGGCGGGCACCCGTCGATCACCGGCCGACAGGTGCCCTGGGCGCGACGAGAAGCTTCCCCAGCACGGACCTCGGACGCCCATCCGCGCCGGGTCCGCAGGTCAGGAGTCTGCGGTCACGAGCGCGGCGATCTCACCCAGGACCCGGGCCGCCGGCGCCGGCTCGACCAGCCACTTCAGGTGGCTGCTGGTGAGCGTCCGGACGTCGTAGGGGTTCTCAGGCGTCAGCGCGTCACCCTCGCGGATCATCCGGTCCTGCATGGCGAGCGGCACGCTGGTGTCCTCGGTCAGCCGGACGTACGACTTGGGGATCAGCCCCCAGGTGTGGGCCTGCGCCCGGTCGTCGGGCGTGCCGACGTCGAGGTTCTCGTCGGGCTGGAAGGTGTTGAGGAGGGCCATGAACTCCTCGTCCGTCCCGTCGGCGAGGAAGGCAGCCTTGAAGGCCGCGAGGACGCCGGGGTCCGCGGTGCGGAAGTTCGAACGCAGCAGCCCGAGTTCGGCAGGGTTCCCGACCATCCCCGAGGCCAGCCCCTTGGCATCGACCGTGGCCATCTCGGGCTCGGCATAGTAGGCGCCGACGTCGAGGTCGACGGGGCACCAGGCGGAGACGTGGACGAGACGGTCGATCAGGTCGGGCCGCTGGTTGGCCGCGACGGTGGCCGTCATGCCGCCGCGGCTGTGCGAGACGAGGACGACGGGCCCGTTCCGCTTGGCCCGCTCCAGTATCCCGACGAGGTACGCGGCGTTGTCGGCGAGCGTGACGCCCCTGATGGCCCCGGGCGCGGTGGCGAGCACTTCGAGGTCCTGCGGCGCCTGGTAGGCGCGCGAGTACGTGGCCGCGAACCCGTGCCCCGGAAGGTCGACGGCGACGGAGCGGTGCCCGAGGAGGCCGAGTTCGGCTTGGAGCGGCGCGAAGGAGAAGGAGTTCGCGAAAGCGCCGTGAACCAGTACGAACGTAGGTTGCATCTGTCTGCTCACTTTCTGGCCTCTGCGACGTCGGCGGCACGCGCACTACCGGTTCCGGCGACGCGAACCACCGCACGGCCGGGGCCGGGGCCGGTTGAGAAGTGTCGAGCACGGTGTTCCGAGGGCGGCCCAGGGCAAGCTGCCCATCGTTCGACGCTTGACAGTACTCAGCGAAATGTCATGCGCACTACGCGGACGAGTGCTTCCGCTTGTGTATTTCCGCCGGACGGCCGACCTCGTCACCGTTCGTGCGTGGGGGCCGTTTCCATCACCTACTGGCTTGCGGCCGAGAAGACGCCCCCCGGTCGCGCAGCTCGAAGGAGAGGTGCGCGGATAGTGCTCGGAGGAAGTCGGCAGCATCGAAGATCCCGCCCGCGGAGGCGACCCCGACCGTCCTGGTCCGCCCCGCGAGGATGCGGGACACCGCCTCCACCGCCAGCGGCGCGGTGACGGCGTAGATGTCCTGGCCCCGCGCCACCGCGCGGCGCTCCTCTTCACCCGAGCGCACGACGACGTCGACGAGGAACGTCTGCGCGGAGCGGCCTGTCCCGTCGACCGCGGTCGGCGCCGGGGTCCGAGGGGCCGACAGATCCCCGGCCGCGTCGGTGGTCATGTAGGTGGTCACCTCGGGGACGGACAGATGGCTGGGGACGGTGACGACGTCGGCCATCGTGAACTCGCCGAGGACGGCCCTGGTGCCCATCGGCTCGGGGAAGGACCACTCCACGGTGGGCAGGGCGTCGTCGTGGTACTCCAACTGCCCCTTCGCGTAACGGACGCGCCGGCCGTCGCGCCGCTCCCCCGAGACCTTGCCGGCGGCCCGTGTCCCCTCCGTGGGATGCCAACTGCTCAGCCCGTACGCGATGTGCGCCTCGTCCGCCGTGGCCCAGTCACCTATCGCAGCGGTGACCAGCAGATCACCCAGGCCGCCGAAGAAAGCCATGGCGGGAACGACCACGACTCCGGCGGCGCGGGCCCGGTCCGCGAAGTGGGCGAACGTGTCGACATTGGCCTCGATCTCCGCCGCCACGTCCACGTACGGAATCCCTGCCCGCAGCGCCGCCTCGATCAGCGGGGCGGCGGTCGTGGCGAAGGGACCGGCACTGTTCACGACGGCCGCCGCACCGGCCAGGGCACGGTCGAGGGACTCCGGATCGCCCACCGACGCCGGTCTGACGTCGAGCCCGGGACGTTCCTCCGCGAGGGCTCTCAGCTTCTTCTCGTCGCGCCCGGCGAGAACGGGCACGAACCCACGCTCCAGCAGCTCGGCCACCACGAATCGTCCGGTGTGCCCGTAAGCCCCGTAGACCGCGACCGTGTTGTTCGTCGTCATGACCTCTCCCCGTGCCTCGTCGACCGATGACGACCATCGTGGCGCGGACTCACACTCGTCCGTGAGTGTCCGGAACGACAGCACCCGTACAGTTCCGGACACGGCCATGGCCACGGACACGGCCGCACCACGTTTCGTGCCGACCGCCATCGAGCCGATACGGCGTCCGGCTGTGTCCCACGGCAGAGAAACGACGAGATCCCGCCCGATCTTTCGATCGGACGGGATCTCGTGTGTGCGGTGGACCTGTGGGGATTTGAACCCCAGACCCCCTCGATGCGAACGAGGTGCGCTACCAGACTGCGCCACAGGCCCTTGCAACGAGTGAAACTCTAGCACCCCTGTGGGGGTGCTCGGAAATCCGTATCCCGGCAGGTCACCGAGCCGGGCCCGCGGGCTTCTCCGGCGGGAAGTGCCGAAGTCGCTCGGGGTCGCCGGGGCGCCGTACGGGCCGAGGCCGATCAGGGGACGCGGAACGCCGTCACCGGGGCCTGAGCGGGGCTCGACGCCGTCGCAGCCGTCGCCGTGGCGGCATCGGACAGGGAAGAAGGACGTTCGGGGTGGGGCCGGGTCACTCGTTGGCCGCGCGCGGCCTGTCCTCGTCGTCGTACTGGTCGAAGAGGGGCGTGCGGCCTCGGTCGCGGGTGCGCTTGGGCGGGGTGCCGCGGCGGCGCGGGGCGGGCTCGGCCTCGGGTGCGGGGACGTCGTGGCTGCCGGTCCGGGTGGGATCGGACTGGCTGGACCGGGCCGCGCTCCACGTCTCCGGGTCGCCGACCTCCACCCCGCCCCTGGTGCGCGGGGCGACGGGGGCGGTGACATAGGTCGGCAGCGGCACCGGGACGGGCTCCCAGCTGTCGCCCTGGGCCGGTCCGCGTTCGCGCTGCTGGTCCACCCACTCCGCATGGTCGGTCTGCTCGACCAGGGCGCGGCGGCCGGCCTCCTGAGGAGAGACCGTCGGAGCCGGTGCGGGCGCCCCTCCAGGCTCCTCGTCCGGCTCGGCGGGAGCCGGGGACGCGGGCTGGTGCCTGCGGGGGTGGTTCTCGCGCAGCCGCTGCGCGGCGACCTCGGCACGCCGTCGGTCCATGGTGAAGACGAACCGGCGGCGTTCCTGACCCCGCAGATGAACGATGTAGGTGCTCAGCAGCACGGCGGGAACGGCCGGCGCCCACAGGAAGCGGAGTCCGCCCACCGCCGCGACGATCGCGCCGAGCGTGAAGGCCATGAAGAGCATCGTGGTCGTACGCCGTCGGCGCGCCAGGACCTGCGACCGGCGGCGCCGCTCGCGCTCCGACTCCGCGCCGGAGGGGCGTCGGCGTCGCGCCTGGGCCGGCAGGCGGTCCTGCTCGGCCCGGTCGGATGCCAGGTCGTGCAAGCGCACTTCCGTATGTGCCGGGGGCGCGGAAAAGGCCCGGACGTCGACGGACTCCATACGGTCCGTGACGGCATCCGGGTCCACGTCGCCAGGCGCCTCCTCGGCATCCCGCTCCCGCAGCTCCTTGGCGTAACGGCGCTCCATGGCCGCCCGTCCGGACAGCAGCCGGATGGCGGTGCTGAAGCGTTCCGTCGGACGCGCTTCGTTGAGCTCGTCCTGCCTGCGGAGCCACATCGGGACCAAGTAGGCGGCCCATGCACCGACGATGACTGCGTAGATGAGGCCGCTGCTGCTCACGCTCACACCGTAGAGGGGTTTGCACGGCAGCATCCGCCAATTGGCCCGGTGTGTCGCACGATCAGGCTCATATGACGGACTTTTTTTGCGATTGTTCGGGTCAACAGTCGACGAAAGTGATGCCGATTACCTTCGCGGACCGATCAAATTCGAACACTTATTTCATTTCCCCGGGCGTGTGCGACGTACCCGGCGTACCCGGCCGCACCCTGCGCCAACGCCGCAGCAGCCCGTCCGGAACTTCCTCGGCGGTGAGGGCGAAGATCAGGTGGTCCCGCCATGCGCCGTCGATGTGCAGATAGCGTGGACGCAGCCCTTCCGCACGAAATCCGAGTTTCTCCACGACCCGTCGGCTGGGGCCGTTCTCGGGCCGAATGCAGACCTCGATCCGGTGCAGTCCGACGTCACGGAAACAGTGGTCGACGGCGAGCGCGACCGCGGTCGGCATGACACCCCTGCCCGCCACGCTCCGGTCGACCCAGTAACCGACATGGCCCGAGCACATCGAGCCCCAGGTGATGCCGGCCACCGTCAACTGCCCCACGAGACGGCCCTCGTACTCGATGGCGAAGGGCAGCATCCGGCCGGCGTTCGCCTCGGCGCGCAGGTGGCGGATCATCTGCCGGTAGGTGGGGCGCTGAGCCACCGGGCCGCCGGGGGCCGGCGGCGGGACGGTGGCCTCCCAGGGGCGCAGCCAGTCCCGGTTGCGCCGGTTGACCTCGCGCCACACGCTCTGGTCACGCAGCTTTATGGGGCGGAGGGTGACGGTGCCGTCGGTCAGGATCACCGGCCAGGTCCGGACGTTCAGCTCGGGCTCCCCGGTCGGGGGTGATCGCCGCCGCGCAGCTGGTCGACGGCGTGCACCAGCAGCCTGCTCAGGACCGCGAGGCCGTCGCGCACTCCGCCGGTCGAGCCCGGCAGGTTCACGACGAGGGTGCCGTCCGCGATGCCCGCGAGGCCGCGGGAGAGCGCGGCAGTGGGTACCTTGTCGCGGCCCTCGGCGCGGATCGCCTCGGCGATGCCCGGGATCTCGCGGTCCAGGACGCGCCGGGTGGCCTCGGGTGTGGCATCGGTGGGCGAGATCCCGGTACCGCCGGTGGTGACGATCACGTCGTAACCCGCGGCGACGCCGGCCCGCAGGGCGGCCTCCACCGGATCGCCGTCGGGCACGATCTGCGGGCCGTCGACGGCGAAACCGAGACCGGTGAGGGCCTCGGAGATGAGCGGGCCGCCCTTGTCGGCGTACACACCGGCGGAGGCGCGGTTGGAGGCGGTCACGACGAGGGCGGAGTACGGGGCGGCCGAAGCGCCGCCGAGCGGGGCCTCTCCGCTGCCGGGCGCGGTCATGCGTCGGCCCCCTCCGGCGCGGGGCGCCTGTAGTCGCCGGACTTGCCGCCCGACTTCGCCTCGACCCGCACGTCCGTGATCACCGCGTTCTTGTCGACCGCCTTGATCATGTCGATCACCGTGAGCGCGGCGACCGACACGGCGGTCAGGGCCTCCATCTCGACCCCGGTGCGGTCCGTGGTCTTCACCGTGGCCAGGATCTCCACCGCGTCGTCGGCGACGCTCAGGTCGACCTTCACTCCGGACACGGCCAGCGGGTGGCAGAGCGGGATCAGGTCCGGGGTGCGCTTGGCACCCATGATCCCGGCGATGCGCGCGGTGGCGAGCGCGTCCCCCTTCGGGACGCCCTCGCCCCTGAGGAGTTCGACGACACGCGGCGACACGAGGACCCGGCCGCTCGCCCGGGCGACACGCGCGGTGACGTCCTTCTCCGACACGTCGACCATGCGGGCGGCGCCCGCCTCGTCGATGTGCGTCAGCCTGTTCTGCGTACTCAACTCACTCCGCCTAGCGGTAGGGCGCCGGTTGCCCGCCCGTCCCGCGCCGAGGGGCGGAGCGAGGGGCCCGGGGAGCTTCCCCCGGTAAGGCACAGCGCCAGATACCGTACCGCCACCGCCGGGAAGTCAGCGGAGGAGGATCACCTCGACCTCCGCGCCGGGCTCGGCGGAGGTGACGTCCTCGGGCAGGACGATCAGCGCGTCCGCCTGTGCGAGGGCGGCGATCAGATGCGATCCGGGCCCTCCGACGGGCGTCACGGTGCCGGCCTCCGCGTCATGGGTGCCCCGCAGGAACTGACGCTTGCCGGACGGCGAGGGGAGCGCCTCACCGGTGTTCAGCGTGGCCCGGACCGATGGGCGGTGGACGTCCTCCATGCCCATGAGCGTCAGGATCGCCGGCCGGACGAACAGCTCGAAGGAGACGTACGAGGAGACCGGGTTGCCGGGCAGTGCCAGCAGCGGCGTGTGGTCGGGGCCGATCGACCCGAAGCCCTGCGGTTTGCCCGGCTGCATGGCGAGCTTGCGGAAGTCGACGCCCCCGCCCGCCTCGTCCGCGTCGCCCACGGACGACAGGGCCTCCTTGACCACGTCGTACGCCCCGACGCTCACACCGCCCGTGGTCACGACGATGTCAGCACGGATCAGCTGGTCCTCGATCGTGGCCCGCAGCGTCTCGGCGTCGTCGGCGACCGCCGGCACGCGGTAGGCGATGGCTCCCGCGTCCCTCGCGGCAGCCGTCAGCGCGAAGCTGTTGGAGTCGTAGATCCGGCCGCCGGTCAGCTCCTCACCCGGCTGTGCCAGCTCGCTGCCGGTGGACAGCACCACGACGCGCGGGCGGGGCCGCACCCGCACCGTCGAGCGGCCGATCGCGGCGAGCAGGCCGATCTGAGGGGGGCCGACGACCGAACCCGCGCGCAGCGCCAGGTCCCCGGGGGTCACGTCGCTGCCCTTGGCCCGGACATGGGCGCGGGGCTTCACGGGCCGGTGGACGCGGACCTCGCCGCTCGCCCCCTCCGGGGCGTCGCTGTGGGCCCGCATGGTGTCGGCCGGGCCGCCGCCCGTGCCGCCGTCGGTCCACTCGACCGGGACGACCGCCTCGGCGCCCGCGGGCAGCGGGGCACCCGTCATGATGCGGGCGGCCTCGCCGGGGCCCACGGACCGGCCGTCGGGCAGGCCTCCGTCGCCCGCCGCGACGTCACCGATGACGGTGAGGACGGCGGGGAACTCCTCGCTGGCGCCCTCGACGTCGGAGATCCGGACGGCGTACCCGTCCATCGAGCTGTTGTCGAAGGGCGGCAGGGCCACCTGCACCACGACGTCCTCGACCAGGACGCATCCCTGGGCGTCGGGCAGTTGCAGCTCGATGGGCTCGAGCGGCTTCACCGCGGCGAGGATGTCCTCAAGGTGCTCGTCCACCGACCAGATCGTGCCGCTCAAGCTTTTACAACTCCTCGGTGACGTAACTGCGCAGCCAGGTCCGGAAGTCCGGGCCCAGGTCCTCACGTTCGCACGCGAGTCTGACAATGGCACGCAGATAGTCGCCACGGTCACCGGTGTCGTAGCGGCGGCCCTTGAAGACGACACCGTGCACCGGGCCGCCGATCTTCTCGTCCTCGGCCAGCAACTGGAGGGCGTCCGTGAGCTGGATCTCGCCGCCGCGGCCGGGCTCGGTCCGTCGCAGTATGTCGAAGACCGCGGGGTCCAGGACGTAGCGGCCGATGACGGCGAGGTTGCTGGGCGCGTCAGCCGGGTCCGGCTTCTCGACGAGCCCGGTGACCCGGACGACGTCCCCGTCGGCGGTCGCCTCGGTGGCGGCGCAGCCGTACATGTGGATCTGCGCGGGGTCGACCTCCATGAGCGCGACGACGCTGCCGCCCTCACGCTCCTGGATCTCGACCATGCGGGCGAGAAGGGGGTCGCGCGGGTCGATGAGGTCGTCGCCGAGGAGGACGGCGAAGGGCTGGTCGCCCACGTGCGGCGCGGCGCAGAGGACGGCGTGACCGAGACCACGCGGGTCGCCCTGGCGTACGTAGTGCATGGTGGCCAGGTCGCTGGACTCCTGGACCCGGGAGAGACGTTCCGCGTCTCCCTTGCGGGTGAGCGCGGACTCCAGCTCGTAGTTCCGGTCGAAGTGGTCCTCAAGGGGACGCTTGTTCCGGCCGGTGACCATCAGTACGTCGGAAAGACCCGCCGCGACCGCCTCCTCGACCACATACTGGATGGCCGGCTTGTCGACGACAGGCAGCATCTCCTTGGGAGTGGCCTTGGTGGCCGGCAGGAACCGGGTGCCGAGACCTGCAGCTGGGATGACAGCTTTGCTGATCCTGGGGTGCGACTGAGTCATGCGCCGAACTCTAACGCGCGCATATGGGCGGAAGATGAGCGTCCGGTTAACTTCGTTCTCATACATCCACATAAGCGAGCAGATGCGAGCACCCGTTGAGCCATGACATGTCCCAAAAGGCAGCCTTGCGGCGTGAACTGCTCGCTGCACGGAGGCTCCTCACCCAGGATGACGTCGGAAGGACCGCTGCGGTTCTGTCCGCGTCGGCCCAGAATCTTCCCGAGCTGACCGAAGCCCGGACCGTGGCGGCCTATGTGTCCGTGGGCCGCGAGCCGGGGACGCACGCGCTCCTGGACGCGCTGCGGGCGCGGGGCGTCCGCGTGCTCCTGCCGGTCCTCATGGAGGACAACGACCTGGACTGGGCTCTGTTCGAGGGCGCGGAGCACCTCGTGCCCGCAGGCCGGGGACTCCTGGAACCGGACGGCGCACGTCTCGGGCCACGGGCGGTCCTGGACGCGGACGCCGTGCTGCTGCCGGGACTGGCCGTGGACGGGCGCGGGATGCGGCTGGGCCGCGGCGGGGGCAGCTACGACCGGGTGCTGGCCCGGCTCTCGTCGGCCGGCGCCCACCCCGCCCTGGTCGTCCTGCTGTACGACGACGAGGTGGTCGCGCGGGTTCCCGAGGAACCGCACGACCACCCCGTGGATGCCGTGGTCACGCCGGCCGGAGCGCGGCGCTTCCCTTCTAGGGCTTCTTGAGCGTCAGGGTGTCGACGGTGGACTTCTTCACCGCGTCCTCCCCGTAGGACCAGTCGAGCAGCTCACCGTCGACCCACTTGTCGGTCTGGTCGGTGTAGTGGGCGCTGAAGGCGTGCCCCGAGGAGCCGGTGAGGTTGATCCACCGGGACTTGTCCCAGTCCCCCACGTTCACGACCATCCGCATGGACGGGACCCAGACGACCTCGTAGCCGCCGGCCGCGTTCCAGCCGGTGGCGTTGACCGCCGCCTCGCCGCCGCCGAGGTCCCAGGGACCGCGGTTCAGGGCCCGCTGCAGGAGGTCGGGGCCCTCCTTGCCGAGCGTCTGGTTGCGCAGGGTCATCCGGTGCAGCCGGCCCCAGCTCCAGGTGTTCATGTTCTTGCCGAGCTTGGCGGTCAGCTCCCAGCGGGCGTCCTCCATGGCGCGGGCGAAGAGCTCGTCACGGCTGTCGATCGCCTCTTCGCGCCCCTTGGCCGGGACCTTCCACCACTCGTTGTCCTGGTCGTCCAGGATGTTCTCGACCACCTCGTACCAGCGGTCGCCGCCGTCGGGCTGCGCCGCATCCGGGGCGCGCTGACCGCACTCGCGCACGAGCTTGTCCTGCTCGTCCACCGGCCCGGTGCCGGCGACCGGCCGCACGTAGATGCAGTCGCCCTTGGCACGCATCTCCTTGGGGAGCTTGTTGCCGAAGGCCAGCTTGAGGATGTTGCGCCAGACGCCGTTGAAGTAGGCGGCGGCGGCGGAGTCGGACTCCTGGGTGTAGTCCCAGCCCTCCAGCAGCTTCTGCGCCTCACGGACGCTCTTGTCCGAGATGCCGATCTTCTTCAGCTCGGGCACCAGCTTCGCGGCGATCGCGCTCTGGTTGTCCATCTGCATCGTCTGCATGTCGTCGGTCGAGATCTTCTCGCCGCCGTCGAGCTTCTTCTGGATCAGGTCGTTGATCCGCTGGCTGCGGGTGCCGTAGCCCCAGTCCTTGGTGAGCATGTGCTCGTAACCGTCGCCGATGACCGCCTGGTTGGCGGTGACGATGTAGCCACGGTCGGGGTTGTACTCGTACGGCAGCTCGTCGAACGGGACGGGGTCCTTCTCCCAGCCGTACTTCGGGTTCCAGCCGGGGCTCGGCATCGTGCCGTCGCCCTGTGTGCGGACCGGGATCTTGCCGGGCGCCTGGTAGCCGATGTTGCCCTTGGTGTCCGCGTAGATCAGGTTCTGCGAGGGCACCTCGAAGTTCGCGGCCGCCTTGCGGAAGCTCTTGAAGTCCTTGGCCCGGTTCAGCTGGAAGACGGCGTCCATGGACTTGCCGGGGTCCAGTGCCGTCCACCTCAGGGAGACCCCGTACCCGTCGCCGCGGTCGGGCGCGTTGCTGGTGACGGGAGCCTTCTTGCCGACCTTCGAGAGCTCGTTGCTCCGGTCGGACACGAGCGGGCCGTTGTTGGTCTCGCGGACCGTGATCTTCCGGCTCCTGCCGCCCGCGACCTTGATGGTCTCCTCGCGGGTGACGAAGGGCTCGGTCCTGCCGTCGTACTGGTAGCCGTCGGCGGAGACCTTCTCCAGGAAGAGGTCGGTGACGTCGGCCCCGAGGTTCGTGAAGCCCCAGGAGATGTCCTGGTTGTGGCCGATGATCACACCGGGCATCCCGGAGAACGTGTACCCGGCCGTGTCGTACTGGCAGGACTCCGAGACCTGACGGCAGTGCAGCCCCATCTGGTACCAGAGCGAGGGGAGCTGCGGCGCCAGGTGCGGGTCGTTGGCCAGGAGCGGGTTCCCGGTCGTCGTGTGGTCGCCGGAGACGACCCAGGAGTTCGATCCGATGCCGTTGCCGTTGGGGCCGAGCAGCGCCGGGATCTCGTCCAGGGTGTCGGAGAGCGCGGAGAGCTGGGTGTTCAGGCCCTCGGTCGCACCCTCGACGGTCTGGGAACCGATGCTGTCCGACGGCTCGGCCTCGGGGTCGAACTCCCCGGTGACCGGGGAGACCGCACCCTGGTCGACGATCGGCTTGTTCTTCTCGAACGGATAGTCCGGGTAGAGGTCCTTGATCTGCTCCGTGCTGAGCCTGCTGGTCATCAGCGAACGGTCGATCTCGTCCTGCATGTTGCCGCGCAGGTCCCAGGCCATCGCCTTCAGCCAGGCGACCGAGTCGACCGGGGTCCACTCGGTGGGCTCGTAGTCGTTGGTCAGGCCGAGTGCCGCGTACTCGACGGAGATGTCCTTGCCGTCCTTGCCGTCCAGATACGCGTTCACCCCCTCCGCGTACGCCTGGAGGTTCTTCTTGGTGTCCTCGTCCAGGACCTTGTCGTACTCCTCCTGCGCGACCTTGCGCCAGCCCAGCGTGCGCAGGAAGGAGTCGGTCTCGACCTGGCCGGAGCCGAACATCTCGGAGAGCCGTCCGGACGTCATGTGACGGCGTACGTCCATCTCCCAGAAGCGGTCCTGGGCCTGGACGTACCCCTGGGCGCGGAAGAGGTCGCTGTCGGTGTCGGCGTATATCTGCGGGATCCCGTAGTCGTCGCGTCTCACGTCGACGTCTCCGGAGAGGCCCTTGAGCTCGATCGACCCGGTGGTCTGCGGGTAGGAGGCCCGGACCGTGGAAACGGACCAGTACGCGCCGTACCCGACACCCGCGACAAGCGCCAGCACCAGGACGATCACGAACAGGCGGGCGCGACGCCCCTTCTTCCGGCCGGTCTTCTTCGCATCGGAAGACCCGGAAGGGGCGGTTGTGTTGGCGGGCATCGCTGTCCTTAGAGGGGCAGGGTGGTCCTGGGAGTGCAGGAGCAACCATAGGCGCCCCGCGGAAGCCACTCGGACGCGGTATGGGGATGCATCCATTTGCGCACCGGTTCGCACGAACACTCGAAGGCGTCAAGAAAACGTTAAAGATTAGGTAAGGTAACGAAGTACTGGCCGCCGGAGGCCGATCCGGAAGGCGTACGCAGGGAAGGAAACGGACCCTGACTGTCCACGCGCTCAACGAACTTCTGCTCGTCTGCTCACTCGTCCTGCTGGTCGCCGTGGCGGCCGTACGCATTTCGTCCCGCAGCGGGCTCCCCAGCCTGCTCCTGTACCTCGGCATCGGTATCGCCATGGGCCAGGACGGCATCTTCGACGTCAAGTTCGACAACGCCGAGCTGACCCAGGTGATCGGCTACGCCGCCCTGGTCGTCATCCTGGCCGAGGGCGGGCTGGGCACGAAGTGGAAAGAAGTGAAACCCGCTCTTCCGGCGGCGGCGGTCCTGTCGACCGTCGGTGTGGGCATCAGCGTGGGTGTCACCGCGAGCGCGGCGCACTATCTCGTCGGCCTCGACTGGCGGCAGGCCCTGATCATCGGCGCCGTCGTCTCCTCCACCGACGCCGCGGCCGTCTTCTCCGTCCTGCGCAGGGTTCCGCTCCCCTCCCGGATCACGGGTGTCCTGGAGGCCGAGTCCGGCTTCAACGACGCCCCCGTGGTCATCCTGGTGGTGGCGTTCTCCGCCGTCGGCCCGGTGGAGCACTGGTACGTGCTCGTCGGCGAGATAGCCCTGGAACTGGCCATCGGCGCGGCGATCGGCCTGGCCGTGGGCTGGCTCGGCGCCTACGGCATCCGCCACGTGGCGCTGCCCGCGTCCGGGCTCTACCCCATCGCCGTGATGGCCATCGCGGTGTCCGCGTACGCCGCCGGCGCCATGGCGCACGGCAGTGGATTCCTGGCCGTCTACCTGGCCGCGATGGTCCTCGGCAACTCCAAGCTTCCGCACTGGCCCGCCACCCGCGGCTTCGCCGACGGGCTCGGCTGGCTGGCGCAGATCGGCATGTTCGTCCTGCTCGGACTGCTGGTCACCCCGCACGACCTCATCGACGACTTCTGGCCCGCCGTGGTCGTGGGGCTGGTCCTCACCGCCGTCGCCCGGCCACTGTCCGTCTTCATCAGCCTCGCGCCGTTCCGCCTGCCCAAGCGGGAGAAGACGTTGATGTCCTGGGCCGGGCTGCGCGGCGCCGTCCCCATCATCCTGGCGACCATCCCGATGGTGTCCGGGATCGAGGGCAGCACCCGGGTCTTCAACATCGTCTTCGTGCTCGTCATCGTCTACACCCTCATCCAGGGGCCGACACTGCCCTGGCTCGCCAAGGCCCTGAAGATCTCCGAGGACCCGTCCGAGACAGCGGACCTCGGCATCGAGTCGGCTCCGCTGGAGCGGCTGCGCGGCCATCTGCTCTCGGTGGCCGTCCCCGGCAGGTCCAGGATGCACGGCGTGGAGGTGGCGGAACTCCGGCTGCCCGCCGGGGCCGCGGTCACCCTCGTCGTGCGGGAGGGGACGAGCTTCGTCCCCGCCCCCTCGACAGTGCTGCGCCGCGGGGACGAGCTGCTGGTCGTCGCGACCGACCCCGTGCGCGACGCCACCGAGGCGCGTCTGCGTGCGGTCGGCGAGGGCGGCAAGCTGGCCGGCTGGCTGGGCACCGGCGGGGCGACCGCCCCGGCTGCGGAGGTGCCGCACCTCGCGAAACTGGCCAGGAAGCTGACCAAGGGCGGCGAGGAGCACGAAGGGGACAAGGCGGGCAGCAGGCGGGCCCGCCACTGAGCTCGGACCACCTCCGGGGGACGTGGGGCGCCTGTATGCAATCGCGGGCGCACCACGACCCGCAAGGTGCGCCTGACCTGCACTCACGGGCAATCACAGGCTCACCCAGGAACAGAACCTGTAACATGAAGGACCGGATCTCTTGATCCACACGATTCGAACCTGATCGACCAACTCTGTCTGATGCAGAGCTGGCGCGACCGTATGGCGGTCGTGGCGTCCTCTCGCCCCTGGAGCGAGCCGCCCGGCATCTACCGCAGTCCCGCGCGAAGAGGACAGCTCTCGGCAGTTCCCGCATGCCCCGCACCCCGGTGCGGCCCCGGGGACACGGCCACCAGGCGGCAGAAAGGCATGGACCGTGGCGTCCACGGTCTCCGACCGCCCCGGTTACGGGCAGTTGCTGCGCACCCCGGGTGCGTGGACCTTCCTCCTCCCGGGCTTCGCCGCCCGGCAGCCCTTCGCGATGCTGACCATCGGCATCGTGCTCCTGGTTCAGCACACCACAGGCTCCTACGGCAGCGCGGGTGCCGTGGCCGCCGTCTCCGGTGTCTCCATGGCCCTGTTCGCGCCGCAGAGCGGCAGGCTCGCCGACCGGTTCGGCCAGCGCGCCGTCCTGGTGCCGGGCGTCCTGGTGCACGCGGCGGCCGTCGGCACCCTCACCGCGCTCGCCCTGGCGGACGCGCCCCTGTGGGCGCTGTTCCTGGCCGCGGTGCCCACGGGGGCGTCCATCCCGCAGGTCGGGCCGATGGTGCGCGCCCGGTGGGCCGCCCTGCTCGGCGCGGCGCCGGGTCGTCCCGCCTCCCCGCTGATGGCCACGGCCGCCGCCTTCGAGTCCGTGACGGACGAGTTCACGTTCGTCATCGGCCCCGTGCTCGCGACGGCGCTGTGCACGGGCGTGCACCCGGCGGCCGGACTGATCGCCGAGGCGGCGCTGACGCTGCTGGGCGGCGTACTGTTCGCCGCCCAGCGCTCCACCCAGCCCGCACCCAACGGCGCCGCCACGGCCTCCGAGCCGCACCGGTCGGCGCTCTCCGTTCCCGGGGTGAGGGTCCTCGCGGTCACGTTCCTGGGCATCGGCTCCGTCTTCGGCGGCATGCAGGTCTCCCTGACGGCGTTCTCCGAGGAGATCGGCCGGCCCGGCGTGAACGGGCTGCTGTACGGCGTCTTCGCGGCCGGCAACATGCTGGCCGGCATCGCCTGCGGCGCCATCGCTTGGAAGAGCAGCCCGCGCCGCCGGCTGGTCGTCGGCTACGTGGCCCTGACACTGACCGCGTCCGGGCTGTGGGCCGTGCACTCCGTACCGCTGCTGGCGGGACTCGGTCTGCTGGTCGGCCTGTGCATCGCTCCCGCGCTGATCAGCGGCTACACGTTGGTCGAGGCACTGGTGCCCTCGTCCGCCAGGACCGAGGCCTTCACCTGGCTGACCGGCGCGGTGGCACTCGGCCAGGCGGCGGCCGTCACGGTGGCCGGACAGCTCGCCGACGCCCACGGCGCGAGCACCGGTTTCGTGGTCCCGCTGGCCGGTACCGCCCTGGCCCTGGCGACCCTGCTGGCCCTGCGTTCACGGCTCACGCCGCGGCTCCCAGGACGGACGGTGGCACGTGGGATCGGTCACCGCGAGCCGGTCACGGTGGACTGATCGCTCGGAATACGTCAGTATGGAGCGTCGTTAGCACTCATTGAGTGAGAGTGCCAGGAGGAGCAAGTGCCGACCTATCAGTACCAGTGCACCGAATGCGGCGAGGGCCTCGAAGCGGTGCAGAAGTTCACCGATGATGCCCTGACCGTGTGCCCGAACTGCGAGGGACGCCTCAAGAAGGTGTTCTCGGCCGTCGGCATCGTCTTCAAGGGATCCGGTTTCTACCGGAACGACAGCCGCGGCTCGTCGTCGAGCAGCACGCCGGGCACGTCGTCGTCCTCGAAGACGTCCGACTCGTCCAGCGGGTCGGCCTCGTCGAAGACGGACGCCAAGCCCGCCGCTTCCGCGTCGTCCTCGGCCTCCTCCTCGGCTTCCACGTCGTCGTCGAGCGGCACCTCGGCCGCCTGAGGCAGCCCTCGGACACCACACGTTCCACCCGGACCCCGCTGATCGACTCGGCGGGGTCCCGGTCGTGCGCGCCCGGTTAGTGTGACCCGCATGGTGAACGCAGACACAGCGGAAATCGGCGTCATCGGCGGATCGGGTTTCTACTCCTTCCTCGACGACGTGACCGAGGTCAAGGTCGACACCCCGTACGGGGAACCGAGCGACTCCCTCTTCCTGGGCGAACTCGGGGGCCGCCGCGTGGCCTTCCTCCCACGCCACGGCCGCGGCCACCACCTGCCTCCGCACCGGATCAACTACCGCGCCAACCTCTGGGCGTTGCGCTCCGTCGGCGTACGCCAGGTGCTCGGCCCCTGTGCGGTCGGAGGTCTGCGTCCGGAGTACGGGCCGGGCACCCTGCTGGTGCCGGACCAGATGGTCGACCGCACCAAGGCCCGCACCCAGACGTTCTACGACGGTGAGCCCTGGGCGGACGGCACCCGGCCGAACGTGGTGCACCTCGGCTTCGCCGACCCGTACTGCCCCGGGGGACGCAAGGCGGCCCTGGCGGCGGCGCGCGGACGCGACTGGGAACCGGTGGACGGAGGAACCCTGGTCGTGGTCGAGGGCCCGCGCTTCTCGACCCGTGCCGAGTCGCGCTGGCACGCGGCGATGGGCTGGTCGGTCGTCGGGATGACGGGCCACCCGGAGGCGGTACTCGCCCGCGAACTGAACCTCTGCTACACGACGCTGACGCTGGTCACGGACCTCGACGCCGGGGCGGAGGCCGGCGAGGGCGTCAACCACTCGGAGGTGCTGGAGGTGTTCGCGGCCAACGTCGACCGACTGCGGTCGGTGCTCTTCGACGCGGTGGCCGCTCTGCCCGCGAACGAGGACCGCGACTGCGTCTGCGCGCACGCGCTGGACGGGCTCGACACGGGTATCGCCCTGCCGTAGCCGGCGGGGAGGGTGAAGTCCGCTGGGCCGGTCGGGCCGGGACGGTGAGACCGGGGTGGGCGGGCGGCTGGGAGGGTGGCTCGGAGGGCGGGCCTGGTGGGCCGGTCGGGACGGCTCGGCTCGGTTGGTACACCCGAGGGCCATCTCCCGTACGGGTGGCCAGGTTGTCCACATCCTGTGAGTTGTCCACAGGCATCAGCGGCATCTCCGAGCAGGGTGGATCGTGAGGGGAGTCCGGCGGGTCGGCCCGCCGGACTCCCCTCACGCTTTCCCCGGTCGGTTCCTCGCGGCTTTCGCGCCTTCCCGCGCGATCCCCCGCGCGGAAATGCCTGGGGATCGCCCTCACGGCAGGTGGTGCTGGCCATGTCCCCTTCGATGCCCGATACGCGTCCCGCGTCCCCCGCCCCGTGCGGCGTACCGTCCTTCGGACCCCTGCGGGTGCGGGGCGGTGGTGGCCGACGGCTCCGGCGGGCGTTGCGCGGACAACGGCGGGCGCTGGCAGCCGGGTTCGCGCTGGCCTCCGCCGTGCTCGCGCTCTCGGGATCGGGCGGCGAGAAGGGGGCGCTCGCCGCCGCCGGGGGCGCGCCACCGGGGCCCGAGCGGCGGGCGGTCCGGCTGGTGTCCGCCCCGGTGCGGATCGCCGACGCCGCGACGGTCGGGCTGCTGCGGCCCGGTGACCGCGTCGATGTGATCGCCGCGGTCGAAGGCGACGCGGAAGCCAGGGTGGTGGCACGCGACGTCCGGGTTGCGGAGGTCCCACGCGGTGCGGGCGTCGGAAAGACCCTGTTCCCGGAGGCAGGCAGCCTGGCGGGCGCCGGGAGCGGAGCTCTGGTGGTCCTGTCCGTCGAGCGGGAGACCGCGGCGGCCCTGGCGGGTGCCGGTGCGTCGGGGCGGCTCGCGGTGGCGGTGTCCTATGCCGAATAGAACAGGTATCGCGTCAACTCACTCGTCGGATGTACCCGATTGGACACTGCGGTCCTCTGCCGCCTTATGTGGCGGGGCAGTTCACTCCCCCCAAGGCACGTACAGAGGAAGGCCCACCTGTGAGCGAGAAGAAGGTCGGCCTGCTGGAGGGTTTCAAAGCCTTCCTGACGCGGGGCAATGTGATCGACCTTGCGGTCGCCGTCGTGATCGGCGCCGCTTTCACGAACGTGGTGAACGCGGTCGTGAAGGGACTCATCAATCCGGTGGTCGGCGCCTTCGGCACCCAGGACCTGGAGAAGTACACGTCCTGTCTCCGCGGTCCCTGCGTCGAGGACCCGGAGACCGGCAGGACGGACGGCATCGAGATCCTGTGGGGCTCGGTGCTCAGCGCCACCCTCAGCTTCCTGATCACCGGCGCCGTCGTCTACTTCCTGATGGTGCTGCCCATGGCGAAGTACCTCGCCAGGCGTGCGGCGGCCCAGGCGGCGAAGGAGGGGGTGCAGGAGACGTTGGAGGTGAGCGAACTGGAGGTGCTGAAGGAGATCCGGGACGTGCTGGTCGCCCAGCGTGGCCAGGCGTAGGCGCAGCGGAACCGGGGCCGGGCATAGCGGAACAGGGGCCGGCCCGGCAGGACCGTGGCCAGGCGTGACGGGGCCGGGGCCGGTGGGCCCGGATCGCCACCGGCGGCTGTCAGATGTGGTGAGGCGGCTTCTCGTCGAGGAAGCGCGCGAGGTCGGCGGCACCGCCACCGGCGGGAGCCCGCTCACCCCACCCCTGGTCCGTGTCGTCCGAGGACTGCCTGTCCAGCGGATCGTCGAAGATCAGAGCCGGGGGCTTGGGTCCGGGCTCCTGGGTCGGCCGCTGCCGCGGCTGCGACGGCTTCGGTTCTCGCGGTCCGGGGGCGGGGGCGGTACTCATGTCTCCAGGGTACGGCCGGGCTCAGCGGTCCTTCGGATCGAGCAGCCAGAGCCCCAGCACGACCAGGAACGACAGGCACAGGAACCCGGCCCCCCACCAGGCGGTGCCCGTGTCGCCCTCCATCCACACGTTCACGACCTCCGTGAGCGCCCACAGCTGGCCGACGACGACGCTCAGGGCCAGCACCAGCCGGGCCGTCAGCTTCGCGGAGCGCTCGGGTTCCTGCTCCGAGCCCGCCCCCGGGCCCGGGCCGGTGTGGCGTACCCGTGGATCGGCGTACCCGCTGGTGGGCCGGATCTGGGGGTAGCGCTCGTGCAGGGGCCGGTTCAGTTCGGGGCGCGCGCTTCCCGGGTGGTAGTCGGGATAGGCGGTCCCGGCGGTGTCGGGGGGCCGCGGCGGCTCGACCGGGTCCAGGGGCTCGGTCATGACCGCCTCCCCGTGGACGTGCCGTCGGAGGCAGCCGGCGCGGAGGCAACCGGCGCGGGCGGTGCCTCGGCGCCGCCTCCGGTACCGGGGCAGCCGATCCGGGCGGCGAGATCGGGTCGGTCCTGGCCGAGCTGGCGGCACAGTCCCTCCTCGACGCTCTCCCCCGAGCGGGTGGTGCCGACGGCCCAGATACTGCCGTCCTCGAGCTCTGTCATCACCACCTTGGGCAGTCCGCGGGGCGGCGGGCCCGCCGTGACCTCACCGGTGCGTGCGTCGAAGACTCCCTCGTGACAGGGGCAGTAGAGCTCCCCCTCCGTACCGCGGTCCTTGCGCCAGAGCACGGCGCAGGCAAGGTGGGTGCAGACCGCGGAGTAGCCGACGAGTGTGCCGTCGTCCATCCGCACGGCGACCGCCCGGTCCTCGTCCCCGGGATAGCGGAAGGCCAGGGACTCCCCCGGCAGCAGCTGCGCGGCGATCCGCTTCGGGGCCGGAGCCTTCCCGTCCTCCGTCTCGCCGTGCCGGTGGAGGATGCCACCCGCCACGGCCAGACCGCCCACGGCGAGACCGCCGGAGACGGTGGCGACGATGCGGAGGTAGTCGCGCCGGGTGGTCAGCGAGTCGGCGCCGATCCTGTCGTGCAGGGCCTCACGGGGGTCGTTCCCGGAACCGTTGTCGGGACCCGGCTGCTGCTGTTCGGTGACGCTCATCGGCGGACGTCCTTCCCGTTGATCTCGACGACGGGAAGTCCGCCCGGCACCGGCCACTGGACCCGTTCCGCGGGGACGACCATGGCCACACCGGTGCGGACCTCGCTCTCGCCGAAGACGAAGGTGTCGGCGACCTGCACACCGGGGCGTTCCGCCTGGAGCTCCTCGAGGGTGCCGTAGAAGAGCGCGCCGGTAGGACAGACGGTGGCGCACATGGGGGCGAGGCCGTAGGCGGTGCGGTCGTAGCAGAGGTTGCACTTCATCTGCAGCTTCGCCTGGAGGTCGATCTTCGGAACACCGAAGGGGCACGCGTTCACACAGTTCGCGCAGCCGATGCAGCGGGTGGTGTCGGCCTGCTGCACGACGCCGTCGGCGGTGACGAGGATCGCGTCGGCCGGACAGACCTCCGCGCAGGGCGCCACGGGATCCTCGCAGTGCATGCAGACCGTAGGAAGGGAGGCGACGGACGACCCCTCGTCGGTGTAGTCGAGGTGGATCATCGATTTGCCGCGGTGCGAGTCGCATTCCCGGCAGGCGGAGACACAGGCCTGGCAGCCGATGCAGCGCCCCGGGTCGATGAAGATCGTTCTGCCCATCATCCGGGCATCAGCTCCTTTCCGAGGTGCCGCGGCCCTGTGGGGCCGTCGGCGGCAACGGGTCGGTGCGGGAGACCTGGGTCTCGGGGTAGGCGACGTGGCCGGGTGCGACCGGCGGCGCGGGCACCTCGTCGATCGTCGCGGCGTGCTCGATGCGGCAGGCGCAGACCTTGTACTCGGGAATCTTGGAGCGCGGGTCGAGGGCGTCGATGGTGAGGGCGTTGGCCGCTGTGGGAACGGGCCAGTGGTAGGGGATGAACACCGTGTCGGGCCGGATCGCCTCGGTCACCAGGGCGGGGAAGACCTCGCTGCCGCGCCGGGTGACGACGCGTACGGGTTCGCCGTTGCGGAATCCGTGCGAGGGATGGACCTCGGCCCAGGGGCGGGGGGTCTGCTCGACGAGAGCGCCCAGCCTGCGGGTCTGGTTGCCGGAGAGGAAGTGTGCGACGGTGCGCCCGGTGGTCAGCGTCATGGGGTGCTCGTCGTCGTACGGGTCGGCCGGGGGGTGCCACTCGACGACCTGCATGTGGATCTTGCCGTCCGTGTGGTAGGTCGTGCCGTCCTCGAACAGCCGGGGAGTGCCCGGGTGGTCGGTGGACGGGCAGGGCCAGGAGATCCCGCCGGTCTCCTCCAGCCGCTCGTAGGTGATGCCGGAGTAGTCGATGACGGTGCCTGCGGAGGCCCGGCGGAGCTCGTCGAAGACATCACGGGAGCCGCCGAACGCGAATTTGTCCCCGGCCCCGAGGCGGCGGGCGATCTCACACATCGCCCAGGTGTCGGTCCGCACACCGGCCGGCGGTTCCTGTGCCTTGTTGTGCTTGACGACCCGGGCCTCGGCGTTGGCCATCACTCCTTCGTCCTCGGCCCAGATGGTGACGGGGAAGACGACGTGCGCGTTCGCGGCGGTCTCGGAGAGGAAGAAGTCGAACTGGGCGTGGAACTCGGTGGTGTCGTACCCCTCCTTGACCACCGCGTAGTTGGGGAGCGAGACGAAGGGGTTGTTGCAGATGCCGATCAGCCCACGGATCTCCCGGCGCTGCATCTGCCAGACCATCTCCATCATCGAGGTCCCCGCGGCCGGGAGTTCCGACTCCTCGATGCCCCAGACCTCACAGATCTGCCGCCTGTGCTCCTCGTTGAGGATGGAGCGCCCGCCGGGGAGGAGATCGGCCTTCTGGCCGTGCTCACGGCCTCCCTGGCCGTTGCCCTGCCCCGTGAGGGTGCCGTAGCCGGCGCCCGGCTTGCCGATGTGGCCGGTGGCGGTACAGAGGTTGATCACGCTGAGGCAGTTCTCCACGCCCTGCGTGTGGTGTTCGATGCCCCGGGCATGGAAGGCCATGGCCTTGGGCGCCCGGGCGAAGGCGCGGGCGACCTGGACGATCTGCTCCGCGGGGACCCCGCAGATCTCGGCGGCCCGGGCCGGGGGGTACTGGGCGACGTTGGCCTTGACCTCCTCCCAGCCGGTGGCGTGGGCCGCGAGGTATGCCTCGTCGGTGAGGCCCTCCTCGATGACCACGTTCAGCACGGAGTTGAAGAAGGCGGAGTCGGTGCCCGACCTGAGCGCCACATGGATGTCGGCGGTACGCGCGACGGCCGTCTCGCGCGGGTCGATCACGATCAGCGTGGCACCGCGGTCCCGGGCTCCCCAGACGTACTGGGTCAGCACCGGGAAGCACTCGCCGACGTTGGCTCCGGCAAGGAGCAGGCAGTCGGTGAGCAGGATGTCGGAGAAGGGGTTGCCGGCCCGGTCGATGTTGAAGGCGAGCTTGTTGGCACCGGCGGCGCTCACCATGCAGAGCCGGCCGTTGTAGTCGACGTGCCGGGTCTTCAGCGCGACCCGGGCGAACTTCCCGACCAGATAGGTCTTCTCCGAGAACAGGCTCGCCCCGCCGAGCACACCGAAGGCGTCCCGCCCGTGTGTCTGCTGGATGCGCTTGATCTCCGAGACGGTGAAGTCGAGCGCCTCGTCCCACGAGACCTCCCGCAGTTCCTCGTCCCGGGAACGCCGCATGAGGGGCGCGGTGAGCCGGTCCGGGTGGTTGACCTGCTGGTAGGCGTTGATGCCCTTGGGGCAGAGCCGCATGCGGTTGATGTCGTGGTTGCGGGGCTCCACGCCGAAGACCTTGCCGCCGTGGTCCACGCGGAGGTACATCCCGCACTGGACGCCGCAGAAACAGCAGTGCGTGGGGACGAGCGTCTCGCCGTTCTGGTCGGCGTGCCACCGGTCGGCCGGGATGCCGCCCGCGTCACGGAAGCCGCGGGTGCCCGGCGGCGCGAGCGAGGGATCGAGGGGGACAACCGTACGGCCGTCGGCTGCGCGTGGGTCCGCGGTCACTTGAAGCCCTTCTTGACCTGGGTGAGATAGGCGTTGCCGCGCAGCACGCGCTTGCAGCGCGGGCAGTATTCGGCCCATGCGTCGAAGCCGAGTTCGAGGTCCTGCATGGTTCCGCGCAGGTTCTCGACGTACGGGCCGGTGTCGATGGCCTCACCGCAGCGGCGGCAGGCGAAGACCTCGTCGTCCTGGCGGTCGGTGTACTTGAAGAGCTGCATGCCGACCGCAGCCGGGCGCTGCACGATGTGGAAGAACTTCCCGAACGGGATGTAGATGAGGGTGAAGACCACCGAGACCATGTGGAGGATCGCCAGGAACTCGTACCCCCCGCCGTGCAGGAAGATCGAGGAGAAGGTCAGCAGCAGGCCCGTGACCGAGATGATGATCAGGGCGAGCAGCGGCACCATGTCGTAGGCGAACCGCTGTCCGGTGATGGCCCCGCGGTCCTTCATCCGGCGCCAGAGGAAGTACGAGGCGCCGGGGATGACCAGGACCGCGGCGAGGTCCAGACCGTGGAACATCACCCAGCCGATGAAGTTCAGCGAGTCGAAGCCGAGGATCTTGATGCCCCAGATGCGCATTTCGTAGCCGGGCCCCGAGCCGCTGCCGGAGGTGAAGGTGAACCAGCCCCAGGTCAGCGGGAAGGTGATCAGCGCGGCCAGGATGCATCCCCAGAAGATCAGCTGGTGGGCTGCCCAGCGCGCGTGGGAGCGGGCCCCCAGGAACTTCTGGAAGCCCAGATAGGTGGCGATCATCTTCGGCAGCGCGGTGGGCGTCCTGCGGAAGTTCTCGGCCGAGAACAGGCTGCGCCAGCCGTTCTTGAAGAGCCGTCGGGCGCCGGGCGCGGAGACCCAGACCGTGTAGCGGTAGGCCACGCCGAAGGCGAGGAACACGGTGGCGACGGCGTACGGGAGCAGCGCCGAGTCGAAGTCGTGCAGCAGGCGGCTGCCGAACACGATGGCGAGGATCAGCAGGCCGGACACGACGGCACCGGCCAGGGCCGCACGGCCCGAGACGGACCGGGGCAGGCGCCGGGCGGCCCTCGCGACCACGGAGGGCCCCTCCCCGGAAGGCCGTCCGTCCGGGCCTCCGGACGTGCCGGTGCGGGCACCGGGCTCGGACTGCTCGGCTGCGGCGGGCGGTTCTGGTGGCTCGGTCACCCGGCCACCGTAGGGCCGAAATAGGTACTTGGTCCCGTTATATGCATCGATGGTGTGGCCGCGTCGCCCAAGTGGCCCGCGCCACCACGAAGGCCTCCAGGGCGGCCCGCGGGGGCCGACGGCCCCGGATGCGCGCACCCTCGTACAGCGAGCTCCGCGGCGCATCCCGAGGCGGCCGGGAATCTCTCGCGTGGGATCGCGGACACACCGGGGATCTCTCGCGCCGCACTGCGGGCGGGCCGGGAACTTTCCGCGTGCGCCGTACGTTTTTTGCGAACCCCGGTCACGATGTCAGACCCAGGGACTACGTTATGCACGCATCAGGTAACACGCGGCAACGGCCTGGAGACAGCACCTTGAGCGATCCGTACGAGACAACCGAGCAGCACCTCGAGCGACTCCTGCGATGCGCCCTCAACTCCTTCGACCTCTCCGACACCACGGTCGACCGGCTCGGGACGGCCCTGGCACACAGCAGTGCCCTGCACTCGTCACACCACAGCTCCGTGCTGCACCGCGAGACCTACCGGCACAGCTATCTGCTCTCGGACGGCACCACGCTGACTCTGTGGGAGCTGGTACACGGAGGCGGCAGAGCCGTCCCGGCCCCCCGCCGCCACGAGTTGTACGACGACGAGGGCGAGGCCCAGCTCGCCGCCTCGCGCCTCGTCGGCAGCCACTGGGACACCCCCGCCCTCGGTGACGACAGCCTGCGGGAGGACCTGGAGGCGCTCGCCCTGCTCATGAGCGTGCCCCCGGCGCCCCTCCCCCGCATGTACGCCCCGGACAATTCGGCGGACCACGCCCGCCGGGTCCTGCGCCGCGCGGAGAACGGCGACCGGCCGGGCGCCGCGACGGCCGGTCGGCTGCGGACGGCCTTCGCCCACCACATCACGCAGGTCTTCGGCCGCCAGTACCGCGTCGACGGCCGGGACGCCGGCTTCACGCTGTACGAGCACGCCTTCCTCCTGCTGGACGGCAGCGAGACCAGCCTGTGGGAGGTCGAGCACACGGCCACACCCGACGGCCGCCACATGTGCGAGGTCTACGACGACGAGCAGACGGCACGCCTGGCCATGGAGGACCGCACCCGGATCTGCTGATCGTGGGCGGGCCCCGGCGCCCGCGCACAGGAGCGACTTCCCGGCGCCCTCGCACAGGAGCGACGCCCCGGCGCCCTCGTGCCGGCGCCCGCGCGCAGGAGCGGCGGATTTCGGCATCAGGCCGGATCCTGACCTGATGGGGCGGCATCCTGGGACCCATGACGGACACCCCGGCACGGCTTCTGCGTCTGCTGTCGCTCCTCCAGACCCCGAGGGAATGGCCGGGCAGCGAGCTGGCCGGCCGCCTGGAGGTCAGCCCGCGCACCATCCGCCGCGACATCGACCGGCTCCGGGACCTCGGCTACCCGGTGGAGGCCTCGCGCGGCTCCGTCGGCGGCTACCGGCTGGTCGCGGGCACCGCCATGCCGCCCCTCCTCCTGGACGACGAGGAGGCGGTCGCCATCGCGGTCGGGCTGCGGGCGGGGGCCGGGCACGCCATCGAAGGGGTCGACGAGGCGTCCGTACGGGCCCTGGCCAAGCTGGAGCAGGTCCTCCCGGCACGACTGCGGCACCGGGTCTCCTCCCTGCAGAACGCCACCGTGCCCCTCACCCGCGGCGACGGCGCGACCATCGACCCGCGGACGCTCACGGTGATCGCGTCGGCCGTCACCGCGCGCGAACGGCTGCGCTTCGGCTACCTGGCCGGGGACGGCGCCGCGTCGAAGCGGCAGGCCGAGCCGTACCGGCTGGTGAGCACGGGCAGCCGCTGGTATCTGGTCGCCTACGACCTGGACCGTGAGGACTGGCGCACCTTCCGGGTGGACCGTGTGAGTGAACCGTTCGCCACCGGGGCCCGTTTCAGCCCGCGCGAGCTGCCCGCCGGGAGTGAGGACGGCGCCGAGCTCCTCGCCCGGTCGATGTCCCGGCTCCAGCCGGAACTGCACATCGACGTGACGTTCGAGGCGGCGGCCGAGGTCGTGGCGGCCCGGCTGCCGGCGGAACTCGGTGCGCTGGAGCCGAGCGGTGAACACAGCTGCCGCCTGCGCACGGACTCCCGGAGCTCCGTGGAGTGGGTGGCCCTGCGGCTCGCCCTGGTGGGTTGCGCGTTCGAGGCGCTCGGGCCGCCGGAGCTGGTGGAGCACCTCGGCGTCCTGGGCGACCGTCTCTCGCGTGCCGCTTCACGTCCTCCGGAGGCGGGCCGGACATGAATGAGCCCCGGCGCCGGGGGGGGTGGGCGCCGGGACTCAGCTCAGGGGACCGGAAAGGAGACCGGTCGTCGGGCCGGTGCGAACCGGCTTGATGGGGAGATTACGGGTTAATGGCTCACGCCGCAGCGTCAAAGCCCGTGTCGTGAGCCATTCGCTTCAATTCGAGCAGTGCGTGCTTCTCGATCTGCCGGATCCGCTCCCGTGTCAGACCGTGCTGCTTGCCCACCTCGGTGAGGGTCCGCTCGCGGCCGTCCTCGATCCCGTAACGCATCTTGATGATGGACGCGGTGCGGTTGTCGAGCTTGCCGATCAGGTCCTCCAGCTCCTCGCTCCGCAGCAGTGTCATCACCGACTGCTCGGGCGAGATGGCGGACGTGTCCTCCAGCAGGTCCCCGAACTGGGTGTCGCCGTCGTCGTCCACGGACATGTTCAGGCTGACCGGGTCACGGGCCCAGTCCAGGACGTTGCCCACGCGCTCCGCGTTGGTGTCCAGCTCGGCGGCGATCTCCGCGTGCTCCGGGTCGCGGCCGTTCTCGCGGTTGAACTCGCGCTGCACCCGCCGGATCCTGCCGAGCTCCTCCACGAGGTGGACGGGAAGGCGGATCGTGCGGGACTGGTCGGCGATGGAACGGGTGATGGCCTGCCGGATCCACCAGGTGGCGTACGTCGAGAACTTGAAGCCCTTGGCGTAGTCGAACTTCTCGACCGCGCGCACCAGGCCGGCATTGCCCTCCTGGATCAGGTCGAGGAGGGGCAGGCCCGCCCTCGGGTAGCGCCTGGCCACGGCAACGACGAGTCGGAGGTTGGAGCGGATGAATACGTCCTTGGCGCGCTCGCTCTCGGCGACCAGCGCCTCCAGCTCCTCACGCTTCGCTCCACCGGCGTCGCTCTCCACGACACCGTCGAGTATCTGCTGGGCGAAGACGCCCGCCTCGATCGTCTGGGAGAGCTCGACCTCCTTGGCGGCATCGAGCAGCGGTGTGCGAGCGATCTCGTCCAGGTACATGCCGACCAGGTCGCGATCGGCGATCTCCCCGCCCACGGCGCGAACACTGCTTGCTCGGTCGGTCCCGCCGGTGCTGGCGGACGAACGACGAGCGACGGCACGGGTGGCCATGCGAGCTCCCTTGCTGAGTAGGTCGCGACACCCTCCCGGGTGCCCTGCATCCGATGGAAACAACGACTGGAATCCGGACAGAATTCCCACGGGGACCATTCACTTTCGAGATCATGCAGTACCCTGTCGCCTCCAACGGGAGGACAGATGGTGCAGATACCCACAGAGCTGCAGGTCAGGCCCGGAGTGGAGGGCGATCTGGAGGCCCTCACGGACATCTACAACCATTACGTCCATGAGACCGCGCTCACATTCGACACGGTCACGTTCACCCCGCAGGAGCGAATGTCCTGGTTGCGCTCCCACCCGGAAGACGGCCCCCATCGGCTTCTGGTTGCTCTGGACCCTGGTACCCGGGACGACGCACCACATGTCCTCGGGTACGCCACCAGCAGCCCGTACCGCCCCAAGGCGGCGTACAGCACCTCGGTCGAGGTGAGCGTGTACTGCGCACCGGGCACCACGGGCCGCGGCGTCGGCACCCTTCTCTACAAGGCCCTCTTCGAGACTCTCGCCGACGAGGACGTCCACCGCGCCTACGCCGCGATCGCCCTGCCCAACGAACCGTCGGTCCGGCTGCACGAAGCCTTCGGCTTCCGCCTCGTCGGGACGTACGAGGAGGTGGGCCGCAAGTTCGGCCGCTACTGGGACGTCTCCTGGTACGAGCGGCCTCTGCTCAGCCGAACTGCACCGAGCGCTTCGCCAGACCCATCCAGAAGCCGTCGATGACGCTGCGCCCCTGACCGAGCTCGGCCTCGGCCGCCCCGAGCGTGACGAACAGCGGCGCGAAGTGCTCCGTGCGCGGGTGGGCCAGTTTGCCGGCCGGCGAAGCGTGCTCGAAGTCCAGCAGGGAGTCGATGTCCTGGGCCTGGAGCGCCCGGTGGCCCCAGTCGTCGAACTCCGCGGACCAGCCCGGGGTGCCGCCGGCGTGGCGCAGTGCCGCCAGGTTGTGCGTGAAGAAGCCGCTGCCGACGATCAGCACGCCCTCGTCCCGCAGCGGGGCGAGCTTGCGCCCGATGGCCATCAGCTTCTGCGGGTCGAGTGTCGGCATCGAGATCTGGAGGACGGGGATGTCGGCACCCGGGAACATCTCGACCAGCGGGACGTACGCACCGTGGTCGAGGCCGCGGTCCGGGATGTCCTGGACCGGGGTCCCTGCGCCGCGCAGCAGCTTACGGACGTCGTCCGCGAGCTTCGGGGCCCCCGGGGCCGCGTACTGGACCTGGTAGTAGTGCTCGGGGAAGCCCCAGAAGTCGTAGACGAGCGGCACGGGCTCGGTGGCACCGAGAGCGAGCGGAGCCTCCTCCCAGTGCGCGGAGACCATCAGGATCGCCTTGGGGCGGGGCAGCCCCGCCGACCAGGCGGCCAGCTCTCCGGGCCATACCGGGTCATCGGCGAGCGGCGGCGCGCCGTGGGAGAGATAGAGGGCGGGCATACGTTCCGCTGCGACTGTCATGACACTCCCATTCCTCTGCCGATCAAGGTATGTGTGTTCTCTACAGGTACCGGGGAACGGGCAACTGCGTGAGCACCCGGGATTCGGCGGATCGGCTCTTCGGGCCCGAATCTTTGAATCTTCAAGTTCCAACTACCAGAGACCTTAGCTCTATCTAGTTCAACTTTCAAGAAAAGGTCGTACAGTGGAGTACATGACCACGGCATCATCCGGCGGGCCCCGGTGGCTCACCGACGAAGAGCAGAGCGTGTGGCAGGCGTACCTCCATGCCACCACGCTCATGGAGGACCATCTCGACCGCCAGTTGCAGCGCGACGCCGGCATGCCGCACACCTACTACGGACTGCTGGTCCAGCTCTCCCAGGCCCCCCGCCGCCGCAAGCGCATGACGGAGCTGGCCAAGGACGCCAAGATCACCCGCTCCCGCCTCTCGCACGCGGTCGCCCGGCTGGAGAAGAACGGCTGGGTCCGCCGCGAGGACTGCCCCTCCGACAAGCGCGGCCAGAACGCGGTCCTCACCGATGAGGGCCACGACATGCTGGCGCGGTCCGCACCGGGGCACGTCGAGGCCGTGCGGCAGGCGATGTTCGCCCGGCTCAGCCCCCGGCAGGTGAAGAGCCTCGGTGAGATCATGCAGGTCATCGCCAGCGGCCTGCAGCCGGAGGACACGGACGCGGATCTGCCCTGGCTCCGCTGAGCGGAGCCAGGGCAGACATGCCGCGACCGGCGTCGAGGGCCGCCGGACCTCACGCCCGACGGCCCGGCGCCGGACCGGTCACCCGGTCCGGCGCATCGTTCAGTGGGCGACGACAGGGATCTTGAACTCGTCCTCGGCCCCGTCCGCCAGACCCCCGGAACCGGATGCCGCACCCGTTCCCGGACGTCCGGTGTTGATCAGCGTCACCGCGATCGCCGAGGCTGCGACCAGGATGCCGACCGCCCACCAGATGGCGGCGGCGAAGCCGCTGACCATGGCCTGGAGCTGCAGCAGCTTCGGGTCGGCCGCACCGGCGGCGTGGTCGGCGATGTAGGCGGTGGTGGCACCGGCCGCGATGGTGTTGAGCAGCGCCGTACCGATGGCACCGCCGACCTGCTGCGAGGTGTTCACCATCGCGGAGGCCACACCCGCGTCACGCGACTCGATGCCGTGCGTGGCCAACGACATGGCCGGCATGAACGCCGTACCCATGCCCAGCCCCAGCAGCAGCTGGCCCGGCAGGATGACGGCCGCGTAGGAGGTGTCGATGTCCAGCTGGGTCAGCAGCAGCATGCCGATGGCCGCCACCAGGAAGCCGGGACCCATCAGCAGCCGCGGCGGGACCCGCGTCATCAGCCGTGCGCCGATCTGGGTGGAACCGGTGATCATGCCCGCGATCATCGGCAGGAACGCGAAGCCGGTCTTGACCGGCGTGTACCCCTTGACCACCTGCAGGTAGTAGGTGAGGAAGAGGAAGAGCCCGAACATCGCGATGATGGCGAGACCCAGCGAGAGGTAGACCCCTCCGCGGTTGCGCTCGGTCAGGACGCGCAGCGGCAGCAGCGGGGACTTCACCCGCGACTCGGTGACGACGAAGGCCATCAGCAGGAGACCGGCGGCGACGAACATGCCGATGGTCAGCGAGTCCGACCAGCCGGCCGACTCGGCGCGGGTGAAGCCGTACACCAGGGACACCAGGCCCAGCGTGGACAGGACGACGCCGGGGATGTCGAGCTGGGAGCGGTTGCGGCCGCCGGCCGGCTCCCGGATGACGAAGTACGCGCCCGCGGCGGCGATCACGGCGAACGGGATGTTGACGAAGAACGTCCAGCGCCAGTTCAGGTACTCGGTGAGGAAGCCGCCCAGGATCAGGCCGACCGCGCCACCGCCACCGGCGATGGCACCGTAGATACCGAAGGCCTTGGCGCGCTCCTTGGCGTCGGTGAACATCACCGCGAGCAGCGAGAGCGCGGCCGGTGCCAGCAGGGCCCCGAAGACACCCTGGAGGGCGCGGGAGCCGAACATCATGGCCTGGCCGGTGGCGGCACCGCCGAGCGCGGAGGCCAGGGCGAAGCCGATCAGGCCGACCAGGAAGGTCCGCTTACGGCCCCAGAGGTCGGCTATACGCCCACCGAAGAGCAGAAGCCCGCCGAACGCGAGCGCGTACGCGGTGATCACCCACTGCTTGTTGCCGTCGGAGATGCCCAGGTCGGTCTGGGCCGACGGCAGGGCGATGTTCACGATGGTCGCGTCGAGCACGACCATCAGCTGGGCGAGGGCGATGAACGCCAGCGCTTTCCAGCGGCTGGGATCCGGAAGGGTGCCGGCTGTTTTCGACATGGGAGTAGCCACCTAAGGGCACGAGAAGTTGCGAATTCGGCGGCCGGGACGCGGACGGGCCGTGTGCGGAGCCGAAAAAGGGCGAGCTGAACCGGCGGCAGGATCTCTGTGTCAGGACCTGGCCGGATTCATGGGGCGGGTGCGGGCCGCAGGGGGCCGTGGGTCTGTGGGTCGGTTCTCCGGTGCGCGGGCGTCAGGACCCTGCGCGCAGGTCCTCCAAGGTCGCCGCCGATCCCGGCAGCTCGGAGCGGGCCGGGGATTCCAGACCGTCCAGGAAGAGCTGCAGATGGCGATGGGTGAACCGGTCGATGTCCAGGCAGGCGATGCCGGGCAGCGGCCGGGTGAGCTGGGAGAGGGCGACGAGCACGTCACCGACGGCGATGTCGGTGCGCAGCCTCCCTGCGGACTTGGCACGCTCCACGAGCCCCTCGACGGCCTCTTCGAGACCACGGCGCTCGCTGAGCAGATCAGGGTGCTCGGTGTCGAAACCGCCGGACAGCATCGGGCACAGGGCGCCGATACGTTCGTCGGCAGCCGCGTGCACGAAGCGGCTGAGCGCGGCGAAGGGGTCTGCCTCGGCCGCGACGGCCTCCTCCAACCGGTCGGTGGTGCGGGAGGTGACGGCGAGGACGACCTCATGGATCAGGGCCGCACGGTCGGGGAAGTTCCGGTAGAGCGTGGCGTTGCCGACCCCGGCCCTGCGCGCGATCTCGTCGAGCGGCACGTCAGGCCCGAATTCGACGAACATCTCGCGCGCGGCCGTCACGATCCGCTCCCTGTTGCGCAGCGCGTCGGCCCGCGGACGGGGCGTGCGGCGCGGTGCGGCACAGGTGGCGGTTTCGACGACGGACTCCACGACCACGGCCCTTCCCTCCGGTTGCGTACGCCCCTCCGGGCCAACCGGGGAGCGTGTCCCCGTTTCGGGGGAACACAGATTCAAACGGGGAGAGGGTCCCCGGTTATTTCACGCATCGGTGTGACCTGAGCCACAAACTGGAGTCCCGCTGAATTCCCCCCATCGGCGCACCCAGCGAGCGGTCCCCCACGACCCGGCACAGGCTGATCGCCAGAGCGCAGTCAGAGCCGGCCGGCTGCCGCGGACCGAAGGCGACGCCCTATGCAGCAGCCCCGCCACCGGATACGCGGACATCGCCGCCCCCTCGCCCTCGCCGGAGCGACAGCCCTGGTCATCGCGACGATGGCATCGGCCAGCAGCACCCTCCCCGTCGCCAGCCGCGCCTCCGCCGGTCCGGTGGCCACGCCGAGGGGCACCGGCCTCGCACCGTGCCGGATACCCACGGCCATGGGCGTGCAGATGTCGGAAGGGGTACCGACCCCCCCGGGCTACGCACGCTCAACCGGCCGGATCAGAGCCCTCAACCTGATGATCGACTTCCCTGACGCGGAGGCGAAGGAACCGGCGGCGGACCGGCTCGCGGAATTCTTCCCGCAGACCTCCGACTGGTTCCGCACCAGTTCCTACGGCCGGCTCACCTACGTGCCCGAGGCACCCGTGAAGGACTGGCTCCGGATGCCGCTCCCGTTCTCCGAGTACGGCATAGAACGCGGATCACCGTACGAACCCGGCTACCGCAAGATGGTCAAGGACCTCGTGACCGTCGCGGACCCGAAGGTCGACTTCTCCGAGTACGACCTGGTCAACGTACTGGTCACCCCGAACGCCGGACCCTCCGCGCTCGACACCGTCCTGTCCGTGACCTTCTCCGGCAACGACGACGCGCCCTCCGCCGACGGCGTCCCGCTCGCCAACACGTCCTTCGTCTACAGCCGTCAGGACGACGGCTCGGGCTCCTACACGGAGACCGGCTACCGGGTGCTCCCCCACGAGAACGGCCACGTCTTCGGGCTGCCCGACCTCTACACCATGGAGGGCGGCGGCTCCGTGGGGCACTGGGACATCATGTCCGAGGACTGGGGGGCCAACAACGACCTCCTGGGCTGGCACAAGTGGAAGCTCGGCTGGCTGGACAACGACCAGGTCAGCTGCGCCGCCATGCCCGGAACCAGCGAACACGTCCTGGAGCCGCTGGCCACGACGGGCGGCCCGAAGCTGGCCTTCGTACCGGTGAGCGCCCAGTCCGGCTACGCGGTCGAGGTACGGACCGCGGAGGGCAACGACGAAGCCGTCTGCCGGCCCGGCGTCCTCATCTACAAGGTGAGCTCCGACGTGGACACCGGGCAGGGCCCCGTCGCCGTCGAGGACAGCACCGAGGACAGCGGGGGATGCACCCGCCGGCCGAACGTGCACACGGAGCTGTCCGACGCCCCGTTCGAACCCGGTGAGACGTTCACCGACCGGGCCGACGGCATACGGATATCCGTGGTGGAGAAGGACCCCGACGGAAACTACCGGGTACGGATCACCCGGCCGTGAGACCACCACCGCCGCCCGGCCGACCCTGACCGGCCGCGGGACCACCGGGCGGCCGACCCTGACCGGCCGCGGGATCACCCGGGCTGGCGCTCCTGGACCGTGCCGCGCAGCTCCCGCTTGAGGATCTTCCCCGTCGCGTTCCGGGGCAGCGGCTCCCGCGTCACCCTCACATGGGCCGGGACCTTGAACGCGGCCAGGCTCCGGCCCACATGGGCCCGCAGCGCGTCCGCCGTGACCACGGAACCCGGCCGCACCCGGACGACCGCCGCGACCTCCTCGCCCAGCACGGGATGCGGGACACCGAGCACCGCCGCGTCCTCGACGTCGGGGTGGTCGTGCAGTACGGCCTCGACCTCCACGCAGTACACGTTCTCGCCGCCCCGGATCACCATGTCCTTGATCCGGTCGACGACGTACACCCGCCCGTCCCGCGCGACGGCGAGATCCCCCGTACGGAACCAACTGCCGCTGAACGCCCCGGCCGTCGCCGCCTCGTCGCGCCAGTATCCGCGGACCAGGGACTGGCCGCGCAGCCACAGCTCGCCCGCCTCACCTTCCGGCAGTGCCTCACCGGCCGGTCCGGCGATCCGTACCTCGGTGACCGGCGTCGGGGTGCCGACGGAATCCGGATGCGCCCGGTAGGCGGCACCGAAGTTGGCCAGCACGCCGCCGCTCGTCTCGGTCAGTCCGTAGCCGTTGCGCGGCTCGATCCGCTCGCCGTACCGGGCCGTGAGGCGCGCGACCAGGTCCGGTGGAGCCGCCGCTCCACCGGTGTTCAGCCCTTTCAGGCCCTCCAGACCGTCACCCGTGTGCTCCGCCGCCGCGAGCAGTTCGAGCGCGGTGGCCGGGACGCCCGCGTAGTGGGTGACCCCGTGCCGCCGGATCAGCCGCAGGGCCTCACCGGCGTCCCACTTCGGCATCAGGACGAGGGTGCCGCCCGTCGACATCGCCGCGTACAGGCTGGTGAACGCCGCGACGTGGAAGAACGGGAACGTCATCAGGGTGACCGACGCCGGCCCCTGCCCTGGGATGACGCCGCGGCCCAGCGCCGAGGCAGCCGCCTGGTAGCGCGGGTTGAGAGCCGCGCCCGCCTGCGCGAGATGGGTGGCCACGGCTCCCTTGGGCCGGCCCGTCGTGCCGGAGGTGTAGATGATCGTGGCATCGTCCTCGGGCCGGACCTCCACCTCGGGCGGCGCCGCCGAGGGATCGGGCTCCGGCAGGTCCGCGTACCGCTCGGCACCGGGCGGCGCCTCTCCCGTCTCCTCGTCGTGGAAGACGACGAGGCGCGCCCCCGCCTTCCTGCCCCACTCGGCCACCTTCGGCACCTGCTCACCGTCGACCAGCAGCACCTTCGGCTCGCAGTCGTCGAGGGCGTGCCCGAACTCCCCCACGGTCCACCAGGTGTTGAGCGGTACGGCGACGAGCCCGGCCAGCTGTACCGCCCAGAAGGCGATCTGCCACTCGGGGTGATTACGCATCGCCACCACGGCCCGGTCACCGGGGCGGAGCCCGTACGTCTCGTTGAGCCGGCAGGCCAGGGCGGAGGCGGCGGCGAAGAACTCACCGTAGGAAAACGTCCGTTCGCCCGAGACGAGGAACGGCTGGTCACCGAACGCCCAGGTGGCCTCCACGAACTCCCTCAGCGTGCGGGGGCCGTTGGCGTACACGAGCGTGCCCTGTTCGGATCGCACCACTGCGAACGGGGCGCCCGGGGCGGTAAGCGACGCCTCGACACGGGCGCGGTCCCCCTCGATACGGGCATGCCCCTCCGGGTCGGACGGACGGCTGGGATCGGTGTGCGGCACGATCGGCCTCTCCACGTGCTGGCTCAGCGGCCCGGCGACGTTATGCCCGCGCCGGGGCCCCGTCAAGGAGACCGCGCGGCAGTCCGCACGGCAGCTCGTACCGCCGCCGCCCCGTCGCGGCTCGGCAGACCGCCGCACCACATAACCCTCCGGGCCCCGAGCAGCCACCCGCTACACTGTCACCGGTGAGGCGGCCGTCATCGGCCGCACCACGACGACACTGCTGGAATCCAGCTGTCCGGGACCACGGCCACCGCCGGGCCCTCGGACACGGGCCCGGCAGATCCCGGCCTTCGTAGCTCAGGGGATAGAGCACCGCTCTCCTAAAGCGGGTGTCGCAGGTTCGAATCCTGCCGGGGGCACAGCACAAAGGGCCAGTTCGGGGGCTTGATCCTCTCGAACTGGCCCTTCTGCGTGGTCACGTCGCGTGCGAAAGCTTGTCGGTGATCGTCACCCCGCCAGGGGCAGGGCCGCCGCTATCGCGTTCCGTTCCTTCCGCCCGAGCAGCGGGAACACGATCTTCAGGCCCTGCTCTCGGTCCGGCGAGGAGACGACGAAGGACGAGTTGAGCACGCGCTCCTTGACCTCTGTGCGCACCAGGCCGGCGCGGGGAATCGTCATCAGGTGCTCCTCCGGCCGGGCGAACGTCGGATTGGCGCGGAAAATGAAGATGCGGCGGCCTGTCATCGCCAGGTACATGGGGGTCGGCACCGGAACCACGGCCATTCCGCCGCCGCTCATGATCGCCGAGGCGATCGCGAACGCCGCGGTACGGCGCACGGACACCGACTTCAGGTTGACGATGCTCGCCACCTCGACCTGCTCCCCAGGTTCGAGCATGGGTTCAACGGCGGCCAGCAGCAATCGACGACGCTTCCCGTTCACGGGGTACTCCTGCACGTTCGGTCTCGACCGGCGGGATTCTCCCGCCCGGGATACGACAGTCCGGCGTCGGACGGGGTCGCAGGAGGTCGCAGTCCGAGGAACAGCCGCGGGCCGGACTCCCTCGCGAGATCCGGTCGGCGTGAGCTGTCGGCACACTTTGCCATACGGGCCCTCGGTCGACGGCGCGCGGGAAGCCATTTCAACTAGAAGCTGTTCAGGACATTTCCATGGCACTGATCGGGGTTCGGACGGGGCAGCAATGTCCGAAATCACTGGGTGAGCGCAGAGGTGGAGGTCGCGGCGGCCGCGTAGCGAGTGGCGAGTTCGGCGAAGGCGTCGGTCAGTTGCGGCGGACCGACCACGTGGATCGCCGTGCCGAAGTGGCCGAGCGTGGCTGCGAGGCCGGTCCACGACCAGGAACCGAGGGTGAGACGGCAGCGTTCGGCGCCGAGTTCCTCGACGACCCCGTCCTGCGCATAGGGGGCCACAGCCTCTGCGGGGAGGTCGAGGACGACCTGCCCGCGGCAGGGCCACTCGGCGCTGGAACCGTCCGTCCCGCGGAATCGGCCGGTGACGAACGCGGCCACGTCCCCGCCGGGGAGCTCGCGTGGGGTGAAGCGCGGGCCGGTGGGGGTGCGGGGGCGCAGGCGGTCGACGCGGAAGGTCCGCCAGTCGTCGCGGTCGAGATCCCAGGCGAGCAGATACCAGCGGCCGCGCCAGGTGACGAGGTGGTGGGGCTGCGTCCGACGGGGTGGCCCGGCGTCGGCCGCACGGGGTGGCCCGGCATCGGCCGCACGGGCAGGAACAGCGTCGGCGGCACGGGCAGGAACAGCGCGGACCCCAGGACCAGCCCCGCCCGCAGGATCGGCGCGGACCGCAGGAACAGCGGCGGCCTTCGTCTCCTGCCCGTAGTCGAACCTCAGCTCCTCATGGGCGCGGATGACCCGGCCCAGTTCCATGAGGACCTCCGTAACCGCCGGGGAGGTGCCGCTGTCGTCCGGCGTCCGTACCGCGGTCGATCGCAGCATGTCGATGCGCCGGCGCAGGCGCGGCGGCATGACCTGGCGGACCGTGGCCAGGGCCCGCGCCGCGTCCTCGCCGATCGCGCCGTTGCCCGCCACCGACTGGAGAGCCACGGCCAGGGCGATGGCCTGGCCGTCGTCGAACAGCAGCGGGGGCAGTTGCGAGCCGGCGTCCAGGCGGTAGCCGCCCGCGGGCCCCTTGAAGGCGCGGATCGGGTAGCCCAGTTCACGTAGTCGGTCGATGTCGCGGCGCACCGTGCGCGGGGTGATGTCGAGTCGGTCGGCGAGGTCGCCGCCGGACCAGTCGCGGTGCGCCTGGAGCAGCGACAGCAGCGCGAGCAGCCGTGAGGACGTCTTCTGCGGGGCCATGGTCACCATTCTGCCCGGAGTGCAGGACACTCCCTGTCCTCTACCGGTGGAATGGTGATCGTCGAGAACCCCGGGGAGGCACGGCTTCCCGGGGAGCGAGGTTGCCGCCGCCCACCCGGCGGTGCACCTCGACGAACAGCCGGCAAGGAGAAGATCATGTCCGTCACGACCACCACCCACCTGAACTTCCGGGGCGACGCACGGGCGGCGCTGGACCACTACCGGTCCGTCTTCGGCGGGCGCATGACCGCCGTCACGTACAAGGACACCGGCGCCGCGCAGAACGGGAACGAGGCGGACTGGCTGGTGTGGGGCGAGGTGGTGGGCGACGACGGCTTCCATGTCATGGCCTACGACGTGCCCTCCTCGCTGCCCTGGAACCAGGGCGACCGGCCGTTCTTCGTGTCCGTGCGCGGTGACGACGCCGACGGGATCAGCGCCCTGTGGCAGAAACTGGCGGAGGGTTCGACGGTGGTCCAGCCCCTGGCGTCATCGCAGTGGGCACCGCTCTACGGCATGCTCACCGACCGCTTCGGCGTGACCTGGGTCCTGGACGTGGCGGCCCCGTACAACGGCTGATCCTCGTCCGACACGGGCCGAAGGGGCGGGCCGCGCGGCGACGGCCCGGCAGAGGCGAACCGACAAGGAGACAGGCACCGTGCAGAAGCGACAGCTCGGGCGTTCCGGCACCGGGGCGGACGCCCCGCGGCGGCCAGGGCCCATGGCCGTACTCGGGCCCCGTGCCCTCAACCGCGCCACCCTGGCCCGCCAGCACCTCCTCGAACGGACCACCGCGCCGGTCGAGGAGGTGGTGGCGCACCTCTGCGGCCTGCAGGCCCAGGAACCCCAGGAGCCCTTCACCGGCCTCTGGTCGAGGCTGTACGCCTTCACACCCGACCGGCTCGACCGGGCGCTGACGGAACGGCGCGTCGTACGCACGCATCTGATGCGCCGCACCGTCCATCTGGTCGCGGCCGACGACGCGCTCTCCTGGCGGGCCCGTCACGACGCCATGCTGCGCCAGCGGGTGCTGGCCACCTACCGGCACGAGCTCGCCGGTGTCGATCTCGACGAACTCGCCGCGGCCGGGCGAGCGGTCATGGCCGACCGGCGGCCCCGCACCATGGCCGAACTGGTCGACGCCGTACAGGACCGATGGCCCGGACCGCCCCGCCGCGCACTGGGGGAACTCCTCGTCGCGGCCCTCGTCCCGATGGTCCAGCTGCCCCCGCGCGGCCTGTGGCGGACGAAGAGCGGCGTACGGAATCTGCCCCTGGCCACCTGGCTCGGACGGGACGTCACCCCGCTGCCCGGGAGCGACGAGGGCCAGGAGGGCGACGACCCGGCCGGACAGCAGTTGGTACGCCGCTACCTCGCCGCCCACGGCCCCGCCGCCACCGCCGACATCCGCGCCTGGAGCGGTGTGGCGGGTCTCCCTGCGGCGGTCCGGGCCCTCCGGGACGAGCTGGTCACCTTCCGGGACGAGCGCGGCCGGGTACTGCTCGACCTGCCGGACGCACCCCGCCCGTCCCCGGACACACCCGCCCCCGTCCGGTTCCTCCCGGCCTTCGACAATGCGATCCTCGGCTACCAGGACCGCAGCCGCATCATCGACGACGCCCATCGCGGCCTGTCCGTCGCGGGCCTGCGCGCCGTGCTCGTCGACGGGCGCGTCGCCGCCACCTGGACGACGGACGACCGGCGGCTCCTCGTCACGCCCCTGCGAGCACTCTCCGCCCCGGAGCGGCAGGCCGTCAGGGTTGAGGGCCATGACCTGGCCACCTTCCTGGACCGGGGAATCGACCGGGTGGACATCGCGGCCGTCCGAACCGCCATCGGCTGAGCGGCGGCCCCGGCGGCGGTCACCCCGCGCTGCCGGCCCGCCCCGTCTCCTCCAGGATCTCCCCGATCACATGCCGTGCGGTCGACGCCATCATCTGGTTCGACGTCCGGTAGTACGAGAGCTCCATGAGCGCGATGGACAGGGCCCATCCCCGGGCCCGCACCCACTCCGCCGCGTCCGCCCCCACCCGCGTACGGAAGTGCCGCCTCGGCCCGGCGGGCAGCAGGTACCAGCCCGCGATCAGGTCGACCGCGGGGTCGGCGAGCCCCATGCAACCGAAGTCGATGACCGCGCCGAGCCGGCCGCCCGAGACCAGGACGTTGCCCGGCTGCAGATCTCCGTGGACCCACACGAGCGGGCCCTGCGGGCCGGGGGCGCCCAGGGCGTCGGACCAGACGGCTGCCGCCCTCGCGATGTCGATGACGCCGTGCAGCGTTTCCAGAGCGCCCCGGGTGGCCGTGTCCCGTGCGGCAAGCGGTTCACTGCGGTAGGCGGGCGGGGCGTCGGTGGTGTCGACGCGGCGCAGCGCCAGGACGAATTCCGCGATGTCGGCGGCGAGGCAGGCGCCGCCCGAACCGACGGCCGGGTTGTCGCCGTCGATCCAGCGGCAGACCGACCATGACCAGGGGTAGCCCTCCGCGGGCACGCCCTCGGCCAGCGGGACGGGGACGGCGAAGGGAAGGCGCTCGGCGAGGCGGGGCAGCCAGCGGTGCTCCGCCGCAACGTCCTTCGAGCCGCCCTCGACGCGTGGCAGCCGCACCGCCAGTTCCGTCCCCAGCCGGTAGACGGCGTTGACCGTTCCGTGGGATCCGACCCGCTCGACGGGAAGATCCGCCCAGTCGGGAAACTGTGCGGCGAGCAGGCGTCGTACGAGCGCCTCGTCCGTGTACGTCCCGTCGGCGTGCATCCGGCCCATGGAAGCCGAACCCGGCGCGGGTTGTCGACCGAAATCCGGTGGGCGGCACCTGCCCCGCTGCGGCAGGATCCGTGCCCATGCGCCTCATACTCCCGCCCCGTCTCACCGCCTCCGCCCGAACCCTCCGGGACACCGCCCGGCGACGGGGCCTGCGCATCACGCAGCTGCCGGACAGCACGGTGCCCGGGGAACTGCTCGGCGGGGACGCCCATCTGCACGCCGGCCCGTCCTTCGCCGACGCCGTGGCCCCCGCGCTGGGCATCCTTCCGCTGGAAGCCCCCACCGACTGGCTGGCCCGGCTGCCCACCACGTTCGTCCGGCGCGAGATCCGCGCGATGCCCATCCGTGAGGCGTACGGACTGCGCCGCCCGGTCTTCGTCAAGTCCCCGAACGACAAGAGCATCCCGGCGCTGGTCTACGCGGACGGGTCCCGGCTGCCGGGGCCGGACGCGGTCGGTCCGGAGACGGTGGTACTGGTGAGCGATGTCGTCACCTTCGATGCCGAGTACCGGCTGTACATGCTGGACGGGCAGGTCCACACCGGCAGCCGGTACGCCACATCCGGACGGCTGGACCTGGGTCCCCTGTCCCCCGGAGCTCATGCGTTCGGCTCGGATCTGCTCGCCGCCGCCGGGCACACCCTGCCGTCCGCGATCGTCGTCGACGTCGGGACCACCGACACGGGGCAGTGGGCGGTCGTGGAGGCCAACGCGGCCTGGGCGAGCGGGTGTTACGTCTCCGACCCGGACCGCGCCCTGGACGTCGTACTCAGGGCCGCCGGTCCGGCCGCGCAGCTGGCGGAGCGCGACGCGGCGTTCGTCCGGTGACAGGGACCTCGGGGCGCCGGACGGTGCCGGCGTTCAGCGGCAGGAGGCCTTGAGCTGAGCCGCGGCGTGGTGCGCGCCCACCAGTTCCGCGTCGCCCCAGTCCCGGCCGCGGTCGACGAGCTGCACGGCGAAGGTGTCCCCCTTGACCGGGTAGCTCCGTACGTCGACGGCGGTACCCCGGTGCTCGGGCTGGCGCACGGCGAAGCCCGTGTACGCCGAGTCCGTGTCGCGCGGGTCGGAGAGCACCCGGTAGACGCTCGGGGCGCCCGCCACATCGCTGTCCCGGACACTGCGCGGCACGAAGACCGTGAGCGCGCACTCGCGGAAGCCGTCACCGAGGTACCAGGACCAGACGGCGCTGCTCCCCCGGTCCTGGTCCGGGCTCCCCGACATGGGGAGGGCACTGAACCGGCCGTCGCACGGGCTCTCCCCGAAACCGCCCGACTCGACGGTGTACCAGCCCGCGTCGCCGTTCTCGAACCGCCCGTTCTCCATGTAGGCACCCGTGGTGCAGCCGGGCCCGGCCCACGCCGTGAAGCGGTAGCTGACCGTGGTGGCGGAAGGTTCCGGGGTGACGTCGCCGGGCTCCACGGGGTCGGTGCCGCCGGGCGGCTCCGTCTCATCGGTTCCGGCCTGCCCGATCCGGGTCGGGGCCCCGCCACCGACCGGTGCCGGCACGGCTCCGGCCCGGCCCACCGCCTCGGGGCGCGCCCCTCCAACGCCCTCGGCGAGCAGTGACGCGGCGGCGGCCAGCCCTCCCACGGCCACCACGACGCCCGCCGCCAGCAGAGCCTTCCGCCGCCGGGTGAGCGTGGAGACCCGGCCCATGAACGTCTCCTGGGCTATCCAGGAACCGCTTCCGTGCGGCGAGCGCTCCACGGAACCGCACCGGGGACAGACCATGCCCGGCAGCGGACCGGTGCGTTCACCGCCGTGATGTTGGCACCTCATGGCAGCACACCATGCCAGTGCTGCCCGCCCGGAGGGAGACTTCCCGCACTATTGCCACAGTTCCTCGGGGCAAGGCGTGCCCGGTTGCAGCTGGTACGGCGCCGCCAGGCGGTAGACGCCCGCGCGCGGGGCCAGGAGCTCGGTCCACTCGTCGCCGTCGCCGTCCTCCTCCACCTTGATCAGGCAGCCGTGGGCGTTGGTGAAGCTCTTCGGAGCCTCGCTGTCCTCCGCCGAACGCTTCTTGGACTCCTCCGTCTCCTGAGGACGCTCCACGCTCTTGCCCTCGTCGTCCACGACGGCGAGCCACCGGGAGTACGGGATCCGGATCAGGACACGGCCCGCCGTCTGCACGCGGATCGTCAGCTCGTCGTCGCCGGCCCTCTCCACCGTCGCCGGCGGGTCGGCGAGCGGCACCGGGTCCAGGACCCGGAACAGCTTCCAGTTGGCGTCGCTCCAGACGGCCTTCAGGTACGGCTGCCCCTTCTCGACGAGCGCCGCCTCCTGCTCGCCTCCGGAGTCGGGCTTACCGGTCGGCAGCACCACGTAGTGGACGGCCCAGCGGTCGAGCCACTCGCGGTAGTTCACGGGGTCGAGGGTGTCGTCGTAGAAGAGCGGGTTGCGCTTCATGTCGGCCTGCCGGTTCCAGCCGCGGGCCAGGTTCACGTACGGCGCGAGCGCGGAGGCCTCGCGGTGGCTGCTGGCGGGGACCACCTCGACCCTGCCACGCTCCGCCCCGACGTTCTGGAGCTGGTTGACCAGCGGGGCCAGTTCGCGGTTCCAGGACGCGGCGGGTGCGGTGCGGACGATGTCGTCGACGCCCTTGAAGCCGATCCAGAAGTTCAGCCCGGCGAAGACGACGATCAGCGCGTACCAGCGCCGGGTGCGCGGCGCCGTGTACGGGAGCGCGGCCAGCAGGACGACCCCGGCGAACAGCATCGCCATCCGCGACACGTTCGAGCCGATCTGCGAGTCGACGACGTACGTCAGGAGCGTCCCGGCACCGTAGACCGCGGCGGCCGTCCGCACGGTGTGCCAGTCGCGGGGCACCAGGAAGAAGACGAGGACCGAGTAGAGGAAGGGCAGCGACAGGGTCCCGAGAGCCATCGGCTGGGTGCCCGAGAACGGGAACAGCCACGCGGAGAGGACCACCACCGCGACGGGCGCCAGACCCAGCGCGTACGCCCCGGGGCGCCGTTTGTTCAGGAAGAGGGCCGCGGCGACCACACCGAGGAAGAGCCCGGCGACCGGGCTGCCCGCCGTCGCGAGCCCGGCCAGCGGCGCGGCGACGACGGCCTTCGCCCACCGCTTGTAGCGCCAGCGGTGGGGCCAGCAGAACACCGCGGCGACGGCACCGAGCGCGAACATCATGCCGAGCCCGAACGTCACACGGCCCGACAGGGCGTTGCACAGGTAGGCGAAGACTCCGGCGAGTGCGCACGCCAGGGGGTTTCGGACGGCGGGCACCCGCACCAGGATCAGGGCCGTGAGCGCCGAAGACACGGTGCCGACGACCATCATCGTCGTACGGACGCCGAGCACCGACATCAGGTAGGGCGACACCACGCTGTACGAGACCGGGTGCATGCCCCCGTACCAGGCGAGGTTGTACGCGGTGCCGGGGTGACGGCCGACGAACTCGGCCCAGGCGTCCTGGGCTGCGATGTCGCCACCGCTGTTCGCGAAGAAGAAGAACCAGAGAAGGTGCACGGCGGCGGCCACCGCGGTCGTCAGCAGCACCGGATGGCGCCGCAGACGGCTCCGTATCGAGACGTCGGGGTCCTTGCCGTCCCCTCCGTCCGCCTGGGCCGGGATCCGCACGGAGATGCTCTCGGCGGACGGCGGCGGGCCTGTGTTCGCCCGTGTCGGCTCAGCGGTGGTCACTGCGACTCTCCCCGTCCTCGCCCGGGCCTGCCGAACCGTCCTCGTACCGCACGGACCTCATCCGTCGTACCCGGAAGGACGCGTCCCGGCGCCCGCCCGTTGCTTTCGGGACGCTAGCACGCGGCAATTTCTACGCGCTGCCCCGTCGACGGACAAGGCGCTGCCCCATCGGCCGACATCCCCTGTCCCACGACGCCGTCGGCCCCTGCCCCCGCGAGGGCGGGGGCAGGGGCCGACGGGGGCCGAGAGCCGGTCAGCCGATGCGGGTGAGCTTGTCGCCGAAGCCCGGTTCCGTCATCGCGCTCCGGAGGGCGACGGGGGCGGAGACCTTGCCGGTGCCCGTGCCGACCGTCACCTCACCGACGACGGTGCCCGCCTCCGCCACGTGGGCGGGGGTCTTCCCGCCGTCCGTGAGCTTCAGGTCGACCTCGAGGCCACCCCAGCCGACGGCCTTCAGGTCCTTGGTCGCGACCACCGGGGTGCGGGTACCGAAGCCGTTGTCCACGTAGCCGACGACCTGGCCCTTCTTGACGACGGTGGCGGAGTCGACGCCGTCCTGGGCGGTCTGGATCAGCGCCAGGCTGCTCTGCAGGGCGCGCTGCAGCTTGGCGTCCAGGGTCCCGTCGACGTCGGCGCCCATGACCGCTCCGATGATCCGCCGGGACTTGCCGTCGATGATCGTCTCGGCGGTCCAGACGAGGTTGCCGCCCGCAGGGGTCGACGAGCCGGTCTTGATGCCGCTCACGCCCGGTTCCAGCAGGATGTTGTTGTTGTTGTAGATCATCTTGCCGATGCCCGGGATCTCGGCCTGCGGCATGTTCACGATCTCCCGGAAGACATCGTTCTGCATGACCGCCTTGGCCAGCTTGAGCTGGTCGGCCGGGGTGGACCGGGTGGTGGACTCGAGACCGCTCGGGTCCGTGTAGACCGAGTTCGTCATCCCGAGGTCCTTCGCCGCCGCGTTCATCTTCTCGACGAACGCCTTCTCGGTGGTGGCGTCCCACCGGGCGAGGAGCCGGGCCACGTTGTTGCCGGAGGGGATCATCAGGAGCTGGAGCATCTGGCGCTCCGTGTACTTCTGCCCCTCCTTGATCGGCGCCGTCGACTCGTCCGGGCGGTCCGCCTCCTCGCCGGCCTTCGCGTCGACCTCGATCTGCTCCCCCTTCTCCTTACCGGTGATGGGGTGCCCCTGGAGGATCACGTACGCCGTCATGATCTTGGCGACGCTCGCGACCGGCGCGGACTTCTCCTTGCCGTACGTGCCGATGGTGCCGACGCCCTCGACCTCGACGGCGCCCTGGCCCTCCTCCGGCCACGGCATGTCCAGCTTCTCGCCGCCGAAGGTGTACGTGGGGTCGGCGGAGAGCGTCAGCACGGGGTCGGGCAGCGGCCGCACAGCCTGCGCGATCGCAAAGATGACAAGGAGCAGCAGGACCAGCGGGGTCCAGATCTTGACCCGCCGTACCGCGGTACGGACCGGGGTTTCCGGGGGCGGCGGGGTGTTCGTGAGCTCCGCGAGCAGGTCGAGCGGCGGCCTGGGCGGCATGGGCTGCTGCCGGGTCCGCTCGGCCTCGACGAGACCTGCACCGGGAGCCCCGGGCGTGCCGGGTCGCGCGGCGACGTCAGGGGTGACCGTCGGTCCGACGACGGCCGCGGGGCGTACGTCGTCCGAGCGCAGCGGCACGAACTTGCTCGTCCGCTCCGCGGGGGTCTCGGGAGCCTCCGTGGTCCCGGCGACCTTGGAGGCCCAGGAGGGCTTCCGCTCGGCCTCCTTCTCCGGCGCAGGCTCCTCGGTCTTCGCCGGCTCCTTCGCCTGCGCCTTCGCCTTCGCCGGCAGCTTCAGCGCGGTCGTCGGCTGGTCGAGCTGTTCGGCCCGCGGCGCCTTGAAGACGGCGGTCGGATGATCGATTCCTCGCCCGTCGGACGCGGACTCCGGCTCCTTGGCCGGGGTCGCCTCCTCGCGGGTCTTCGGGACCCGGGGACCGCCGACGGGGGCGGGCGCCGCGGTGGCGGCGGCCGGAGCCTTGTCGGCTTCGGCTTCGGCTTCGGCTTCGGCGGAACCCTTGGAGGCGGCACCGGCGGACGGCTTGTCGTCGGCAGCGGCGTCGGCGTCCGTGGGTGCGTCGGTGTCCGGCGTCGTCACGTCGGCAGCCGCCTTCGTCGCCCCGCCGTCGCTCGTCGCCTTCTCGTCGGTGACGGCCGCACCGTCTCCGTCGGCAGCCTTGCCGTCGGCCCCGGACGGGTCGGCGTCAGCCTCGGGCGCCTTGTCGGCGTCCTCGGGATCGCCGTCCTGAGCTGCGGCTTCCTCGTCGGGCCCGGTCGCCACCCACGCGGCCACGGCGGCGCGGAGCCGCGCGTCCGTCGGCTTCGGCGCGGTGTCCGACCCTGCCTCGGGCTCAGCGCCCGAAGCGGCCTCGGCGGCCTCCTCACGCCCGGAGTCGCCGACGGGATCGGAGTCCGAAGCCCGCCCGGAGTCGGCGGCCCGCTCGGAATCGGCGGCACCGGCCCCCTGCTCCTCGTCGCCCTCGGGCACGGCGTCGACCTCGGCCTCGGCTTCCGCCTCAGGCCCGGCACCGGCACCGGCACCGGAATCGGCCACCGGCTCCGGCTTCGCCGCCTCGCCCGGTCCAGCCGCGCCCGCAGGCGCTCCAGGCGCCTCGGGGGCTCCCCCGGTCGCGTCGTCCGCCTCGGAGGGTGCCGAGGCGCCCTCCTGGGGCGTGGAGGCCCCTCCAGGGCCCTCTGCGCCCTTCGCGGACGCGGAGGCGTCCTCGGACGCCTCGGCCTTCGCGGACGGCGGCAGACGGAAGACCGCCGTCGCGCTGTCCGTCCCGGCGTCCGCCGACCCTTCCGCCGCTTTCCCGACCGCCGTGTGCCCGTCCGCCTCAGCGACCGGTTCGCGGAACACGGCGAAGCGCGGATCGCGCTCCTCAGCCGTCCCCGACGACTTCCGCTGATCCGACTTGCCGGGGGACTCGCCCGCCACCGATACCTCCTGAAGAGCCGCGGGGTCACGCCCGCACCGTGTCCGAACCATCTACCAGTGTCCTGTGTGAACCCCTGGCCGAGCCGCTAGACGAGAACGACATAGCTAACGGTTCCCTCACAAAGCACCCAGGCACCCTCGACAGACCATTGTGAGAGGGGTCACCCTGTCACTCATCCACGCGGGGAGGCATGGATGGGCAGGAGCCGCAGAACAATTCCGGAGGAGCTTCTGCTGCTCGCTCTGGACCCGACCACGGGTACCACAGCGCAGCCGCAGTCGCTCGACCTCGGCCTGGCCGGGGCACAGCTAGTGGAGCTGGCTCTGGCAGGACGGATAGCCCCTGACGGGGATCGTATCGCCGTGGTGATGCCACGGCCGACAGGAGATCCGACTCTGGACTCCGCACTGGAGCTGCTGCGCCGTCGTGGCAGCCCGGTTCGGGCGGTCCACTGGATCGGCGGACCCCGGTTGGGACTTCGCCAGATCTACCTCGCTCATCTGGAGCGGTGCGGCATGGTTCATGCCGTGGCGGGCCAGATGTGCGGAGTGCTGCCGACGACTCGCTACCAGGCGACGGACACGGCAATCAGCAGGGACATCAGAGCCCGGCTGGACAGCGCGATCCGCACCGGCGTACCACCGGACCCGCGGACCGCGGCGCTCGCCGCACTGGCCCACGCGGTCGGACTCGGCAAGCACCTGTACCCCGGGAACGAGGGGCGTTCATCGCGCTCCCGGCTCCGGGACCTGATCAGACATGACCCTATGGGCGGACTCGTGGCGCATGCCGTGATGGACGTCCAGAACGGTGTGGCCGTCCAGCCGCGCCGTAATCAGCAGGCGGCAGGCGTGCCGTTGCAGCCGCAAGCGCAAGCTCACCGCGGCAGCATGGCGCACACCTCCGTCCACTGACAGCACGACCGCGCGGACACTTGCGCGGGGTACCGAATACCGCCGCACCGACGTCCCCATGACCCGGTTCGGGAGCCGCACCAGGCGCGGGGCAGCCGGATCCACCGGCTGCCCCGCGCTCTTGCGTGCCGTCATTGCGTGTGACGATTTCCCAGCGCGCCCGGGGGCCCGGGTGGCAATCTGCTGAGCAGCAGATACACACAGCTACAAGAGCTGCATAGCCCGGAGGTGCCGTTCCCGTGCCGACCAACGTCAATCCCACCGTCAGACGACGCCGGTTGGGTCAGGAATTGCGCCGCCTCCGCGAGATCAAGGGCATGACGGCCGAGGAGGTCGCGGAGAGGCTGCTGGTCTCGCAGTCGAAGATCAGCCGTCTGGAGAACGGCCGCCGTTCCATCAGCCAGCGCGATGTACGCGACCTCTGCGGGGTCTACGAGGTCGAGGACCACCGGGTCGTCGACTCGTTGATGCAGATGGCGAAGGACTCCCGCCAGCAGGGCTGGTGGCACGCCTTCGGCGACATCCCGTACAGCGTGTACATCGGGCTGGAGACGGACGCCGAGTCCCTCCGGGTGTACGAACCCCAGATCGTCCCGGGGCTGCTGCAGACCCGCAGTTACGCGGAGGCGCTGATCAACGGCGCCCTGCCCGAGGCTCCGCCGTCCGACATCGAGAAGCGGGTGAACGTCCGGGCCCGCCGCCAGGACCGCGTCAACGCGCCCGAGCACCCGCTGCGTCTGTGGGCCGTGATCGACGAGTCCGCCCTGCGCCGGCTGGTGGGCGGCAAGCAGGTCATGCTCGAACAGCTGGAGCACCTCGTCGAGCAGTCCAAGCTGCCGCACGTGACCGTGCAGGTGCTGCCCTTCGAGATGGGCGCCCACCCCGGCATCAACGGTCAGTACGCCGTTCTCGAGTTCCCCGACGCCGCGGACTCCAGCGTCGTGTACATCGAGGGGGTCACCAGCGACCTCTACCTGGAGAAGGCGAACGACGTGCAGCGCTACAGCGTCATGTACGAGCACCTGCGGGCGCAGGCGCTGAACGTGGACCAGACCCGCCAGTTCATCGGCGACATCGCCAAGGGCTACACCCGCTGAGAGTCCGGTGTCACCAACGCGAACAGGACAGTCCGACAAGGGCTGATGTGCGGGAAATGCTGTGATGCAGGTGAGGTGGGAGCGGGAAGATACACCGCCCCCACCTCACAGCGGAAGACCTGCACGGAATATGCCATCCGGTCGAGTGAACGGCTGCACCACCAAGCGATGTTGGCGAGTAGCGTCGATCACGCCAACAGGAACGAAGTTGGTGCCACTCACATCAACTCTCTGAACCGGAGTGAACATGGCCATTCTTCAGGGTGCTACGGAAAACTGGACGAAGTCGTCGTACTCCGGCGGCAACGGTGCGTGCGTCGAAGTGAAGTCGCCCGTCACACAGGCCATCGCCGTGCGCGACTCGAAGGCGCCCGAGGGCCCCTCGCTCTCCTTCGTGTCCGGAGCGTGGAACACCTTCGTGAGTGACGTCGCGTCGGGCTCGATCAACGCCTGACGCATACGTCGACCTCTCGGATCCGCGCTGCGTCCGGTCGCCGCACACGACCGTCAGGAGCCCTCTCGACCGGCCCGCCGTCCTGGCCGAGGGGGCTCGGCTTCCCGCCCGGGCCGGCGCCACCCGTCGACGTACGCACACATCACGACCACAGCGATCGACACCGACCACGCGCTCGGCGCCGTCGGTGCGTCAGTCACGTCGTGCAGCTTTCCCCTTTCTCCGACCGCACGGGACCCGCATCCCGTGCGGTCGTTCTGCGTTCTCGGGCGTTCCTGCGTTTCCGTGTTCCTGCGTCCGCGCGTTCCTGCTCGCGTCGGACTCTGCACAGCCTGACGAAGTGCTCGCTCATCGTGTGGCCGTGGTCACGCTCACGACAACGCCCCGCAAGGTCAAGAACACGTAAAATCGTTCGCCTTGCTGATCTGCGTTCACATCCCTGACCAAGAAATCCTTGACCGTGGACCCGGACAAGCGGTTCAATCCCCCAAGTCCCCGTTCCCGCACGGGGATCCCGCTGAACGGCCGTACTGACGAAGTGCGTTCCCGTTCACAAGGCGGACCCCTGGAGGGGGCACATGAACAGTCTCGACTGGGCCGTGCTCATCGGATACTTCGGTGTGATGGTCGCGATCGGACTCTGGTCGCACAAGCGCGTGGACAACGTCAGCGACTTCTTCACGGCCGGCGGCAAGATGCCGTGGTGGCTGTCGGGCATCTCGCACCACATGTCCGGGTACAGCGCGGTGATGTTCACCGGCTACGCCGGGATCGCGTACCAGTACGGTGTCACGTCCTTCGTGACCTGGTCGCTGCCGATCGCGATCGGCATCGGGATCGGCGCGAAGCTCTTCGCCCCCCGGCTCAACCGGCTGCGTTCGCGGCTGCACGTCGCCTCGCCGCTCGAATACCTGAAGAACCGCTACAACATCCCGACCCAGCAGGCCCTGGCCTGGTCCGGTCTGCTGCTGAAGATCGTGGACGTCGGTGCCAAGTGGGCGGCCATCGCCACCCTGCTCTCCGTCTTCACCGGCATCACCCTGACCCAGGGCATCTTCATCACGGGTGCCATCACCGCCGTGTACTGCACGGTCGGCGGACTGTGGGCCGACGCGCTCACCGAGCTCGGACAGTTCATCATCCAGCTCTTCGCCGGTCTGGCCATGCTCTTCATCGCCATGAGCAAGCTGGGCGGCTTCAGCTCGCTGTGGACGGTCTGGGACAAGCTGCCCGAGGGCCACACGAGCCCGACGGCCGGCCCGTACACGGTGACGTTCCTGCTGGCGTACCTCTTCATCAAGACCTTCGAGTACAACGGCGGCATGTGGAACCAGGCCCAGCGCTACATGGCCACGGACTCCGCTCGCTCCGCCACCCGTTCGGCCCGGCTCTCGGCCGTGCTGTGGCTGGTCTGGCCGACGGTGCTCTTCTTCCCGATGTGGGTCGCCCCGCTGCTCGTCGAGGCCAAGAAGCCCGACGCGTCCGACAGTTACGCCCTGATGACCGAGCAGTTGCTGCCGCACGGACTGCTGGGTCTGGTCGTCGTCGGCTTCTTCTCGCACACGATGGCCATGTGCTCCTCCGACGCCAACGCCATCTCGGCGGTCTTCACCCGTGACATCGCACCGGTCCTCTCGAAGTCGGCCCGCACCTGGAGCGACCGCAGCGGTCTGCTGGCCGCGCGGCTGTCCACCCTCGCCTTCCTCGGGCTCTCGATGGCACTGGCGACCCAGATCAACTCGCCGACGTTCAAGGACATCATCTCGGTCGTCATCAAGTGGGTGGCCGGGCTCATGGGCCCGATCGCGATCCCGTTCATGCTGGGCCTGCTGCGCAGGTTCCGCCGTTCCGGGCCCACCGCGGCGCTCACCAGCTGGGCGGCCGGGCTGCTCGCCTTCTACCTCACCAACTACAACTTCGACGGTTCGGTGAAGACGGACGTAGCCCTGCAGTACCAGGTGGCGCTGCCGCTGGCGATCTCCCTCGTGCTCTACATCGCCATCGGGTTCATCAAGCCCGAGGACACTCCGGAGCGCGACGCGCTGATCGATCTGATCAACTCGGACGACGGGGGCCCCGAGGGCGGAGCCTCGGCTGCGGCCCTCCCGCTGCAGAAGTCCGGACCCGGAAGCACGGGGGTCGTGGAGGGCGTGAAGGACTGACCCGCCGCGCAGGCGGGAGTCACACGGACGGTGGGCGGGCGCGGCGGCGCCCGCCCATCCCTGTTCTCCCCGCCCTCGCCCCGAGGCGTCCGTACGGTCGGGCCCGCTCAGTCCCGGGGATAGCGGGCCAGCCAACCCGGGGCGGCCGCGGTGGGACTGTGCAGGGCCGGCCCCTGGGTCATCTCCATCGCGAAGTCGTCGGAGAGTTCGAGGAGGGTCGAGCGCCCCTCCAGTTCCGCCAGCCAGCCCGGCGGCAGCGCCGTCTCGCCGTGCAGCGCCCCCAGAAGGGCCCCGCAGACGGCTCCCGTGGCCGCGGAGGGCCCGGAGTGGTTCACGGCGAGCCGCAGACCGTGACGCATGTCCTCGCCGACCAGAGCGCAGTACAGCGCCACGGCGAGCACCTCCTCCGCGGAGTCGGTGTCGCCGAGCGCCTCGATGAGGGCGGGCCCGGGGATCCCCTGGCGTACGGAGCCGAGCGCCTGCCTCAGCGCGTCGGTGACCTGCTCGCCGCCCGGCCGTTCGGCGAGCAGCGCCAGAGTGCGCTGGACCGAACCGTCCAGGGTCTCCCCGCGAGCCAGTCCGTGCACCATCACGGCGAGCGCTCCGGCCGCGAGCTGGGCGGTGGCGTGCCCGTGGGTGTGGGCGGCGCACTCGACGGCCAGCTGGAGGACGAGCTGGGGCTCCCAGCCGACGAGCAGCCCGAAGGGCGCTGAGCGGGTGAGCGCGGCCGAGTCCCGTGCCGCCGGGTTCTTGGGTACGGCGAGCGTGCCCATCGTGGAGTCACCGAAGCCGGCCAGGCACTCCCTGGTGGGGGCGCGGCGGGTGTAGAGCCACTCCTCCCTGGCCAGCCAGCCGTTGTCCTTGCGACGCTCGTCGGGCCCCCAGGCGCTCTGGGTGGCCGCCCAGCGCAGATGGGCGCGGTGCACGTCGGTGGGCGGGTGCCAGGCTCCGGTGTCGCGGCGGACCTGGGCCCGGATCAGCCCGTCGACGGTGAAGAGCGTGAGCTGGGTGACAGCGGTGACGGCACCGCGTCTGCCGTGCACCGGGACGAAGTCGGCGACGCCCTCCGCGCCGTGGGTCGCGCGTATCGCCTCCAGGGTGAGCCCGGAGACCCCCGCTCCGAGCGCGTCCCCGATGGCCCCGCCGAGCAGGGACCCCCGTACCCGGCCGCGGAAGTCCTGCTGCTGGGCGCGGCCCCAGACGGCTGTGGTCCCTGTGGTCACCGTGCCCCCTTTTTCCTCCGACTCACAGTGCGACTGCGCAAGCACTGTAATCGAACGGGAACGGTGGGCTCATAGGCGGAACGCTATGTACGGACTAGCGCGACGGAGCACTTTTGAACGGCATTCCTCACGTTATCCGGGGCCATTTCCCCGCATGTATCCCGGACGGAATTCCCGGGCCCCGGCCCACCTCGGGCACGGACACTGCCCCCGTCCGCCGGGACCGCGCGAGCGGCCCCGACGGCGGACGGACCGTCAGCCGAACTGGCCGGGCTGGTAGTCCCCGGCCGACTGCCGGGTCATGACGTTCAGCCGGTTGTAGGTGTTGATCACGGCGATGAGGGCCACCAGGGCGAGGAGCTGGTCCTCGTCGTAGTGCTTGGCCGCGTCGGCCCACGCCTCGTCCGTGACCCCGCCCGCCGCGTCGGCGATGCGCGTGCCCTGCTCGGTCAGTTCCAGGGCGGCGCGCTCGGCGTCGGTGAAGACCGTGGCCTCCCGCCAGGCCGCGATCAGGTTCAGCCGCAGCGCGGTCTCACCGGCCTCGGCGGCTTCCTTGGTGTGCATGTCGAGGCAGAATCCGCAGCCGTTGATCTGACTGGCGCGGATCTTCACGAGTTCCTGCGTGGCCGCCGGAACGGCCGACTTGCCGACCGCCATACCCGCCGAATTGATGTGCTTCAGGAACGTGGCCGCGAAGGGGTTTCCGAAGACGTTCAGACGCGCTTCCATCATGAGCTCCTATGCGTTGCTGCCGGGCTGGTTACACCCTCATGACGGAGCGGCCCCGGCCGAACGTGACATGGGCGCGTGTGATCCACGTCTCAGGCGGGCGCGGGCCTCTCCCCGCACTCCGCGACCCGCAGCGCGTCCCTGAGCGACTCGGCCGTCCGCGTCAGGGCGAAGCGCACCGCCGGCTCCCCGGCCACCGGGTCCGCGAGCACCGCCTCCGCTCCGGCCGGCACCGCGAAGCCGGACGCGGCCCCTTCGGCGCGGGCGTTCACGGGCTCATGGGCAGCCACCTGTGGCTGATGTGGGAGCCGAACGGCAGTCCCGTTGCCTACGTCGAGGGCAACGGATTCGGCGAGTTGACCGCCCGCATGGACAGCCTTCGTCACCCAAGCGGCTCACCCCACGGCGTCGAGCGTCGGATAGTCCGTGTAGCCCGTCTCCCCGCCGACGTACATCATGTACGCGTCCCGGACCTGGTTCACCGGGGCGCCCGTGCGCATGCGGTGGATCAGGTCTGGGTTGGCCAGGAAGGGGCGGCCGAGCGCGATCAGGTCCGCTCCGGCGGCCAGCAGCCGCTCGCCGTGGGCGATGCCGCCGTCGTCCGGGATGCGGTCCTTCGGCAGCACGGGGTTGGCCATCAGCGTGCCCGGCCAGTCCTTCCGGATCCGCTGGAAGACGAGGTCCTCCGGGTCGGCGTACCCCACGTGCAGATAGGCCAGGCCGCTTCCCGCCAGGGCCCCGAGGAGCGCGGGGTAGATCTCCTCGGTGTCGCCCTCCTCCATGCCGTTGACCGTGCTCCACGGCGAGATGCGCAGGCCCACACGCTCCGGGCCGATCGCCGCCGCCACCGCTTCGGTCACCTCCACGACGAAACGGATGCGGTGGGCCACGGGCCCGCCGTAGGCGTCGGTCCGCCGGTTGGTCCCCTGGCCCAGGAACTGGTGGAGCAGATGGCCGTTGGCGCTGTGCACCTCGACGCCCTCGAAGCCCGCCTCGATCGCGTTGCGTGCGGCGGAGGCGAAGTCCGCCACGGTGGACGCGATGTCCTCCTCACTCATCTCGCGGGGCACCACCGAGGGCACGCGCCCGGCCGGGGTGTGGATCGTCTCCGGCAGTGCTATCGGCGAGGGCGCGACGGGCGTCAGTCCGCTGGTGTCGGGGTGGCCGGCGCGCCCGCCGTGCTGGATCTGGAGGAACATCCGCCCGCCCTCCGCACGGACCGCGTCGGTGACCCGGCGCCATCCGGCCACGTGGGCCGGGCTGTGGATCGCCGTGATGTTCGGGTACGTCTGCCCCACCGGATTCGGGGTGGAAGCCTCGGCGATGATCAGTCCCGCCGTGGCGCGCTGGGCGTAGTAGGTGGCCATGAGCGGGGTCGGCACGCCCTCGGGGGTGGCACGGTTCCGGGTCAGCGGAGCCATCACGAGGCGGTGGGGAAGGGTGAGGGGACCGAGCGCGACGGCCTCGAAGAGCTTCTGCGGGGAAGCGGATGCGTTCGTCATGCAGGAACGGTAAGAATTGACACCGGTGTCAGGTTCAAGTCCTGGAGGCGAGGCAATCATGCGGATCGGCGAGCTGGCCCGGCGTACGGGCGTCAGCGAACGCTCCCTGCGCTACTACGAGGCCCAGGGAATCCTGAAGGCCGACCGTACCCCCGGTGGCCACCGCGACTACCCGGAGGGCGCGGTCGACCGCGTGATCCGCATCCAGGAGTTCTACGCCGCCGGGCTGTGCAGCTCCAAGATCGCCGAGCTGCTGCCCTGCGTACGCGACACGGACGGCGGCCCCTCCGCGATCGCCACCCCGCGCCTGGTGGGCGACCTGACCCTGGAGCGCGACCGCATCGACCGCAAGATCGACGAGCTGCGCCGCTCCCGGGAGGTGCTGGACGACGTGATCACCACGGCGGCGGGCGGGAGCACGGAAGGGGACTGAGCCGCAGGGCCGGGTCACATGGACACCGCTCAGAGATCGTCCGGCAGGATCCTGAAATGGGCGTAGCGCCCGGCAAGCGGCCGTAGCACCCTGAAGTCCCGCAGATCTCTCGTCAGAACGGCGTCGGTGTCGTACTCAGCCGCCAGCGCCACATTCACCGCGTCCACGAGATCCAGGTCCAGCGAGCTGTACCGGGCCCGTACGGTCAGCGCCGCATCGAGGATGTCCGGCGTCGGAGGAGCCAGCACCAAGCGCAGTTCTCCGGTACGAGCTGTCAGGGATCGGAGGATGCCGTCGGCGGCGCGGCGCCCGGCCCTGACCGTGGCGACCTGGTGCACCTCGGTGAGCGCGAGGGGGTTGGCGACGAGGAGACCGCACTGATCGGCAGCCTTGCGCGCGGCAAGGTGGTCAGGATCGGAGCGGTTGTACAGCACCAGCAGTCCGGACGTGTCGACGATGGCGATCAAGCCGCATGACCCCGATTACGGTTCTCACGCTCGGTGAATCCGTCGGAGACCACATCACGCACTTCTTCTCGCGCCACCGGTCCACCGAGATCGAAGGTTTCCCCGTCCTCCACGAACGGCTGGTCCCAGACCCGCCGGGCAAGCGCTATGCGGTGGATTCCTTCGCGGATCAACTCCGCCTCCGACACACCGAGCCGGATCGCCGCCTCCTTGATCAAGGCGAGGTCCGCATCGTCCGCGTACACATTTGTCCGCTTCAAGGCCATGTGTCGATGGTGCAGCTTGTGTACCACCTCCGCGCTCCCCGCCTCCGACGGGAAGCGCGGCGGCGGGAAACGCGGAGCCGAACCTCACCCCTCCAGCACGGGCAGGAGCTCCGGCAGGTGGCCGTCCGAAGCCGTCGCAGCGGTGACGCGCTCCTGGGGGACCTCGCCGTACAGCGTCGTGCGCGGCTTCGCCGGGCGGCCGGCCAGGTCGGCGATGGCGACGAGGTCCTGGATCGAGCGGTACGAGCCGTAGCTGGAGCCCGCCATACGGGAGATGGTCTCCTCCATCAGGGTCCCGCCCAGGTCGTTCGCGCCCGAGCGCAGCATCTCGGCGGCGCCCTCCGCACCGAGCTTCACCCAGCTGGTCTGGATGTTGGTGATGTGCGGGTGGAGCAGGAGACGGGCCATCGCGGTGACGGCCCGGTTGTCCCGGTCGGTGGGTCCGGGGCGGGCGATTCCGGCCAGGTAGACCGGGGCGTTGGTGTGGATGAAGGGGAGGGTGACGAACTCCGTGAAGCCGCCGGTCTCCTGCTGGAGGCGGGCCAGTGTCCTGAAGTGGCCGAGCCAGTGGCGGGGCTGGTCGACGTGGCCGTACATCATCGTGGACGAGGAGCGCAGGCCCGTCTCGTGCGCCGTCCGGATGACGTTCAGCCAGTCGGCCGTCGGCAGCTTGCCCTTGGTGAGGATCCAGCGGACCTCGTCGTCGAGGATCTCCGCGGCCGTGCCGGGGATCGAGTCGAGCCCGGCCTCCTTGGCGGAGGCCAGCCAGTCACGGACGGACATGCCCGTGCGGGTCGCGCCGTTGACGACCTCCATCGGTGAGAAGGCGTGGACGTGCATGCCGGGCACGCGCTCCTTCACCGCGCGGGCGATGTCGAAGTACGCGGTGCCGGGCAGGTCGGGGTGGATACCGCCCTGCATGCAGACCTCGACCGCGCCGACGTCCCATGCCTGTGCGGCGCGGTCGGCGACCTGGTCCAGGGAGAGGGTGTAGGCGTCGGCGTCCGTACGCCGCTGGGCGAAGGCGCAGAAACGACAGCCCGTGTAGCAGACGTTGGTGAAGTTGATGTTCCTGGTGACGATGTAGGTGACATCGTCACCGACCACGTCGCGGCGCAGGGTGTCCGCGATCCGGCACAGCTCGTCGAGTGCGGGCCCGTCCGCGTGGAGCAGGGCGAGGGCCTGGTCGTCGGTGAGCTTCGTCGGGTCGTCGGCGGCCTGGCTCAGGGCCTGGCGTACGTCGGTGTCGATCCTCGACGGGACCATCCCCGGGGCGGCCGCCTCCCGCAGGGCCTCCCAGTCGCCGTAGACCACGTCGAAGTCGTCGCGCCGGTCGCCGGTGCGCCCCTCGGTGTCGATGGTGCGGTGCAGATCGGTGCGGCCTGAGGCGTTGAAGCCCTGGTCGGGCTCCTGCCAGGGCAGCCCGGCCGGGATCGCGCCCTCCTTCGCGAGGCCAGTCTCCGGGTCGGCGAGGGCCCGCACGTGCGGGAGGAGACGCGGGTCGAGCCAGGGTTCGCCGCGCTGGATGAACTCCGGATAGATGGTGAGGCGTTCCCTGAGCTGGAATCCCGACTCCGCTGTGCGCGCGGCCAGTTCGTCGATGTGCGGCCAGGGGCGCTCGGGGTTCACATGGTCCGGGGTGAGGGGCGAGACGCCGCCCCAGTCGTCGATGCCCGCACCGATCAGCAGGGCGTACTCGGCGTCGACGAGGTTCGGCGGGGCCTGGATGCGGGCCGAGGGGCCGAGGATGTGGCGGGCGACGGCGATCGCGGCGGCCAGCTCCTCCAGCTCGGCGTCAGGCATCCCGCGCATCGCGGTGTCCGGCTTGGCGCGGAAGTTCTGGACGATGACTTCCTGGATGCCGTGGTAGGCGCGCGCCGTCCTGCGGAGCTCGAAGAGGGAGTCGGCACGCTCCTCGTAGGACTCGCCGATCCCGATCAGGATGCCGGTGGTGAACGGCACGTTGGACCGGCCCGCGTCCTCCAGCACCCGGAGCCGGACGGCCGGCTCCTTGTCCGGGGAACCGTGGTGGGGGCCGCCCTTCTCGGACCACAGCCGGGTCGCCGTCGTCTCCAGCATCATGCCCATGGAGGGGGCGACCGGCTTCAGCCTCTGCAGGTCGGTCCACGTCATCACGCCGGGGTTCAGGTGCGGGAGCAGCCCCGTCTCCTCCAGCACCCGGACGGCCATGGCACGCACGTACGCCAGGGTGTCGTCGTAGCCCTCGGCCTCCAGCCATTCCCGCGCCTCGGGCCAGCGGTCCTCGGGCCGGTCGCCGAGCGTGAACAGGGCTTCCTTGCAGCCCATTTCCGCACCCTTGCGGGCGATGTCGAGGACCTCGTCCGGCGACAGGAACATCCCGTGCCCCGCCCTGCGGAGCTTCCCCGGCACGGTGACGAAGGTGCAGTAGTGGCAGGTGTCACGGCAGAGCCGGGTCAGCGGGATGAAGACCTTGCGGGAGTACGTGATCACTCCCGGCCGGCCCGCCGCTTCGAGGCCCGCGTCCCGGACACGGGCGGCGGACGCGGCGAGGTCGGTCAGGTCCTCCCCCCGTGCCTGGAGCAGTACCGCGGCCTCGGCCACGTCGAGGGCGACACCGTCGCGGGCCCGCCGGAGGGCGCGCCGCATGGCGTTGGTCGTGGGGCGCTGAGGATCGGTCATGATCCGAGCATACGAGCGTGCCGCCTCTCGCGGACCAGGGCCCGAGTCCGGCGTAACCACCCCTCCGGCACTGGCGCCTTGACCGTTATGCCCTACTTGCCCCCTAGGCTCGGAGGGGTGATGAAAACGATCGTCTTCGACACCGGCGAAACCCTCGTCCGCGACGACCGCCACTGGGCCTCATGGGCCGACTGGCTCGGGGTCCCGCCGCACACGGTCAGCGCGCTGGTCGGCGCCGCCGTCGCCCAGGGCCGCGACCGCACCGACGCGCTGCGGGTCCTGCGTCCCGGGATGGACGTCGGCGAGGCCCTCCACGCCCGTGCGGCGGCCGGACGCGGCGAGTACCTGGACGAGACGGACCTCTACGCCGACGTACGGCCCGTTCTGGCCGATCTGCGCGCGCTCGGCCTGCGGATCGTCGTCGCGGGCGACGGGACGGCCCGGGCCGGGGAGCTGCTGAGGGCCCTCGACCTGCCGGCCGACCTGGTCGTCACCTCGGAGGAGTGGGGTGCCGCCAAACCGGACCGGGAGTTCTTCGCCCGCGTGCTGGAGGTGTCGGGCGCCGAGCCGGAGGCCACCCTGTACGTGGGCGACCATCCCGCCGACGACCTCTTCCCCGCGAAGTCCTCGGGGCTGCGTGCGGCGCACATCCGCCGCGGCCCGTACGGGCATTGGTGGGCGGACCACCCCGACGTCGTGGAGACGGCGGACTGGCGGATCAGCGCGTTGACCGAGCTGCCGGCACTGCTGGGCGGAGCAGGGCGGCGGAAGGCGTTCGCCACCCCGTCCGCACGACCGGCCCCGGCGGCGGAGTCCACGCCTCCGGGAGGGGAGCCGGACCCCCTCCCGGCGAAGGCGGCCGGTCTCCCGGCGGAGACGGCGGAGGAACCCGCACCACCCGGGCAGTCGCGGGCCTGAGCGCCGCCACCCGGCCTACGCGCCTGCGCGCCGCCTACTCGTCGTCCCCACTCAGCGAGAGCCTCAGCCGGTCGCTCGCGAGCCTCATGTGCTCGGCCATCGCCGCGTCCGCGCCCTCCGGGTCCCCCGCCCGGATCGCGTCGAGCACGGCCCCGTGCTCGTGCAGCGTCCCGCTGACGGTCCCCTCGATGTCTCCCGCCCGCTCCATCCACACCTGGAGCAACGCCCGGATGGAGTGCAGGATGTCGCTGAGAACCGTGTTGCGGGCGATGCTCGCGGTCTCCAGGTGGAAGGCGATGTCGGCGTCGATGAACGCCTTGACGTCCGTCCCCGCCTCCCGCATCCGCTCCAGGTGCGCCTCCAGCCGCTCGACGTCCTCCTCGGACGCCCGGTCGGCGGCCAGCCGTGCCGACATGCCCTCCATGAAGGTGCGGACCTCGACCAGGTCCTGCGTCCGGCGCTGACCGAGCATCAGGCCCCAGTTGATGGCCCGCGGCAGGAACTCCGAGGTCCCCTCACGGACGTACGAGCCCGAGCCCGGCCTGATCTCGATGATGCCGAGGACGTCCAGCGCGGACAGCGCCCCGCGGACGCTGGAGCGCGCGACGCCCAGGGCGTCGGCGAGCTGGCGCTCGGCGGGCAGGCGCGTACCCGGCTTCAGGTTCCCCTCGGACAGATGATCAAGGAGTCGCCTGGCCACCTCACTGACCGAGGACTCCCGTACGACGGGGCGCAGGAGTGACGTGAAATCGGGCGCTTCGGGCTGCGTGGACACGCTGACCAGTACATCAGACGGGGCCGGGGAACCCCGGAGCGGGCGGACGATAACGCGCTCATCGGTCCAGGAGAAGAGCTCAGGGGAGCGACCTACGTCACTTTGGTAAATTGGTGACCAATTTAGGATCCAGGGCTAGCTTGGAGTTGTTCACCGGCCGGAAACACAACCTTCCACGGTTCGCCTTCACCTGCCGGAGTAGACACAGAACCGGACAAAGCGGTCCGCAAGCGAGGAGTCTCCATGGGCGCCACTGCGCATTCAGCGATCGAGAGATCAGCGATCAAGAAGGTCTCGGTCCGGCTCGTCCCCTTCGTGGCCCTGATGTTCTTCGTGAACTATCTGGACCGGACGGCCGTCTCCTTCGCGGAACCCAACGGCATGGGGCAGGACCTCGCGCTCACCGCGGCGCAGTTCGGCTTCGCCTCCGGCGTCTTCTTCATCGGTTACATCATTCTCGAAGTGCCCAGCAACATGGCACTGCACAAGTTCGGCGCCCGGCGCTGGCTGGCCAGGATCATGGTGTCCTGGGGCGTCGTCGCCCTCCTCTTCACCTGGGTGCAGAACAGCGAGCAGCTGTACACGCTCCGCTTCCTGCTCGGTGTCGCCGAGGCCGGCTTCTTCCCCGGCGCGATCCTCTTCCTGAGCCAGTGGGTGCCCTCCCGGCACCGTACGAAGGTGCTCGGCCTCTTCTACCTGGCACAGCCCCTGACCACCGTCATCGGCGCCCCGCTGGCCGGCTGGTTCATCAACCAGCACGGGCTCTTCGGCCTGGAGGGCTGGCGCGTCATGTTCCTCGGGGTGTCCATCCCGGCGATCCTGCTGGGCGTCGTCGCCTGGTTCTACCTGATCGACAAGCCGGCCGACGCGAAGTGGCTGACCCGCGACGAGAAGGAATGGCTGACCGCGGAGCTCGCAGCCGAGAACGCCGGCAAGACCGGCGCGGACGAGAAGTCCAACCACGGCAAGGAGGCCCTGAAGGCGGCCTTCACCAACAGCCGCGTCTGGATCCTCGCCCTCATCTACTTCGGCTTCATCTACGGCCTGTACGCCCTCGCCTTCTTCCTGCCGACGATCATCAACGGCTTCCAGGAGCAGTTCGGCACGACGTTCAGCGTGATGGACAAGGCCCTGATCACGGCCATCCCGTACCTCCCGGCCGCGATCGTCCTCTACTTCTGGTCCCGGCACGCCACCAGGCACGGTGTCCACACCTGGCACATCGCGGGACCGGCCGTCGTGGGCGGGATCTCCATCCCCCTCGCCCTCTACATGGGTTCGCCGGCCGCCACGGTCGCCGTCATCACCGTCACCGCCTGTGCGATCTTCGCGGCGCTGCCGGTCTTCTGGTCCGTCCCCTCGCAGTTCCTGACCGGCGCGGCAGCCGCCGCCGGTATCGCCCTGATCAACACCGCGGGCAACGTGGCCGGCTTCGCCGCCGGATACGTGACCGGCTGGCTGAAGGACTTCAGCGGTGCGTACTACCTGCCGCTGTTCCTCGTCGGGGCCTTCATGCTCATGTCCGCCGCGCTGATGCTGTGGCTCGCCAAGCGGTCCAAGGACCACGGCGCGCACCACGGCCGCCCTCTCGCAGAGGTTCGCTGATGACCCGCCTGTCCAACGACCCCGCAGCCTTCGCCGACGAGGCGCTCGAAGGCTTCGTCGCCGCCCACCCCCGCAGGGTCCGCCAGGTCCCCGGCGGGGTGGTCCGGGCCACCCGCACCGCCCCCGGCCAGGTCGCCGTGGTCGTCGGCGGCGGCTCCGGGCACTACCCGGCCTTCTCCGGGCTGGTCGGCCAGGGCCTCGCGCACGGCGCGGCCGTCGGCAACGTCTTCGCCTCGCCCTCCGCCCACCAGGTGCGCCAGGTAGCCCGGGCCGCCGAGACCGGCGGCGGGGTCCTCCTCGCCTACGGGAACTACGCCGGTGACGTCCTGCACTTCGGCCAGGCCGCCGAGCGGCTGACCGCCGAGGGCATACCCACCCGCACGCTCGGCGTCACGGACGACATGTCCAGCGCATCGCCCGACGAGGCCCACAGGCGCCGCGGGGTCGCCGGGGACCTGGTCGTCTTCAAGACGGCCGCCGCCGCGGCCGAGGCCGGGCACCCGCTGGACGAGGTGACACGGATCGCGGAGCTGGCGAACGCCCGTACCCGCTCCTTCGGTGTCGCGTTCTCCGGCTGCACGCTGCCGGGCGCCGACCACCCGCTCTTCACGGTGCCCGAGGGCCGCATGGCCGTCGGCCTCGGCATCCACGGCGAGCCCGGCATGGGCGAGCGGCCCGTGCCGACCGCCGACGAGGCCGCAGAACTCCTGGTCTCCACCGTCCTCGGCGAACTCCCCGAGGGCGTCGGGTCGCCGCAGGGCCGACGGGCCGCGGTGATACTCAACGGCCTCGGCTCGGTGAAGTACGAGGAGCTGTTCGTCGTCTACCGCCGGGTCGCCCAGCTCCTCGCCGAGGCCGGCGTCGAGGCCGTCGACCCCGAGGTCGGCGAGCTGGTCACCAGCTTCGACATGGCCGGGGTCTCGCTGACCCTGTGCTGGCTCACCGACGAGCTGGAGCCGCTGTGGACGGCCCCGGCCGACGCCCCCGCCTACCGCAAGGGCACCGTCGAAGCTGCGGACCTCTTCGTCCCGGACCCCTCCGCGGAGACAGCCGAGGACACCGTCCCGCCCGCCACCGACGACTCCCGCGAGGCGGCCCGCACCGCGCTCGCCGCCCTGCGTGTCCTCAAGGACACCGTCGACGTCCACGCCGACGAGCTCGGCCGGATCGACGCGGTCGCCGGTGACGGCGACCACGGCATCGGCATGCAGCGCGGCTCCACCGGGGCGTACGAGGCGGCCGTACGCGCCGAAACGCTCGGCGCCGGTGCAGAAACGCTTCTGCACCGGGCTGCCGACGCCTGGGCCGACCGGGCCGGCGGCACCTCCGGCGCCCTGTGGGGTGTCATCCTCCGGGCCGTCGGAACCGCGCTCGGCGACACCGCACGGCCCACGGCCGCCGAGGTCGCCTCCGGCGTCGCGCAGGCGTCGGCGGGCGTGATGGAGCTGGGCAAGGCGGAGGTCGGCGACAAGACCATGGTCGACGTCCTCGTCCCCTTCTCCTACGCCCTCACGGCCGCCACCCGGGCCGGACAGCCCCTGGCCACCGCCTGGGACACCGCCGCGCACTCCGCGTCCGCCGCCGCGCAGGCCACCGCCGACCTGCTCCCCCGGATGGGCCGCGCCCGCCCGCACGCCGAGAAGAGCCTCGGCACCCCGGACGCCGGAGCCCACTCGCTCGCCCTGATCGTCCGCGCCGTGCACGGCGTGTTCGTACCGACCCTGGAGAACCACTGATGTCCGAGAAGCTCCGCATCGTCGTCGGCTCCGACGACGCCGGCCACACCTACAAGGAAGCCCTCAGGAAGGACCTGGAGGCCAGCGGCCTCGTCGCCACCGTCACCGATGTGGGTGTCGACGCGGACGGGCACACCGCCTACCCCAAGGTCGCCATCGCAGCCGCCGAGATGGTCGCCCGGGGAGAGGCCGACCGCGCCCTGCTCGTCTGCGGCACGGGCCTCGGGGTGGCCATCGCCGCGAACAAGGTCAAGGGCGTCCGTGCCGTCACCGCCCACGACTCCTTCTCCGTCGAGCGCGCGGTCCTCTCCAACAACGCCCAGGTCCTCACCTTCGGCCAGCGCGTCGTCGGTCTGGAGCTCGCCCGCCGGCTGGCCTCCGAGTGGCTGACGTACCGCTTCGACGAGGCCTCGGCGTCCGCCGCCAAGGTCGCGCTGATGGACGACTACGAGAACCAGAACGACCACGAGAACCAGCAGGAAGCCGCAGCCTGATGCCCGCCGCGCAGAACACCGCGCAGAACACCGCGCGCCCCCGGGTCACGATCGGGGTGAGCCTGAAGATGTACTTCGGCCACCACGAGACCCTCAACTGGGCCCGCAGCATCGCCTCCCTCGCCGCCCGGCACCCCGCCGTCACCGGCGGCACGGCCGAGCTGTTCGTGCTGCCCGCCTTCCCCGCGCTCGTCCCGGTCACCGGGATCCTGGCCGGCACGGAGGTGCGCACCGGGGCGCAGGACCTGGCCACCGACGACTCCGGTCCCTACACCGGCGAGGTCAGCGGTGCCCACCTGCACGAGATCGGTGCCCGCTACGCCGAGGTCGGCCACGCGGAGCGCCGCCGGCTCTTCGGCGAGGGCGACACGGTCGTCGCCGCGAAGACGGCCGCCGCCCTGCGCAACGGGCTGACCCCGGTGCTCTGCGTCGGCGAACTCGACCAGGTGGCACCCGCGGAGGCCGCCGCCCGCACGGTCGCCGAGGCCGAACGCATCCTGGCCACGGCGTCCCACGAGGGCCCCCTCGCCCCGGTCGTCCTCGCCTACGAACCGCAGTGGGCCATCGGCGCGCCCCGGCCGGCCTCCCCCGACCACATCCGCACGGTCTGCGAGGCCCTCACCGCCTGGCTCGCCACCCAGCCCGCCCTGGCAGGCAGCCGCGTGATCTACGGCGGAAGCGCGGGCCCCGGCTTGCTCACCGAACTGGGCACCGGCGTCGACGGGCTGTTCCTCGGCCGCTTCGCCCACGACCCGGCAGCGGTGGGTCGCATTCTCGACGAGACGCTGGAAGGAGCCCTCGCATGTCCTACGGCCTGAGCACCTACGCCTTCTTCTGGCGCGTCTCCGACCGGGCCCCCCGCCCGCTCACCCTCGACGAGATGCTCGCGCAGACCCGGGAGATGGGCGGCGAGGTCTTCCAGATCTGCGACTACCCGCCGATCGAGACGTACGACGACGAACAGCTCGACGCCCTGCGCGCCACGGCTGCCGGGCACGGCATCACGCTGGAGCTGGGCACCAGGGGTGTACGCACCGAGCACCTCGCCGCCTATCTCCGCATCGCGCGGCGCCTGGGGGTCACCCTGGTGCGCTCGATGCTGAACACCGCGGACCACCGGCCGACCGTCGCGGAGGCCACCGCCCTCCTGGGCGAGGCGGTCCCCGCCTACGCGGCGGCAGGTGTCACGCTCGGCCTGGAGACCTACGAACAGGTCTCCACCGACGACCTGCTGGCCGTCGTGCGCGGCGTGGACAGCCCGCACCTGGGCGTCGTCCTCGACCCGGGCAACAGCGTCGCCCGGCTGGAACGCCCGGTGGACGTCGTCGAGGCCACCGCCCCCTACGTGGTGAACATCCACGTCAAGGACTTCTCGTTCTCCCGCCGCGACGGCTGGGTCGGCTTCACCTTCGCCGGCTGCCTTCTCGGCGAGGGCCTTCTCGACTACGGCCACATGACCGCAACGGTCCGGCCGGACGAGCGGGGCATCAACCAGATCGTGGAGCACTGGCTCCCCTGGCAGGGCGAGTTCGAGGAAACCGCCCGCCTGGAGGACCAGTGGACCCGGCACAGCATCAACACCCTTCTGAGGAGCAAGTAATGGCCACCGGATCCAGGACCGTCGCCGTCATCGGGGCCGCAGGCAAGATGGGCCAGCGCGTCTCCAACAACCTGGTCAAGAGCGACTTCACCACCCTCTTCGCCGAGAACTCCCCCAAGGGCCAGGAGCTCATCCGTGAGCTGGGCCGCGAGCTGACGGACAGCGCCGACGCCGCCGCACAGGCCGACGTCGTGATCCTCGCCGTCCCGGACGTCGTCCTCGGCACGGTCTCCGAGCAGCTCGTCCCGGTCATGAAGCCCGGCGCGATCCTGCTGACCCTGGACCCGGCCGCCGCGTACGCGGGTCTGCTGACCCGCCGCGCGGACGTGCACAACGCCGTGGCGCACCCCTGCCACCCGTCGGTGTTCCTGGAGCGCACGACGAAGGAGGAGTGGGCGGACACCTTCGGCGGCATCGCCGCCCCGCAGGAGGTCGTCGCCTCCTTCGAGCCCGCCGCCGAGTCCGCCGACCCGGCCGCCCAGGAGCTCGCCGAGGCCGTCATCTCCACCATGTACGCCCCGGTCGTCGAGGTGCACTGGGTGACCGTCAAGCAGCTCGCGGTCCTGGAGCCGACCCTCGTCGAGACGATCGCCTGCATGGTCGGCGCCCTGCTGACCGAGGCCCTCCACGAGACCGTCCACACCGTGGGCGTCCCGGAGAAGGCGGCCCGCGCCATGCTCCTCGGCCACACGCAGGTCGCGCTGGCCAACACCCTCAAGGGCTCGAACCCGTTCTCCGACGCGTGCCTGATCGCGATGGACTACGGGCGCGAGTCGATCGTCCGCGACGACTGGAAGAACGTCTTCCAGGACGACGAGCTCGACAAGGTCATCACCCGGATGCTCAAGATCAAGGAGATCAAGCGCTGACCCGGTCCTGACCACCGGTCCACCGCTCGGCTCCCGCAAAACGGGCCGGGCCCTCCATCAGGGGTGGAGGGCCCGGCCTTTCGTGCGCGTGACCCCCGGGACTGCGTACGCCCGTGATCCACGCGTGACCACCGCCCCGTAACCTCCCACCGGTCCCGGGGAATTCACGGGGTCTGCGAGCGATGCGGGGGCAGTTCATGACATACGGACGCGCGGCGGTACCGGCTGTGGCGGGGGCGCTGCTCCTCACGGCTCTGCTGTGGTGGGCGGGAGCGAGCGTGAACGCGCTGCATCTCCAGGGCACGGCACAGGTGCTCGGCCCCAAGGCGGTCGCCGACCTGGAGTACTGGCTGAACCCCTGGTCGTACGATCCGCCGGAATCGGTCCGGCTGGGCACCCTGGCACAGGGCGGGACCGGCGCCGGCTACCTCGCCCTGTACGGGACCGCGATGCAGATCCGGTTCGCCGCGGTCTTCGCCTTCTTCGTGCCGGGGGCGCTGCTCCTCGTCCGCAGGCTGCCTCCGGTGCACCGGAGGCTGCCGGCCACGCTGCTGGCGCTGTGGGCCTGGGGCATGGTGGCCGGGACCCTGGCGGTCACGGTGTCCGCGCCGTGGATGATCGCCTCGCAGGGGCGCGGAAGTTACCGCTTCCTGCCCCAGCTGGCCGGCATGATGACCGCCGGACGGCAGATCCTGGTGCTCCTCGCCCTGGTCGCCGCGGTGGTCACCGTGCTGATCGCCCGGATCACCGCCAAGGGCGCCGGGGAGCTGCCCCGGGCCGTCGTCCCGGCGCGCGCCGCCCGGGTGGCGGCCACCGTGGGGACCCTGGTCGTGGCGGTGTCCCTGGTCGTCCTCTCGTACCAGCCGGTCGCCGCGCGCATCCAGACCGTCTCCCTGTCCGGGGCCCTGCTCTCCGAACCCGGCGACTTCCTGCGCCAGTGGCTGCTGCTCGGCGGCTGGGCCGGGCCCGCGGGTACGTCGATCGGTGACTGGCTGCTGTACCGCGCCGCCGACGGGCTGCTGCTCGCCGTGGTGTGGTGCGCGCTGCGGTGGCTCCCCGGACTGCTGACCCGTGCCACGGTGCCGGCGATGGCGGCCGGGTCGGTCTGCGCGACCGTCATGGGGCTGCTGGCGGGCCAGCTGCTGCGGATGGCGGTGGACTCGACGGGCCTGGCCATGCTCTACGGACCGGTGCACGTGATGTCGGCCCTCGGTACCGGAGTGCCCGCCGCCCTCTTCGTCGGCTCCCTGGCGGGCGTGCTCGCGGCCCTGGCCCTGCGGTGGGCGGGTGGCCGCGCACCGGACGCCCCCGCACCGCCCGCGGTGGCGCCGGAAAGCCCCGCCGCCGTATGACGCGACCGCCCGCCCGGTGATGCGCCGGGCGGGCGGTCGGGAGGCGGTTCCGGGTCTTCTACTTCCCGAGAACCGCCTTCATCACGTTCCTGGCGATCGGACCGCCGAGGCCACCGCCGGAGATGTCCGAGCGGGAGATGTCCATCGCGGTCGGGTCGATGAACACCGCGACCGCCACCGACTGACCGTCGGCCTTCTTGCCGTACGAGACGAACCAGCCGTACGGGACTTCCTTCGTCACGTCGTTACCGCGCTGGGCCGTACCCGTCTTGCCGCCCACCGTCACACCGTCGATCAGGGCGCGCTTCGCGCTGCCCTCCTTGGCGGTGAACTCCATCATCTCCTGGATCTTCTTCGCGGTCTCCTCCGAGACGGCGTCGCTCTTGAGCTGCGGCTCGTGCTCCTCAAGGGTGGTGAGGTCCGGGCCGACCAGCTTGTCCACGATGTACGGCTGCATCAGCTTGCCGTTGTTGGCGAGGGCCGCGGTGACCATCGCCATCTGCATCGGGGTGCTCGTGAGGCTTCCCTGGCCCATGCCCGTGAGGGCGGTACCGGGCTTGTCGAGCTTGTCCGGGTAGAGGCTCTTCGTGGCGAGCATGTCACCGAAGGCGTCGGAGTAGACGTCCTCGTTGAAGCCGAACTTCTCGGCCGTCTCACGCATCCCCTGGTCGCCCACCTTCAGGGCCGCGTCCAGGAAGACGTTGTTGCAGGAGAACTGCATGGCCACCTTCAACGACGCCTTGTTGCACGCCGCGTCGCCGGCCTCACTGCTGATCGTCTTCGTCGACAACGGAAGCGGGTAGGGGGAGACCGCTTCGGTCGGCGCGTCGACGTCGTCGATCACACCGTGCTCCAGGGCCGCGGCCGCCGTCAGGATCTTGAAGGTGGAGCCCGGCGGGAAGGTCTCGCGCAGCGGGCGGTTGGCCAGCGGCTTGCTCTTCTCGTCGATGAGGGCCTGGAACTTGTCGCCCTCCTTGAAGGAGTTGCCCGCGAAGACCGAGGGGTCGTACGAGGGGGTCGAGACCAGGGCGAGGACCTTGCCGGTCGACGGTTCGAGGGCGACGACCGCGCCCCTGGCGTCGAGTTCGGTCAGGTCCTTGTAGGCCACCTCCTGCGCCTTCGGGACGATGGTGGTGACCACGCCGCCGCCGCGCCGCTCCTCACCCGTGAGGATGTCCTTCGCGTGCCGGAAGGCGAAGCGCTCGTCCTGGCCGCTGAGGATGCTGTCGTACGTCTTCTCCAGGAGGGACATGCCCTGGGCCTGGGAGGCGTAGCCGGTGACGGGGGCGTACATCGGGCCCTGCTTGAAGGTGCGCTGGTACTTGAAGTCGGTCCCCTCGACCAGCTTCGACCCGGTGACCGCCTTGCCGCCCACGATGATGTCGCCGCGCGGGGTGGCGAACTGCGTGATCTTGACCCGGCGGTTGTGCTCGTGGGTCGCCAGCTCCTCGCTCTTGGCGTACTGGAGCCAGTTGGTGCGTATCAGTAGAGCCAGCATCAGCAGCCCACAGAAGATGGCTATGTGCCGCAACGGCCTGTTCATCGTGCTCCCGCTCCCCAGGCAGCCGAGCACACACGCACACGGGCCGCACCATCGATGTCCGGAGGTGATAGATGCGATTTTAGCGTCGGCGGTTGCGCCGACGGATCACGGTAGGGCCTAATCGGCCACGGTTTGCTCACAGATACGCCGCGTAGGCGTCCAGAGCGCGCAGGACCTCCGCCTCCTCGGCCGGGGGAAGCTGCAGGACGACCTCCTCGACACCCAGCTCCGCGTAGTACTCCAGCTTCCCCTGCGCGGGCCGGACGGCGTACGGCACCACCTGGAGATGCTCCGGGTCGCGCCCCGCCTCCTCCCACGCCGTGCGCAGCTTCGGCACGGACTCCGACAGCCCGCGCCCGCCGATCGGCAGCCAGCCGTCCGCCTCCCGCGCGATCCGTTCGAACAGCTTCGGGCCCGCCGCCCCGCCGATCAGGGTGCGCGGGCCGCTCACCGGACCGCGCGGCTTCTGCACCGGCTTCGGATAGGCGTGGCTCGCCCGGACCGATCCGAACGCACCGTCGTAAGCAGTCGGTTCCTCCGCCCACAGAGCACGCATCAGGGCCAGCCGGTCACTGCCGAGCGCACGCCGGGTCGACCACTCCACACCGTGGTCGGCGGCCTCCTCCACGTTCCAGCCGTAGCCGATGCCGAGCGTCAGCCGGCCACCGGAGAGGTGGTCGAGCGTGGCGGCCTGCTTCGCCAGATCGATGGGGTCGTGCTGGGCGATCAGCGTGATGCCGGTACCGAGGGCCAGCCGCTCGGTGACGGCGGCGGCCTGCCCGAGGGCGACGAAGGGGTCGAGCGTGCGGCCGTATTCGGGCGGCAGTTCACCGCCCGCCGGGTACGGGGTGTCCCGGCTGACGGGGATGTGGGTGTGCTCGGGCAGGTACAGCCCGGCGAATCCGCGCTGCTCCAGCTCGCGCGCGAGCCGCACCGGCGTGATCGTCCCGTCGGTGAGGAAGATCGTTGTGGCGATCCGCATGGGGGGCTCCTCGGTCGTCGTCCGTGACGGGTCCACGGTATGCGGTGGAGCGCGCGGCCGGGGCCGTCACGCGGAGCCGGGCGCCCGGATCACGGCCACAACTCCCCAACTCGCCAACTCGCCGCTGGACGCTGAACCGAGGCGAGCGGCGCCCCGTCCGGCCACCGGAGCGCCCCTTCGCCTCCACTTCCCCGGCAGCGGCGGGGCGACCGCCGGTCCGGGCTACTTGCGGTACAGCTCCTCGATCTCCGCGTCGAAGTCCCGTGTGATCGCGTCCCGCTTCAGCTTCAGCGACGGGGTGAGGTGTCCGCTCTCCTCGGTGAAGTCCTTCGGCAGGACCGTGAACTTGCGGATGGACTCGGCGCGCGAGACCAGCCGGTTGGCCTCGTCGACCGCGCGCTGGAGCGCGCCGCGCAGCTCCTCGTCGTGGACGAGCTCACGCAGGGGGACGTCCTCCTTCTTGCGCATCCGGCGCCAGTGGGCGAGGCCGTCCGGCTCCAGGGTGATCAGGGCGCCGATGAACGACCGGTTGTCCCCGACCACCATGCACTGGCTGACCAGCGGGTGGGCACGCAGCCAGTCCTCCAGCGGGGCGGGCGTGACGTTCTTGCCGCCCGAGGTGATGATGATGTCCTTCTTGCGGCCCGTGATCGTGAGATAGCCGTCCTCGTCCAGGGCCCCCAGGTCACCCGTCGGGAACCAGTCGCCCTCGACGCCGGGGACGGCCTGGCCGCGCTCCGTGTCCCAGTAGCCCTGGAAGACCTGGCCACCGCTGAGCAGGACCTCCCCGTCGTCGGCGATCCGTACGGCGGTGCCCGGCAGCGGCCAGCCCACCGTGCCCAGACGCGGCTTGAGAGGTGGGGTGACCGTGGCGGCGGCCGTGGTCTCGGTCAGGCCGTAGCCCTCGAAGATCTGGATGCCCGCCCCCGCGTAGAAGGCGGCCAGGCGGTGCCCCAGCGGGGAGCCGCCGCAGATCGCGTACCGGACCTGGCCGCCCAGCGCGGCACGGATGCGCCGGTAGACCAGCGGGTCGTAGAGGGCGCGGGCGGCGCGGAGACCGAGGCCGGGACCGGGCCCCGTGCCGTGTTCGGCGGCCTCGACGGCCTCGCCGTAGCGCTGCGCGATACGGGCCGCGCGGTCGAAGGACGAGGCGCGGCCCATCTTCTCGGCGGTGGCCCGGCCGGTGTTGTAGACCTTCTCCAGCACGTACGGGATGGCCAGCAGGAACGACGGCTTGAAGCCGGCCAGGTCCTCCAGCAGGTCCTCGGTCCGGATCGACGGCGCGTGCCCCAGCCGGACCCGGGCGCGCATGCAGCCGATCGCCACCATCCGGCCGAAGACGTGGGAGAGGGGCAGGAAGAGCAGCGTGGACGCCGGGTACTTCGACACCGACTTGAAGACCGGGTGGAGCAGCTCGATGGCGTTGTCGACCTCGGCGAAGAAGTTGCCGTGGGTCAGGGCGCAGCCCTTGGGCCGGCCCGTGGTGCCCGAGGTGTAGATGAGGGTGGCGGGGCTGCCGGGTTCGAGAGCTGCACGGCGGGCGGCGACGAGCGCGTCCGGTATGTCCTTGCCGAGCGTCTTCAGCCGGCCCAGGGCACCGGTGTCGAACTGCCAGAGGTGCGCGAGGTCCCCGAGTTGCTGTCGCTCCTGGCTGACCAGCCGACCCTGCTCCTTCGTCTCCACGGCGCAGGCGACGGCCCCGGAGTCCTGGAGGATCCAGCGCGTCTGGAAGGCCGAGGACGTGGGGTAGACGGGCACGGTGACCAGCCCGGCCGCCCAGGAGGCGAAATCGAGCAGCGTCCACTCGTAGGTCGTACGGGCCATGATCGCGATCCGGTCACCGCTCCGCAGCCCCTCCGCTATCAGTCCCTTGGCGACGGCCTGGACCTCCGCGGCGAACTCGGCGGCGGTCACGTCCTGCCAGGTGCCGTCGGACTGCTTACGGCTGAGGACCGCCTCGGACGGGGCCTCCCGGGCGTTGTCGAAGGGGATCTCGGCGAGTGAGCCGCTCCGCACGACGGGTGCGAGCGGCGGCACGGACACTTCACGTACGGCCCCGTCGGCCCCCCTGACCTTGGTCGGCTCGACCAGGACGGGAACGGCGGGCGCGGCGGATACGGCGGCGGGCGTGGACACGAGCGGCTCCTCGACATGGGGTCCGGCGCCGGGCCCGTCCCTGGGCCCGGCGCCGGGGCGGCTGCTGGGTGCGCGGGTTCGTTCACGTACGGATGCGACTGCGGGTCTCAGGGGTCAGGGGCGTTCCAGGATGGCGGTGACCCCCTGGCCGCCCGCGGCACAGACCGAGATCAGGCCCCTGCCCGGGGCGTCCCGCTCCGCGAGGAGCTTGGCCAGGGTCGCCACGATCCGTGCGCCCGTCGCGGCGAAGGGGTGCCCGGTGGCGAGGGACGACCCGGCCACGTTCAGCTTGTCCCTGTCGACGGGCGCGAGGCCCTGCTCCTCCCAGGCGGCGAGGGTCGCGAGGACCTGGGAGGCGAAGGCCTCATGGATCTCGAAGAGGTCGAAGTCCTCCACGGTCAGCCCGGCACGCTCCAGCATGCGCGGCACCGCGTGGGCCGGCGCCATCAGCAGCCCTTCCTCACCGGCGACGTAGTCAACCGCGGCCGTCTCGTACAACGACAGATAGGCAAGCGGCTCCAGGCCGCGCGCCTCGGCCCACTCCTCGCTCGCCAGGAGCACGGTGGCGGCACCGTCGGTGAGCGGTGTCGAATTGCCCGCGGTCATCGTCGCGTCGGGGTGATCCGCGCCGAACACCGGCTTCAGCGTGGCGAGTTTCTCCACCGTGGAACCGGGGCGCAGGTTCTGGTCGCGTTCCAGACCGAGGTGGGGTACGACGAGGTCGTCCAGGAAACCGCGTTCGTACGCCGCGGCGAGCCGCTGGTGACTGGTCGCCGCCAGCAGGTCCTGGTCCTCGCGGGCCACTCCCCACTTCCGGGCCGTGACCGCCGCGTGCTCGCCCATCGAAAGGCCGGTACGGGGCTCGGCGTTGCGCGGGATGTCCGGGACGAGGTGGCTGGGGCGGACCGCGGCCAGCGCCTTGATCCGGGCGCCCGTCGACCGGGCCCGGCGGGCCTCCAGCAGGATCCTGCGCAGCCGGTCGTTGACGCCGAGCGGCGCGTCGCTCGTGGTGTCCGCGCCGCCCGCGATCGCCGAGTCGACCGCGCCGAGTGCGATCTTGTTGGCGGCGGCGACGACGGCCTGGAGCCCGGTGCCGCACGCCTGCTGGATGTCGTAGGCGGGGGTACGCGGGTCGAGGGCGGAGCCGAGGACGGTCTCACGGGCCAGGTTGAAGTCCCGGCTGTGCTTGAGGACGGCGCCGGCCACGAACTCGCCGACCTGCTGCCCCCGCAGGCCGAAGCGCTCGACGAGACCGTCCAGCGCGGCGGTCAGCATGTCCTGGTTGGACGCCCGCGCGTACGGGCCGTCGGAGCGGGCGAACGGAATACGACTGCCGCCGATGACCGCGACCCTGCGCGGCTGCGGAAGTGCGAGGGGGATCAAATCGACCAACTCATCTCGACAACTCCTGACCCTTGAGTAACCTTACTCTGGAGTAAATCTACGACCGAGCAGGAGTCCAGACAATGGCCGACCGCTATCTGCACTTCACCGGCACCGCACCCGGCCGTTTCCTGAGTCGCAGGCTCGGCCTGCCCCAGCCCGCGCCGCTCCGCCGCTGGACCCTGGAGACCCCTGCCCTCGAAGGGCCGTTGCTGCACCTCACGGCAGGTGACTCCACCCACGCGGACACGCTCGGCCCGGTGCTCGCCGCGACCGGCCTGAAGGTCACCACCCGGGCCGAACGCCCCGTCGCCGTCGTCCTGGACGCCACCGGCGTCACCACGGCCGCCGGCCTCGCCGACGTGCACGCCGCTCTCCACCCCGTCGTACGGTCGCTCGCCGGTGGAGGCCGGGTCGTCGTCCTCGGCACCGCGCCCTCGCCCGACGACCACCACCAGGCCGCGGCCCAGCAGGCACTGGAAGGGTTCGTACGCTCGCTCGGCAAGGAGCTCGGCCGGGGCGCCACCGCGCAGTTGGTGCGGCTCGCCCCCGGTGCGGACGCCGCCTCGGCCGAATCCACGCTGCGCTTCCTGCTGTCCCCCCGCTCCGCGTACGTCAGCGGCCAGGTCGTCCAGCTCACCGCCGACGCCCCCGGCGAGGTCACCGACTGGGCGGCGCCCCTGTACGGACGCACCGCCCTGGTCACCGGCGCGGCACGCGGCATCGGGGCGTCCGTCGCCTCCGTACTCGCCCGGGACGGCGCCCGGGTCATCTGCCTGGACGTCCCGCAGGCCCAGGAGGAACTCGTACGCACCGCCGACCGTCTGGGCGCCACCGCCCTGCCGCTGGACATCACCGCACCCGACGCCGCCGACCTGATCGCCGCGGCGGCACCCGACGGCCTGGACGTCCTCGTCCACAACGCCGGCATCACACGCGACCGCCGGCTCGCCAACATGCCGGCGGACCGCTGGGCCTCGGTCATCGACGTCAACCTGGACAGCGTCCTGCGCACGACGGACGCGCTCCTGAAGGCGGGCACGGTCAACCGGGGCGGCCGGATCGTCGCCACCGCCTCCATCGCCGGGATCGCGGGCAACAACGGCCAGACCAACTACGCGGCCAGCAAGGCCGGCATCATCGGCCTGGTCCGCTCGCTGGCCCCGCGCGCCGCCGCCGAACACGGCGTCACCGTCAACGCCGTCGCGCCCGGCTTCATCGAGACGAAGATGACGGCCGCCGTGCCCCTCTTCATCCGGGAGGCCGGACGCCGGATGAACTCCCTGTCGCAGGGCGGGCTCCCGGTCGACGTCGCCGAGACCACCGCGTGGTTCGCCCAGCCCGCGTCCGGCGCCGTCAACGGCCAGATCGTGCGGGTCTGCGGCCAGAGCCTGCTGGGGGCCTGACCCATGACCGGCCTGAGCCTCTCCCTCGTCCGCGGGGCCGTCACCTCCCCGTTCAAGCGGGCGGGGCGGCCCGACGCCGCGCTGCCCGCCGGCCGCGAGGTGCTCCCGCCCGGACGCATCGCTCCCGGCCCCCTCGCCGCGTACAGCAGGGTGTGCGGTTTCGCCGAGTCGGGACCGCTGCCGATCACCTACCCGCACGTGCTGGGCTTCCCGGCCGCCATGCGGCTGATGACGGCCCGCGACTTCCCGCTGCCGGTGCTGGGACTGGTCCACACCTGGATCGAGATCACCGCCCACCGGGCGCTGCACCCCACGGACGCACTCGAAATCACCGTGTACGCCGACGGGCTGACGCCCCACCGCCGCGGCACCGAGGTCACGATGGTGACCGAGGCACGCCTCGCGGGCCGCCTCGTCTGGGAGTCCCGCAGCGGCTATCTGTCGCGGCACGCGACGGGAACGACGACACCACCGTCGGCGCCCCCGGCCTCACCGCCGGAGCTGCCCGCCGTGGCCGAGTGGCGGCTCCCCGCGGACCTGGGCCGGCGCTACGGCGCCGCCTCGGGCGACCGGAACCCCATCCACCTGCACCCCGTGACGGCACGGCTCTTCGGCTTCCCCCGGCACATCGCGCACGGCATGTGGACCGTCGCCCGCTGCCTGGCGGAGGCCGGGAGCGGGACCGTAACGGGCGGACCGTGCCGGATCCGTTCCGTGCGGGCGGACTTCAGGGCACCCGTCCCGCTGCCCTCCACCGTCACCTACGCCGCCGACGGCACCGCCTTCCAGGTGCGCGGCGGCAGCCGCGTCCACCTCACCGGCAGCGTGACCCGGGAGGAGTGACCCCTCATTCCCCCCGGGACTGCCAGCCGCGCCCGTGCATGAGGTTCTCCAGCCCCGCCCAGGAGAAGTTCATCAAGGTGGTGGCGGCCTCCTTGGCCGAGACGCCGGGAGTGACGTTCGCCCATCCGGCGAGCGCCTCCGCCGCCCCCACCAGCGCCTGCGCGAGCCCCGTCACATCCCGGTCGGGCAGCGCGGGATCACGGTGCGCCTCACGCGCCGCCGCACCGATCAGACCCGTCACGAACGCAACGATCTCCTTGCGCAGCACCCCCACCTCGCTGACGAACGGCTCCCCGTGCGAGCTCGCCTGCTGGTGCAGCACCGCCCAGCCGTCCGGGTTCTCCGCCGTGTGCGTGAAGAACGCCCGCAGCCCCGACCACAGTTGCCGGTCAGCGGGAATCCCCGGCTCCACCCCCGCCTGCACGGCTTCCACCAGCGCTTTCGACTCGCGGCGGATGCACGCGGTGAAGAGCTCCTCCTTGGAGTTCAGGTACAGATAGACCAAGGGCTTGGACACACCGGCCAGTTCCGCGATCTCGTCCATCGAAGCGGCCCGGTACCCGCGCTGCGCGAACGTCCGCACGGCCGCGTCCATCATCTGCTGCTCACGCACCGCGCGCGGCATCCGTTTGCTCTTCACTGCACTCACGTCAGACGTCCCTCCCGCCCCCACTGCGCTGCTCCCCCGGGTAAGAGTACGGCGCGGCCCTGTGGCCCGCCGTACGTAAGGAGAACCGCCGGGCCGCCCTGGCCGGGAGTCGTCCCACAGGACCCTCCCGGCGCACCCCGTACGCCCCAGGTCCCCCACGGAGGTCACACCTCAGGCCGATGCCCTCGCCCTGTTCCGTTCCCTAGTGTCCCTGGCATGACGATGAGACTCCGCAGACGGACCGCTGTCACCGCCCTGTCAGCCCTGCTCCTGCTCGCCGCGCCCGCCGCCACCGCACACGCCTTACCGGCACCGCGGGCCTCCACCTCGGCGGAAACGCTCGAACTGCCCCGCCCGACCGGCCCGTACGCCGTCGGCACCGAGGTCCTGCACCTCACCGACCACGACCGGGCCGACCCTTGGGTCCCGGAGGCGGGGGGCCGGGAGCTGATGGTGTCCCTCTACTACCCCGCCGGCACCGGGCGGCGGGGCCCGGCCGCTCCCTACATGAGCGCTGGGGAAGCCCGGCTGGTGTTGGCCGCCGCCGGGCTGGGAGACACCGTGCCACCGGCGGCGCTCAGCTCGCTCGGTACCCACGCGCGCCTCGGCGCCCGGACGTTCCACGGGCACTTCCCCCTGGTGCTGCTCTCTCCCGGATTCGGCAACCCCCGGGCGACGGTGACCTCGCTCGCCGAAGACCTGGCGAGCCGCGGCTACGTGGTCGCCAGCGTCGACCACGCCTACGAGTCCGCAGGGACCGAGCTGCCCGACGGCCGGCTGCTGACCTGCGTGGCCTGCGAGAAGATGAAGTCCGCACCGACGGAGGAGGCCCGGAAGGAACTGGGCAGGCTCGTCTCCACCGGAAGGGCCACCGACCTCTCCTTCGTACTCGACCGGCTGACCGGCGATCGTCCCGCCTGGAAGAACTCCCGCGTGATCGACCGGCGTCGGGTCGCCGTGGCCGGCCACTCCATCGGCGGGAGCGCGGCGGCGTCGGCGATGCTCGCCGACTCCCGCTTCGACGCGGGGATCAACATGGACGGCACCTTCTTCGAGGACATCCCCGCGACAGGCCTCGGCGGGCGTCCCTTCATGATGATGGGCACCACGTTCCATTCCCCTGGCAGCCCGGACACCTCCTGGAACCAGGGCTGGCAGCGGCTGGACGGCTGGAAGCGCTGGCTCGGCGTCGAGGGCTCCGGCCACTCCAGCTTCACGGACATACCCGTCCTGGAGGACCGGATGGGTGTGACGCTCGACCCCTCGGTCACGCTCACCACCGACCGGCAGGTACGGATCACCCGGACCTACGTCGCCGCCTTCCTCGACCAGCACCTGAAGGGCCTGCACCGGTCCCTCCTGGACGGGCCCACGCCGGGCAACCCCGAGGTGGTCTTCAACAACCCCTGACACGCACCGGGGCCCGTCCGGACCTCAGGCCGTCCGGCCTCAGGTCCGGACGGGCTCGATCACCGAGTGCGGATCACGGAGCCAGACGCGCTGCCCCCGGTCGGTCACGGTCAGACCGAACCGGTCGTGGCCGGGCCGGCCGAGGGCCTCGTACTCCAGCCAGGTCTGCTCGACGTCCTCCCAGAGGAGCCCGGGGCCGTACTGCCGGACGTCCCCTCCGGTCTCGGCCGTGGCAGCGGCCCCGTCCGCGCGGGTCACCCACACCTGGGCGCCGTCGGCGGTCTGCTGGTGGGTGAGGCGTACGCCGGGCAGCCGGGCCCCGGCGTACAGCGCGAATCCGAGCGTGAGGAGCCGGGCCGGGTCCACACCCGCGGCGCGAGCCCGGCCCCCCGCTCCGTCGACCTGATGCGGGCTCTCACGATGGGCCCGCATGGGCATGTACGACGCACCACCGCAGAAGGGCCCGTGCGCGGTGCCGTCCTCCTGGACGTCGAGCCGGACCAGGGCACCGGACCAGAAGTCCCGCGCGAGCGGGGCGACGACGATCCCACCCGCCCTGACCTGCCGGACGAGGGCATGTGGGACGTACCGCAGGGCGCAGGTCGCGATCAGCCGGTCCACCGGCCCCGTGCCGGGCCACGGCTGCTCGCCGTCCCCGACACGCAGATGCGGCCGGTACCCGGCCTCCACCAGGAATGCCGCTGCCTGCCGCGCGACGACCGGGTCCAGCTCGACGCTGTGGACACGTTCGTCGCCGAGCCGCTCGGAGAGCAGCGCGGCCACGTACCCGGTGCCGGTACCGATCTCCAGCACACGGTGCCCGTCCTCGACCTGGAGCAGCCCGAGCATCCGGGCCACCATCGACGGCTGGCTGTTCGACGAGGTCGCGACACCCGGTCCGTCCCCGGCCCCGTCGTCGAGCTGGGTCACGACCGGCTCGTCGCTGTTGACCAGGGCCATCCAGCGGTCCGTACCGACGACCGGCTCACACCCGTCGGGGAGCTGCCGCCAGACTTCCGCCGGGACGAACCGGCTGCGCGGCACGGCGTCGAAGACCCGCCGCCAGCGGGCATCGAGCAACCCGCGATCGGCGAGATCCTGGACCAGGTCCGCGTACGTGCGGATTGCGCGGGCCGTGCTCATGGGCGCGGGCCGTACGTGGGACCGCTGCCGTCCGGGGACGGCGGGGTGGGCGGCGGCGTCCAGGGCTTGTCGGAAGGTGCGCCGCCGTGCTTGCCATCGTCGGCCTGCTGTGTGGTGGTCATCGTGCTTCTCCTTCGCTGGGGGTGAGGCCGGCCGGTTGCGGAAGGCCCGCCCGGCCGGGTTCATGGGGTGTGGCAGGGACATGCGCAGCGATGTACTTCGATCGGGCGCTCCCACATCGGTGCACCGGGAAGCCGTAGTTCGCCCGGCCCGGGACATTCACGGTGCTCACCGATCCGGCACGGCGATGCGAGCCCGGCCTCGGGTGGCACCGACTTCACGGCTGCCGCGCCGTGCGTGCCGTGCGCAAGCAGCGCGGACACGCGCAGTCCGGCAGGACGGACGAGGCCATGGGCTGCGCCAGAGGCACGACTTCGGCCTCCTCGCGCACCACCCGGACCCCGCCGTCGCGGTTCACCTCGTACACCTTGATGGTCATCACGGGTAAGCCCCCCGTCGCATTCGGTGAGGAATACAGAAACCGTACGATCGGGCCGGCGGGGGTGGGGGAGGGTTTCTACGTGTTTCTACGCGAGCTCGGAGACGGCACGAGCAATCAGCCGCAAGGCCGCCGGTCCGGTGGCCGCGTGCGCGCCCAACTCCTCGTGCGCAGTCAGGTACTCCGCAACCTCGGAGGGCGTCGTGATGGTGACGGCGGCCGTCAAGAGCTCCACCCCCACCTGCTCCGTGTCGAAGATCGTGAAGGTTTCCAGAGGCCACATCGCCGCCGCTCGCGACGGCACGATACCGAGGGTCACTGACGGCAGAGCCGCCGCCTGGAGCACATACCCCAGCTGCTCGGTCATCGTCTCCGTGCTCCCGACCTGCCGCCGGAGAACGGACTCCTCCATCAGGATCGGGAAGCGCCTGCCCGCGCGCCGGATGATTCGGGACCGCTCCACCCGAGCCTCGGCCGCAGCCGCCGAGTCGTCCGGCGTGCGGCTGAATCTTGCGATCTCCGAGAGCAGCGCGGTCGCGTATGCACGCGTCTGGAGCATGCCCGGGATCACGCTGGAGCTGTACACCCGCATGACCTTGGTCCGTTCGTACAACGGGGTACGGGCCTGCTGCACGCCACGAAGGCCTGCCCGCTGGACCCGCCGCCACTCCGTGTACATCTGGTGCGCCTGACGCGCGGATGCGATGAGGTCCGCAGCCTCGCCCTCCGCACCGCACGCCCTGCACCACGCACGGATGTCCTCGTCCGACGGCTGCGACCTGCCACTCTGCAGACGGCTGACCTTCGAGCCCTGCCAGCCGGTGAGCTCCGCCAGCTGCTGCCCCGACAGGCCCGCGTCGGAGCGAAGGCCGCGCAGCCGGATCGCTATCCGGTCGCGCGCCTCCTGGGCGCGGGCTGACGAGGACATGGCCATCAGTCGAGCATGAACTCCGCATGCGGCACGGCTCGGTCCCACACCGCGGCGAATGCCGCCGCGGCCTGCTCTGCGAAGCCCAGGCGGTCATCGAGCTCGTCGCGGAGGTGCGTTCCGTCACCTGCGAAGTGATGCCATCGGATCAGCCGGCCGTCGAAGAGCCAGAAGTCGTGGGCCGGCAGGAGCAGCCCGAGCGCCAGGTCACGGGAGAGCCACCGCACGTCCTCGCCCGCCTCGACGTTGCGTGGCGTGCACGCGTGCTCGAACCGGATGTACTCCGTCGCCGGGAGGCTCACGGCCCGGGCCCGCTGGACGGTGACCCCACGGTCCACGGCGTCAGCGACCGAGTCGTGGAACGGACCCCACCACGCCGACCGGTCCTCGACGCTCGCCAACCCGCCTGCGCGCCATGCCTTCAGGTCCTGGTCCTCCTCGTCGACCGCGTAGACGTCACGGGTTTCCAGGTGCACGGCCGACGTCGAGCACTGCGCCAGGAGCTCAGCGAACGGGGGCAGCGGCCGCGACACCGAGCGCCTCCTTCAGGACCTCGGTCATCCGGACCGGAAGGCGGACCACTGCCTCACTGCCCGGGATCGGGCCTGTCTCCAGACACTTCGCCTCGAGCTCGGGACCCGCTTTCCAGCCCTGAATCACGAACTCCTGTGCCACGTCGTCGTACCAGACGCTCGGGCAGTGATCACCGTTCGTCTCGGGGTCCTTCGCAATGAAATGCAAGGTCATGGCCGTCTCCACCGAGCTGGAATTGCGCGGGTTTCTACGGCTGTACAGGCCCATGGTGCAGCTACGGAGGCACGCTGGGGGCCGGAACGCACGAAGGCCCCCGAAAGGGTTTGGATGGACGGGAGTTGTCGGCGCGCGCGTCGAGAACTGGAAGGCATCCGGTACGCGATCCGCCTCGCCGAGGCGTGAGAGGAGACGGGCGT